>JAYULK010000032.1:0-62247 GCA_043763635.1 Chitinophagaceae bacterium
ATATTTTTTACTATTTTGCTACCAGTACTCCATGCAATGGAAAAGTAAGGAAACCTATTATTGTCATTGATGGATATGATCCACAAGATCAAAGGAAGATCGTTAGGCTATATGACGATTATCTAAATAATGCCTCCCGATACAAGTTTGCTGATGAATTGCGCAGCAAAGGGTATGACATAGTTGTGCTTAACTTTCCTGTATATGTAAACACCTTAGGTAAAGAGGTAGATGGGGGAACGGAATATATAGAAAGAAATGCCTTTGTATTGGTTGAGTTGATTAATAAGCTTAAGCAAGAATTAATTGATAATAATAGTACAGAAAAAATTAAAATTGTTGGCCCCAGCATGGGAGGCCTGATAAGCCGATACGCCCTTGCTTACATGGAAAAGAATAGCATGCCGCATAATACAGATATGTGGATTAGTTTCGATGCCCCACACAATGGCGCCAATATTTCCATCGGAGCCCAGCGCTTTCTGCAATATTTTGCCGGCACCGGAAACAAAGGAGCAAAAGACGCATTAGATCATTCTTTAGATAATCCGGCAGCTAAACAATTGTTGCTCCATCATTTTAAATCCACGAGTGCATTGGCGCAGGGTGCGCCGGGTTTTAGAGACCGGTTTGTAACCGCTCTTACTACAAATGGAATAGCAAATTCAAATGGAGTAATTGACGGCTTCCCGACCATACCAAGAAAAGTATCAATTGCAGACGGAAGCTTAAACGGCACCCTTCAAACAGGTGTTGGCGCTTGCCAAAAAGCGCTGGATATGACAACCTCGCTAACGTTTAAATCAATGTTTTTATTTAAAATCCGGTTGTTTAAGTTAGCATCGGCAAATGTTTATTTTGCAGGTAGCTATGGCAATAATTGCAAAGTTTTTGAAGGAAGCCAATTGTTGCAACAGCCAAAAGTGGATTTCGGCTATGCCCCATCCTCTACTGTTAGTTATGATATTGCCCCAGGTGGGTACTTATAATACATTAAAAATTCTGGCTGATGAAGCTGGTAGTTCTAGACTTGGTTTTGGTGCCCAAATATTTCTTAACTTATGGTTACTTAGAGCAGGCAGTTATGCTACGAGCACGGCATTTAATACTTACAAGGAAACGCATGCATTTATTCCAACAAAGAGTGCATTAGCTTTTAAAGGTACTAATCTGGATTTGGCGGAAAACGTGTATCCGAGAAATCTTGTTTGTACAGGTGAAACCCCTTTTAATACTTATTTTGGCGGATTAACTAACCTGGAGCATGTAGAAATTACACCCGATATAGCTCATTTTGCCATTGATGAAATTACAGGTACACAACGTCTGCCATCTTTTCAAGGTAATAGTAGTAATGCTCAAATATCCGGCCCTTCTCTTTTATGTTCTTCTTCAACTTACACAGTTAACAATCCTGCCGGCACAACAGTCACCTGGTTACAGCCCTTACCTGTCGGTAGTGCTACACTTGTTGCTAATGGCAACCAGGCTACGGTTACAAGGGTACAAAGCGGGCCTATCACATTAAGGGCACAAATCAATGATTGTGTTACTATTCCTGTAACTAAAACAGTATCGGATCAGATAAACGTACCACCTGTTTATTATAGAAATACTACAGGCCCGGATGGCACAACTTATCAAACTTCTATTTCAAACAATTCGACTACAGCAACCATGATGGTACCTACAGGCGGTTATGAAGTATTGGCGTATCCGCAAGAAAGCGGTACTATACTTACATGGAGCGTAACGCAGGGTTCTTATGGCTATTATAATTTCAGCACGTCGGGCGATAACTGCTCCTTTACTTTAGACCCGTATGCTTATTACCCAACAGTTGCCTTGCAGCTAACAGCTACCAATGGCTCTTGCCCTGCTGTTTATGCGAACCCAACTTTTATAGGCACACCATCATACAATATGTATTCCATATCGCCTAATCCTGCTAATAATGATGTTACCGTTTCTTCTGCAGAAACCCAAAAAACAGCATCATCAAAAGCCACCATCACCGCTATTAATATTTACGACCAACAGGGTAATTTAAAAAGATACCAGAAGTATAATAAAGTAAATAAGGCTACCATCAATATAAGTACGCTGCCAACAGGTGTATATTTTATTGAGATAGTAAATGGCAGTTATAAAGAACGCCAGCAACTAAGTATTTTAAAATAAAGATTCGATTAATTGTAAGATAAAACCCGGTTCAAAAACGAACCGGGTTTATTTTTTATTGAGTTGTATTGACTTCCTCAGCCAAAAGAACAAACCTCTTTTAAGAACAAATGTTTTTTTGCAGAAAGTTCCGATACATGATTGACACCCCGCACAAAACATGAACCCATTAGCAGTATGTTTGCACCTCAAATAAAGTTATGGCCCAGATAAAACCATTCAGAGCTTTGCGACCGCATATTGAATATGCTGCGCAAGTGGCTTCGAGACCCTATGATGTTTTAAACTCCGAAGAGGCAGGAAAAGAAGTGGAAGGTAACCTACTCTCCTTTTTACATGTTACAAAATCAGAAATTGATTTGCCTGCAGGCACCGATATACATAGCAATGGCGTGTATGAAAAAGCAAAAGACAATCTCCAAAAACTAATTAAAGAACACATTCTTTTCCAGGATGAAAAACCTGCGTACTACATTTATGAGTTGCAGTGGAAAGGGCGTTCTCAAACAGGGCTTGTATGCGTTTCCTCTGTTTCAGATTACTTTAACGATATTATTAAAAAGCATGAATTTACACGCCCCGAAAAAGAGCAGGATCGCATTAATCATGTACAAACTACAAGAGCGCAAACCGGCAATGTTTTTTTAGCTTGTAAAGACATAAAGGAGTTAGATGACATTTTTAAGCATTGGGCGCAGAACAATCTTGCTGACTATAATTTTACAGCAGATGATGGCGTACAACATACAATATGGGTTGTAAACGCACTGGCCACAATTGACATTATTACCAATATTTTCAAAGAAAAAGTGCCATGTACCTATATTGCAGATGGGCACCATAGAGCTGCATCTGCGGCGAGGGTTAGTAAAGAACTTACTGAAAGCGAGGATGCGCAATATTTTCTAACAACTATTTTTCCAGCCAATCAATTAGCAATCCTTGATTATAACCGGCTTGCCAAAGATTTAAACGGCCTCAGCAATGAAGATTTTTTACATAAACTGCAGGAAGAATTTACTATTGAAAAAAGCAGTTTGCCGGTTGCTCCAAAAAGCTTGCACCAGTTTGGAATGTTTTTTAATGGGGGGTGGTACACATTGACAGCAAAAGAAGACAGTTATAAAAATGACCCGATTGGCGTGTTGGACGTAACCATTTTGCAGGAAAATGTTTTTAGCAAAATTCTTAATATTCATGATCCCCGCACAGACAGCCGGATTGATTTTGTAGGTGGCATCAGGGGGTTAAGCGAACTGGAAAAACGAGTAAATAATGGAGATGCGAAAGCGGCATTTAGTTTGTACCCGGTGAGCATTCAGCAGCTTTTTGATATTGCTGACAGTGGTAACGTGATGCCTCCAAAAAGTACCTGGTTTGAACCAAAACTTCGCGATGGCTTGCTTACTCATCTTATTTAACGGATAAATGATTTGTTATTTTAAACATAGAGGCGTAGTATAACGTCTCTTTCATTTTAATTTGCTTTTATGAAGAAGTTATTTTTTGTTTTCCTTTTAATATCCGCTTTATTATTTCAGGCAAAAACGCAGGATGTTCAGGAACAAAGCCCGCAGGAAACCGGTAAAACCTTTATGCGCCAGGGCGATTTTGATAATGCCATATTGGTATTTACACGCTTGCTGCAACAAGAGCCAAAAAATGCGGATATCCGCAAGGACCTTGTGATGTGTTATTATTATAAACGTGATTATGCTAAAGCAAAAGACCAGGTAGAACCGCTCCTCGACAATGACAAAGTAGACGTAGTTTCTTACCAGCTTGCCGGCAATATTTATAAAGCGCTGGAAGAAGTAAAAGAGGCGGAAAAAATGTATAAAAAGGCCATTAAAAAATTCCCTACCAGTGGTGCATTATTTAGCGAATACGGCGAATTGCTTTGGGCTTCAAAAGATAATACAGCCATTGAGTTGTGGGAGAAGGGTATAAAAGCCGATCCTTCTTTTGCAGGCAATTATTACAATGCGGCGCTATACCATTTTTATGCAAAGGATAAAGTTTGGGCGCTTGTTTATGGCGAAATATTTATTAATATGGAAAGCCTGACGGAAAGAGCGGCAGCAATGAAAAAGATTTTATTTACAGCATATAAAGAAAAATTATTTGCAGATGTAGACCTGATGAAAGACCAGGATAAAAACAAAAGTGAATTTGCAAAAGCTTTCCTGCAAACTATGGGCAAACAATCAGTCTTGTTAAACCGGGGCATTACTACAGAAAGTTTAACTATGATCCGTACAAGGTTTATTCTTGATTGGTTTGCAACTAATGCGTCTAAATTTCCTTTTCGCTTATTCGAATATCAAAGGCAATTATTACAGGAAGGAATGTTTGAAGCCTATAATCAATGGCTGTTTGGAACAGTGGAAAACCTGGCTTCTTACGATAACTGGACGAAGACACATACGGAAGCATATACCGCCTTCACGGGTTTTCAAAAAGGCAGAATATTTAAAATTCCTTCAGGACAATATTACCAGCAGTTGTAATTGGCTTAAATTGTTTCGCATGAATGGCAGAACGTGGCTAAACACACTTTCCATATATTCTGAAATGCAGGCATTGACGCTCACTAAATAACTAGGCTTTCCATTATGGGAAAGCTTTTTTATTACACCTTTTTTTTTTCACTATCTATGCTTAACTTAAATTACCAACCGTTCCAATTTATAAATAAACGATATGCCAAAGCCACGAAGATTGTTTGATTGTATTGAAGAGCAATTAAAAGATGGCCCGGTAGAGGCGGCTTTGGTTGCAAAAGAAGAAGGCAAGTGGCGTAATTACAGCACTACAGAAATAAAAGATATTGTAGATAAATTAGCTACCGGCTTATTGTCATTAGGTATTTCAGCAGGCGATATGTCGGTTGAAGGAAGGGATAAAATAGGGCTGTTAGCGAAGAACCGTCCTGAATGGATTTTTCTTGATTTAGCCGTGCAAAAAATAGGCGCTGTCCTGGTGCCTCTTTATCCTACAGTACATTCCAGCGACCTTCAATTTATACTCAATGACGCAGGAATTAAATTGGTGTTTGTAAATGATGAAGAGCTTTTTACCAAAGTAAATAATGTATGGCATCAAACACCAAGTGTTAAGGATGTTTATAGTTTTGATGTTCTTGATGGTGTAAAGAACTGGAAAGAAATTTTGGAACTTGGAAAGCAGGAACATTACCTGCAATTAGAATCTGCTTCACAAAAAATAAACACAGAGGATCTTTTTACCATCATTTACACTTCCGGCACAACAGGCACGCCCAAAGGTGTAATGCTGTCACATCATAATGTACTAAGCAACGTAATGAGTGTACTGCCGCATTTTGGATTAAACCGCAGCACAAGGGTCCTTAGCTTTTTACCCCTGAATCATATTTTCGAGCGCATGGTCACCTATCTCTATTTATTTACCGGATCTAACATTTATTATGCAGAAAGCCTTGAAAAACTGGGCGACAATTTAAAAGAGGTAAAGCCGCATATGTTTACTACAGTGCCGCGATTGCTGGAAAAGGTGTATGAAAAAATTCTTAAAAAAGCTGAAACTGTTTCAAGTACAAAAAAGAAATTATTCTTCTGGGCTTTAGGCCTTGCCGAACAATATGACCTTCATGCCAAAAAAAGCATAGCCTATAAAATGCAATTAGCACTGGCCAATAAAATTGTATTCTCTAAATGGCGTGAAGGATTAGGAAATGAATTAAGATTTATTGTTACAGGGGCGGCAGCTTGCCCGGTTAAAATGATCCGCATTTTTACTGCCGCCGGCATACCTATATTAGAAGGCTACGGCCAAACAGAATCTTCGCCTGTTATTAGTGTAAACAGGTTAGAAAAAGAATACAGAAAGTTTGGCACTGTAGGGCCTCCTATTGAAGGCGTTGAAGTAAAAATTGCTGATGACGGAGAAATACTTTGCAAAGGACCGAATGTAATGATGGGTTATTACAAACGCCCCGACCTTACAATAGAAACTATTGTTGATGGGTGGCTGCACACAGGCGATATTGGCGTATTGCAAGACGATAAGTATATAAAAGTTACAGACCGTAAAAAGGAAATTTTTAAAACTTCCGGTGGAAAATTTGTAGCGCCACAACCTATTGAAAATAAGATAATCGAATCTTCATGGATAGAACAAGTGATGGTAGTTGGGGCTAATGAAAAATTTGCAGGGGCGCTGATCGTGCCTTCTTTCAGCACTATAAAAGAATGGAATAAACAACATGGCATCACAACTGCAAGTCATAATGATATCATCAATCATCCAAAGGTTTTAGAAGAGTTTAAAAAAATTATCGAAAAATATAACGAAGGCTTTAATCATGTAGAAAAAATAAAAAAGTTTGAGCTGCTTCCACATGAATGGTCAATTGAAGGAGGTGAGTTAACACCTACATTGAAGCTGAAGCGAAAAATTATTATGGAAAAATACAAGGATGCAGTTCAAAGAATTTATTCCTGATGCTATCATCCTCCATTAATTAAATGAAGCTCACTCGCCGCCTTTTTCACTATCACTTACCGGCGGTGTTTTATCTGCAGGCAGGTTACTTATATCTTCATCAAAAGAAGACGGTTGCTGGTCAATATACTCCGGTTGGTTATTCAATTGATTGTCTGTAACGGAAGGTTTGGGATAAGCTTCAGGGCGTTCATTTTTATTATTATCTTCTTTCATAGCTTTATTTTTATTAAGCCCTGTCGGGATCAAGGGCTTGTAGCTTTTGCCGTAAAAAATTAGTGGCTCAGCAGTTATTATTACATGCCGCCTTCACCGTTTTGAGGTCCGCTCATTCCTTCCTGCTCTGATCTGTCTGTGCCTACACTGCCGCCTATTCCCGAATCTCCACCTTCTACCTCAAGGTCTGAATCATACCCCGAAGAACCAGAAGTTCCGCTTCTTCCCGAATTTCCTCCCTGAGAGATTTTAGAGTCTTCGCTGGCACCCTGGCTTTGCCCGCCTAAACCATCAGAACTCCTATTGCCCATGTATCCTTCATTAGATCCTGATTCACTTTGAGAACCCGAGAATTGATTGCCGCTATTTTGGTTTCCCATACCAGATGATTGATCCTGGTTCCTGTTCATATTCTGATCTTGATTGTTTTCCATAATATAATTTTAAAATAAAAACATGATTCTTTAGATGAATAAAAAGATTGTGCCTGATTTTAAATGCTTTCTCAAAAAAAAAAATAAGGAACAACGATGAGCTCATTACTGATTTAATTTATTCCTGTAGAAACTAATCATCAATGCAAATAAAAGTCCTTACAAAAGCAAGGACACACATCTTTTTAGCGTAAAGAAATCATTCAATTATTCGTCGGAAAGCTGGCCATCATAATCACTGCCCGTGATGTTCTTTTTTGGAGGTAAACTTTGCCTTGATGCCCCCCTTCCTCCCGTTGAACCTGTAGTACCGGCACTCATGCCTTTTCTGCCGGAAGAAGGTTTAGAATGGTTACTTACATTAGATCTTTGCTGATTGCCGGTAGACTGGCTTCTATCATTAAAGCCCTCGCTGTTCTGGCCTCTTACATTTTCTGCCATAGTTGTGTTTTTTGGATTTATAAATGGTTGATTAGAATGAATTAAATTTAATGGTTGCTGCCCGGCCCATGTTTGATAAGCCTTCTAATTGATTAAACCATACATTTTGCTACCGGATTCGATTCTACAGCCCAAAAAACTATGCCGTTAACTAATTTTATAATTAAAAAGTAAAGTATTTTATTTCCGGTTAGAATGCATACTCAGCTATAAAAAAAGGAACTGCTCCAACTAAACTATTGTTTATACCGGAACAGTTCCTGTTTATTGAGATAAAAGCTAACTAAACCAGTTTCGCTTCAGAAGAAATGGCCGTATTAAGGAGTTTAGAAATAATACAATTTTGTTCAGCATTTGTAACTACTTCCCTAAATTTTTCGTGTGTAATTCCAGGTACCTTTCCTTCTATTATTAGATGAGATTTGGTAATAGCTCCATTTTCAAAGCTTATTTCGCATCTTGTTTGAAGCCTGTCTGCAGTAAAGCCGCTTTCATTCAAAATAAAGCTCACCTTCATGGTGAAGCAACCGGCATGTGCAGCAGCTATTAATTCTTCCGGGTTTGTTCCAATCCCTTCCGCAAACCGGGTATTGTATGAATATTGGGTTTCTTTTAAAACGCCACTCTGTGTAGATAAATTTCCGTTGCCTTCTTTTCCTGAACCGTTCCAAACGGCTGTTGCGTTACGTACCATACATTAAATATTAAGGATGAATAATTGATTAATAAAATTAAAGGTTAGCTCCTACAATAAAGGACGAATATGAAAAAGAATTTAAACAGCGTTAGCAGTAAGTATGCGTTTCTCCTAATTGGCCGGTAAATTCTTAAGCAAAATCCTTCAAGCCATTTTTAAGATTGAAAATATTAATGTCGGGATAACAGGTTTTTATAATGTCAATTCCCTTTTTTGATCGTACGCCTGTTTGGCAATGAACAACAGTAAGTTTTGTATGATCAATCTCTTGTAGCCTTTTATGTAAACCAGATAAAGGAAAGTGCCTACCTCCTATGTTAAACTCATCATACTCTTGCGGCTCTCTTACATCAATCAGTTGCACGGGTTTTTTTGTAAGCCATAGTTTTAGTGTAGGAGCATCTATTTCATCTGCAGCTATGCTGCAATCAAAATCATACTCACCTAATTGTGAAATAGATTTATTAGTTGCCACCGGACTGAATTTAAAAAAATTTGCCTGGTTATTCAATACATCAAAGCTCATTAAAGCCCCTTTCAAAGGTTGTCCGATTCCTGTAATTACTTTAATAGCTTCAGCAGCCTGCCACGCTCCTACTATACCAGGCAAAATCCCCAACACTCCAATTTCGTTGCAGGATAAAATTTCAGAAGCATTGGGAGGTGATGGAAACAAACACCTGTATGTTGGGCCTTCCTCAAGATTAAATACGGATACCTGTCCCTCATATTTGAATATAGCACCGTACACGAGGGGCTTTGTTTTAATAGCACAGGCATCATTCAATAAATAACGGGTGCTGAAATTATCTGACCCATCTATAATAAGGTCGTAGCCTTCTATTATAGAAAACACATTTGAAACACTTACCTTTTCAATAAATGTGTTGATGTGTATTTCATTATTAAGTAATGATAATTGCTTTGACGCTGCTATAGCTTTATGCGTTCCAATATCAGCAACAGTATATAGTATTTGTCGTTGCAAATTGGATAGTGTAACCACATCATAATCTGCTATGCCAATAAACCCAACGCCTGCAGCAGCAAGATATAATAATGCAGGGCAACCAAGACCGCCGGCGCCTATAACTAATACACGGGCTTTCTTTAATTTTAATTGAGCTTCTTCACCAAACCCCGTCAAAATTATATGCCGGCTATAGCGTTCCTTTTCTTCTATTGAAAGTTGCATGAAATATGAAGGTACAGATAGTGAATTTCTATTTGCATACAAGCCATCAGCCTACCGGTCCGCTATGGCTGGATGAATGAAGCGTGAACCAGTAGAAATTATATAATAGGTATGCTGTAGTGTATAAACTCTTTAATAAAAAATTCTGTACTATACGGGCATTTATCAATGAAAGGCTTTAAGAAGCTTTTAATCTTAATAATAAGAACTGAGCAATTTTTTTTGTTTTATGAGATAACAAAAGCTCCGCTACGAAAAAGTAGTTTTAATAACCTTATAAAGGGGAGAAAGAAAATTTACACCTATTATTTGCGGGAAGCATTGCCGGATCACATACCGGTAAAGATGAAAATTAATTTTACCATTGCTGAAATTATCCCCGTTAAAGTATAAAATAGCCTTGCAGGCACTGCAAGCATTTTGGTTGTTGGGTTCATAACAACAATGGCAAAATTTCTTGTATAATTAAAACCTATATGGCCTATTTTTTCACCTGGTCGTTTACAAGTTTGGCCAGTTCAAACATAGAGATTTGAGCTTTTCCGCCAAAAACCGGTTTCAATTTTTCATCTGCATTTATCATTCTTCTGTTCTTTTGGTCCTGAAGATTATTCTTCTTGATGTAATCCCAAATCTTCTTAACTATTTCTGTACGGGGTAAAGGCTTGTTACCTACTACTTCCGCCAATATCGGGGTTACGGAAAGTGGAGCCATGAAGGCTGCATTTGGTTTTCTTTTTGATGCCTTTGCCGCTGCTTTTTTAGGAGCTGCTTTTTTTGCTGCTGCCTTTGCGGGGCTTGCCTTTTTAGCTGCTGCTTTCTTTGGGGCTGCTGCTTTTACTGCTTTTTTAGGAGCCGCTTTTTTTGCTGCTGCTTTTGCCATAAAAATTAAATTTAAGGGGTTAATAAGAAAATTTTTACACTACTGAATTGTTCTTGAATAGCTGTTATCAGTGCGCTTATATTATATTAAGTTACATAACCTATGTATAACTGATACTAAATTTTATACCCTTAATGTGAATAAGGAGAATAGAACTTATCCATCAACTTCTTTTCGGGTATTTTATCAGGGTTTTGTAACCATAAATATCATCAGATGCTTGCCTGCAAACTGCAATCCAATAACAAGGATTGCATGCCAACCATTCTCCACCATATACAGATTGATCCTCATTAAAGTTAGAAACCTGCGGTCACTTTCTTCATTTTTGCTAAAGCTGTTTTAGCCACAAGCAAAGCATCTTGTGCGTAATAATTTTTATTAAAAACTTCAGTGGAAAGCACCAATGGTTTTCCTTCTTTCCGGAGCAATTTTATAATTTGTTTTATTGGCGCTACCCCATCACCAGGATATATTCTGTCAGCATCTGTAATGAGGGAGGGAGGCAATTGCACCGGATAATCATTAATATGAAGTATTTCAACAGCAAAAGGATTGACCAAATGAAGTGTTTCTAATGCGGAGCCGCCTTTATACAAATGATACACATCCAACAAAACTTTAGCAGAAGGATGGCCGCTTTCAAGCGCCACGTAAAAAACTTCGCTTATACGGCTTAAGTTTTTCGAAAAACCCCATAATTCAAGATGTGGCACTACCCCAGTGGTATCGCCCAATTCAAGAATGGTACGATAACGTTCAGCCGCTTTTTTCAGGTCGAGTCCCGGTGTTTCAGTAGCACCCATGGGCGGGGCTGCTGTTCTTTTACAACCGATCTGCGCCAGCAAATCCATTTCTGTTTTCATTTGCTCTATTCCTTTCTTTCTCCTGCTTTCATCATCTACAATCCATGCTGCAAAGCCAATACAATTTTCTATTGTTAGTCCCAGATCATTAATGCGCTTTTTTGCCTCCTTAGCTGTACCGCCGTTAGTAAGGTAGGTTTGTAAAGAGGGCATCCATATTTCTACTGATCTAAAACCAGCCTTGGAAGCTGTTTCCAGCTCTTTTATAAAACCTAGTTTATGCCCCTGTATGGTGGACATATTTAAACAATACTTAAAAGAAAAAGCGGTTGCGGATGATTGTGCAGTGGCAGCAGACTGACTTACCTGAGGAAGTAAAGGCGCTATTGCAGATGCTCCTAATAGTTTTAAAATGTTTCTACGATTGACGGTTTCTTTTGGCATGTGCTTAATGTTATTTATCAGGATAAAGCTATTATTATATCCTTTTGAAAGAATTTTTATTTCTCTGCTTGTTTTCACTTCTCCAGCTTTTTAATTCTTCATATCACTTCAAATACACATTCAAGTCTATTCACAGTGTTCTTAAAAGCACCAGCTTAATTTGTTATCGTATAATAACCATTATCTAATTCATTACTGCCTGCACAATTAAGCAAATTAAAACCAACAAAAAATCCTGGATATCTACCCAGGATTTTTTGTTGGTGTTCTAAATACGGTTGAGGGTTAGCTGCCTTTCTTAACTTTTCCGCCACTACTCATTGTAATATTAGTTGAGGACGCCTCGCCTTTATAATTTATACCGCCACCACTGCTGGCGGATGCCGTAATTTCTTTATTTACAGATAATTCAATTTTACCGCCGCTGCTGGCATGGGCCTTACAATTATCAGCAACAAGATCGTAGCCATAAAAATGAGCGCCGCTACTGGAACTTACCTCAAGGTTTTGAACTTCACCACCTATATTAGTTGCAGCCCCGCTGCTTACATCAACATCTATTTTATCTCCCTTTAGCTGGCCTTTTAAAGAGGCGCCCGAAGAAAGATTTATAGACAAATTATTTGTTGTAAGCGCACCCTCTATGGTAGTTTTTGCCCCGGAGGAGCCATCAAAACTATTTAGCGTTTCGAACGATACATAGACTTTTACTTTTTTCCCCTTTTGCCGTAGTTGGTTCCACCATTTTTCAAGGTCCTGTTTAATATATATTCTTAGCTCCCCATCTAACACTTCGGTTTTGACGGCATCCCGATATTCTTTTTGTTCTGCGCTTACTGCCACGGCTTCTTCATTTCCCTGGTTAACCAACAATTCAATACCATGTGAAACTTTGATAGCATGAAAACTGTTTACTTCTCTTTTTTCGGCATGGGCATCATAAACAATTTTTTCCTGGGCCAATGAAACAAGCGCAAATAAACTTGCAACTATGAAAGAAAAATACTTTTTCATAAAAGGAATGTATTTGGGGTTTGAATAGTGTTACGCTCCTGGTTTTAAAAAGTTACACCTGAAGGAAATTTTTGTTGCAGGAAACATACAAGCGTTGAAGTATATTGAATGCTTTATTTGCCATAATTTCCTTTACTACATTCATCAGCTTAAGACTATATGATACTTACGCTGTATGCCTGAACTACGGACTATCAACTTCAGGCAACGTAAAAATTTTTCCTATTTTAGTTACTTAATTATAAACCATGTCTCATTTCAACATCCATCGCCGTTCACTCCTTAAAGGAGCAACAGCATCGCTGGCCCTTGCCGCGCTTCAGGTTTCAGGTATGCCTCTGCTTTTTGAACCGGGGAAAACCTACCGGGTCGGTTTGATTGGTACCGGCTGGTATGGAAAGAGCGACCTTTTTCGATTGATACAGGTAGCTCAGGTGGAAGTAGTAGCGCTATGTGATGTAGATAAAAACATGTTATCAGAAGCTGCAACCCTTGTTAGCCAGCGGCAGAAATCGGGAAAGAAACCACGCCTTTATAACGATTACCAAAAAATGCTGGCTGAGAGCGGCCTTGATATTGTGCTTATTGGCACACCCGACCATTGGCACGCTTTACAAACCATTGATGCTGTAAAAGCAGGAGCGCATGTGTATGTACAAAAACCCATTAGTGTTGATGTAATGGAAGGAGAAGCTATGGTAGCTGCTGCCCGTAAATACAATAAAGTAGTGCAGGTAGGTACACAACGCAAAAGCACGCCGCATTTAATTGATGCAAAAAAGAATATTATAGACACTGGCTTACTGGGTAAGATATCGCATGTAGAAATGTGCTGTTATTTTCACATGCGCAATAACGGCAACCCTCCAGTGCAGAAGGTGCCGGATTTTTTAGATTATGAAATGTGGACCGGTCCTGCCCCAATGCGTGCCTACGATGGTTTGCCTCATATACGTTGGTGGCGCACTTTTATGGAATACGGTAATGGCATAATGGGTGATATGTGCATTCACATGTTTGATACCGTACGGTGGATGTTGGGGCTAAGCTGGCCAAATCGCATCAGTTCCACAGGTGGTATTTATGTAGATAAGGAAGGCAAATCAAATATACCCGACACGCAGACAGCAGTTTTTGAGTATGACGGGCTTAACTGCGTTTGGCAGCACCGTAGCTGGGGCACACCTGCCGATCCTGAATATCCCTGGGCCTTTATGATTTACGGTGAAAAAGGCACCTTAAAAGCAAGCACTATGAAGTATGATTTCATACCTGAGGGAAAGGATGGAAAAACAATTCATAAAGACGTGGTATATGAAAAAGAGAAATACCCGGAAGATGTAAAAGAGGCCAATATTGAATTAAATGCAGCGCCGGCAACCCGCCTGCACATGCTTAACTTTTTAAATGCTATTGAAACTAAAACAAAGCCTGTCGCAGATATTGAAGAGGGCCATATCTCAACTGCCAGTTGTATTCTTGCCAACCTTTCAATGCAAACCGGAAGGCCAATGAGGTATGATCCAAAGACCAGGCAGGTGATAGGCGACGCAGAAGCTACAGCGCTGTTGCAACGTGCGTACCGCCAACCCTGGGTTCACCCACACCCTGATAAAGTATAAGTATGGCTTGTACTGTTTTTAAGAACTCATCTAAAGAATTAGAGAAGCTGCCAAGTGGTGGCTTTTTATTTGTTGAGCTGATATCTCTGCGGGGTACTAATAGATAATGCCTTCGGGAAAGATTGATTCTTGCCTTAGTTCCTTGTTGCTTAAACTATAGAAAGACCCATGCATCAGGGCGAGTGATCATGCAACCGCTCATAAGGCTCATATAAAAAATTTTTACCTATTTTACAGTCTTAGTAGCCAAAGCGAATGCATCAAAACCTGAACGAAGAACAAACCCGGTATAATCTTATAGATCCTCTGCTTACAAAAGCCGGATGGAACCTTGCCGACCGTCGCTCTGTGCATTTTGAAGTTCCTGTAGATGGTTACGATGCCTCACCTATAAACGGTATTACCGACTATTGCCTCTTTCGCTCCAATGGAGAAGTGCTTGCGGTAATTGAAGCCAAACGTACCCGCCGTGATGCACGGGTAGGCAAAGAGCAACTCTATCAATACATAACCAAAATTGAAGCGAGGCAAAGCTTTCGTCCATTCGGCTTTCTTACAAATGGCGATGATATTTGGTTTTGGGATTCAGCAGATTATCCTGATCGTGCCGTTGCTGGTTTTTTCACTAAAGATGATTTAGAACGCCTTTTATACATTAAGCAAAACCGGATTCCACTTTCCGATACCAAAATAAAAGACAGCATTGTTAACCGCTCTTACCAGGTAGAAGCCGTGCGCCGGATTGGCGAAAGCCTGGAAAAGAAAAAGAAACGTAAAGCGTTGCTTGTGATGGCAACGGGTACAGGAAAAACCCGCACAATCATGGCGCTGATAGATGTATTGCTCCGAAGCCGGCAGGCGCAACGAATTTTGTTTCTTGCCGACCGTGATAAGTTAGTAAAGCAGGCATTGGTAAAAGGATTTAAGACACATATTCCTGCTGAGAGCCGTGAACGCATCCGCAGTTATTTTTTAGATGACCCTGAGGAGAAAACTAAGATTGATGGTGCAAGGGTTTTGGTTTCTACGTTGCAAACCCTGGAGATTTGTTACAACAAATTTTCACCGGCGCATTTTGATGTGATCATTACCGATGAATGCCACCGTTCCATCTACAACAAGTTCTCCGATATACTGGCTTATTTTGATGCCGTGCAGATTGGCCTGACAGCTACGCCGGCACATTTTATTGACCGCAATACCTTCAGGTTTTTTGAAACCGATGGCGCCGCTCCTACATTTTTATATACGTATGACAAAGCAGTAGAGGAAGGTTACTTAGCCGACTACAACGTGTATGCGGCACAAACCAGGTTTCAACGCAAGGGTATTAAAGGCATTGACCTTACTGAAGATGAACAGGAGGCGCTGCGTGAAAGAGGCATAGATCCTGAAACCATAAACTTTGAAGGCACCGATTTAGAAAAGAAGGTTACCAATACAGATACGCTAAAGCGCCAGTGGGATGAGTTCATGACTACCTGTATAAAGGATGCAAGCGGAAGTTTACCCGCTAAAACAATTGTATTTGCCATTACCAACAAACATGCCTTGAGGCTGGAAGAAGCATTTAATGAAATGTATCCTGAACACAAAGGCTTACTCGCAAGAGTAATTACTTCAGCAACGGAAAGAGCAGATGACCTGATGACCTATTTTGAAGAAGAAGATATGCCCCGCATAGCCATTAGTGTAGACATGATGGATACAGGTGTAGACGTGCCGGAGGTAATGAACCTTTTATTTATGAAACCTGTGGGTTCGCAAATAAAGTTCTGGCAAATGATAGGCCGCGGCACCCGGCCCGATGAAGCTTGTGAACACAAGGAATGGTTGCCCGGATATAAGAAAGAAAACTTTTTAATTATAGACTACTGGCAAAACTTTGAGCATTTTGCCATGATGCCGAAGAGCGATGCTGAAGGCGCAGCACAGGTGCCCGTATTAACCGGAATTTTTTTGACAAGGCTGCAAAAGTTAGAGCACCTCATCCCCGGCCCTTCTCCGGCAAAGCCGGAGAAAGGAGAAGCCGTTGACGATTTGACACGGACGATAGATAGTTTGAGGGGAGATATTAAAAAATTGCCCCTGGAATCTTTTACAGTGAAGAAGCATCTTAAAGAAATACGGGAAGTATTTGAAGAAGCATGGTGGAGTTTTATGACGATACCGAAAATAGAACTGCTGCGTATGAAAGTGGCGCCATTACTGAGGTTTGCTGCGGTAGGTAATTTGTCTGAAGCATTTTTTATATCGAAGATGGAGCGACTTGCACTAAGCCTCTTGCAGCAAAAAGATATAGCTCAGGGCAGTGCAAGTGTAAAGATGGATATTGATGCCTTATACCAAAACAAACAACTGCCATCCGTTGCTCCACTAGAAGGCTTGCTCTTCAATATGTTGAGCGCAACCTGGTGGAATAATGCCACACCAAAAGACATTGATGAAGCAAGAGAAGTGATAGCGCCTGTAATAAAATTCAAAAGAGAAAATAGTATTACACCTTTCGAGTTAGGTCTTGATGATATTATTGAAAGCCGCAAATGGGTGGTAGTAGCTAAAGGCGGGCAAAAGCTGATGGTGGAAGAGTACAAGCAAAAAGTAGAAGGCCGAATACAAGACCTTGCTGCAAAACATCCCACTATAAAAAAGCTCCTGCATCATGAAGCCGTAACCTTGCAGGATTTAATTGAACTGGAACGCACCCTGGAAACAGAATTACTCAGTGATGAATTGGTACTAACCGAAGATAATATGCTGAAAGCTTTTGGTGTGCGGGTAGGCTCTCTTACCGATTTTCTAAAGTATGTGCTTAAGCTGGAGCACTTGCCGGCCTTTACCGACCTCGTGCAAAAAGCTTTTGATGCTTTTATTTTGGAGCACAACTACAATGCCAACCAAACCCGCTTTTTACGCACCGTACAAACGGTGGCGATGCAAAAGCGAAGGCTTGAAGTGAACGATTTGTACGAGCCACCCTTTACCAACTTTGGATTGAATGCAGTGGAGAAGTTGTTTAGTGAGAAAGATGTGGAAGAGATATTGGAATTAACCAAAAGGTTGATAACCTAAGATTGGAATTTCTATGCCAAAGAAAAAATATACGCCGCAGGAATTAATGCAAATGGCTATTGACGAATGTTTCAAATGCAAAGAGGCGAAAATGAGTGGCAGTAATACGGGACAATTTTCGGGACATTGTGTCCCGTATTCAACTTAGTTATAGCTAAACCTCTTTTACGGGACACCTTGTCCAGAAAGATGTCCCGTAAAAGAATTAGCCTTTCAACTGGAAGGCAGATAAATTAGTGGGGTAAAAAAATGTAGCGAACAGATGTAAAGAAGGATTGGAGTTAGCTAAAAGAGTAATTGCTTAAACTGTTTGAATCACTGATAAGGAAGATAACACTGATGACACAGCATATAAAGGATAGCTTGAAGCATGGTGATATCACCGAAAAAATAATAGGATGCGCATTTGCCGTGCATAAATTTTTAGGCAACGGATTTCAGGAAGTAATATACCAGAGAGCCCTGGCAATTGAGATGAGAAGAATAAGCCTAACGCACAGCAGAGAAGTAGAGCAACCTATTTATTATAAAGAAGAACCGGAAGCTATTGGAACAAGGAGAGCCGATTTTATTGTAGAAGGCAAAGTGCTGGTAGAACTAAAAGCAATCATACAATTAGAAGATGTTCATACAGCACAATTGCTTAATTACCTAAAAGCATATCGTTTTGAAGTAGGGCTTTTAATAAACTTTGGCAGTAAAAGCATGACCTTTAAAAGAATGGTGCTTTAGCTGTACAAACATGCAGTTGCCAGAGACACGGAAAGAGGAATAAATGAAATGGGTGAAGTTTCCTTAACTATCTGAATCACGGATGGGGAGGATAACACAGATATCACAGAAGGATTCCGTGAAATCATTTAATCCGCAAAATCTGTGATTCTGATAAAAGGTGAAAATTATTTAGGGAAGGGAATGTGAGAAGATTAAAATTGACGAATTGATAAAAAAACAAATGCGTTATTTAACTTGTGATTTCAAATCAAACTATAAAACTGCATGAGTACTGTAAAAAAGATTAGTCTGAAAAGCCTTTGGATCAATACCGAAAACTACCGGTTTGAACCAAGTGAAAGCCAAGCCGAGGCGATAGCCGTTATGGTTGAGGATCAAAAGGACAAGCTTTACAACCTTGCAGAAGATATTGCCGAAAATGGTATGAACATAAGTGATTTGCCCATTGTCACTGACTTACCGAGCCATCGAGGCAAATTTTTAGTGCTTGAAGGAAATCGAAGAATAACATCGTTAAAAATTTTGTATAACCCCTCCCTTCTTAATGATACAAGTGCCTCTTCTTCGTTAAAGAAAAAATTCTTACAACTTCATACAAAGGCACAACATAAAGTGCCAGCAAAGCTTGAATGTGTATTTTACACCGATCCGACAGAAGCTGATAAATGGATAAAACTAAAACATACTGGAGCGAATGATGGTGTCGGCACTGTAGAATGGGACGGTCAACAAAAAGCAAGGTATCAAGTGAAGGTAGGTGAGCAGTCCTCACCCGGATTACAGGTATTGGAATATCTCAAGAACTCCGCTGAGTTTGATGAAACACAAAAAAACAAGCTTTCAACGGTTAAGGTTACCACATTAACTCGTTTAGTTACTGACAAGGATGTCCAAAAGGTTCTTGGCATAACAATCGAAAATGGCCAAGTCACTTCTAAGCTTCCCGAGATAGAAGTTTTGAAAGGTTATTCGCAAATTATAAAAGATCTATTGCGTAAAGATTTTAACGTTAAAAGTGTTTATACCAAAGAGCAACGCCAGGACTATGCTGCAAAGTTCCCTAAGTATTCAAGGCCAAACTTGGAATTAGAAACAAGCAAATCATGGTCTGCCATGCCTGCAAAGAAGGGGCAAGCAACGCCTGCCACCCCTGCTGCACAGAAAGCAAAAAAAGCAGTTACCGATAGGAATAAAGTCATACCAAAAAATTGCATCCTAACGATTTCAAATCCAAAAGTAAATGAGATTTATGATGAGCTGCAACGGATTAGCCTTACAGATTTTATCTATAGCCCCGCAGCGCTACTACGTGTATTTATAGAGCTTAGTTTTGACATTTATATTGAAGAACACTCCTTGACTACTGCACCCTCTTCTGCCAAGTCAGGAACTGTACTCCATTCGAAAGGACATCAAGTAATTAGTCATATGAGAAACACCGGCTGGTCTGATGATGCCATCTCATTGGGTATGAGAAATTTATTGAACGGTAAAGACACAATTCTCAGTTTAGAAACACTTCATGCTTATCTACATAATCATCGTGTTAGCCCATCTCCTGAAACTCTGAAAATAGCATGGGATAGCATTCAAGATTTTATGATCATATTATGGAACAATATTAAATAGCATGGATTTTTTTTCACCACTACGTTATCCAGGAGGGAAGGGTAAGGTTTCAAAATATTTTAAGCAAGTTTTTCTTGAAAATAATTTGTGTGATAGTACATACGTGGAGCCATATGCTGGCGGTGCATCGGTGGCGCTTTCTTTATTGTTCAGTGAGTTTGCAAGCAAAATTATTATTAACGATAAAGACAAATCAATCTACGCCCTTTGGAATTCCGTCCTAAAAGAACCAGAATCGTTATGTAAAATGATTAAAGATTGCAAGATAGACGTAGCTAATTGGGAAAAGCAACGATTGATACAAAAAACAAAAACCGAACATGACTTATTGACTTTAGGATTCTCTACTTTTTTTTTAAATCGTGTAAACCGCTCAGGCATTATTATGGCTGGTATAATTGGAGGAAAGGACCAAACTGGCACTTGGAAAATGGATGCAAGGTTTAACAAGGTTGATTTAATAAAAAGAATTGAAAGAATTGCATCCTATTCTAATAGCATCAAGATGTATAATTTAGATGCCGTTCAACTCATAAAGAAAGTAGAGCCTATTCTGACCAGTAGGTCATTTTTTTATTTGGATCCCCCTTACTTTGAAAAAGGTAGCGTTCTTTATATGAACCACTATCAAATGAGTGATCACGAAAATATATCCAACTTTATTTCTCAATTAAAAAAACAAAAATGGATTATTTCCTATGATAGCGTTGATGAAATAAAAAATTTGTATTCTCAATTCAGGCAATTGCAATACACAATTAATTATAGTGCAAGCGGTACAAGTAAGGGGAAAGAAATTATGATATACTCAGACAATCTTCAAATTCCCTCTGACCCAGTATTAAATATTACATCATGATTTCACCACCTAACCCATGCTCACAAACCCAACCCTTCGCTCACAAATAGATGCTCTCTGGAACCGCTTTTGGTCGGGCGGCATAAACAATCCGCTCAATGCCATTGAGCAAATGAGCTATCTTATTTTTTTAAAACGTTTAGAGGATAGCGAAGATGCTGCGGTACGCAAGGCTGCAAGAAAAAAAGAAAGCTATACTACCGTGTATGAACGCTACATGCAGTGGCGCCGCAAAGAAGAAGGAAGAGATAATTTGCCTACTGATTTAAAAGACGATAAAAATGGCGATAAGCTGCGCTGGAACTCCTGGACCAAACTCCCCGGCGAACAAATGCTTCCCTTCCTTCGCGACCATGTATTTCATTTCCTGCGTAACCTTGGTGCGGAAACATCAAGCTTTACCCAATACATGCAGGATGCGGTTTGCATTATTCCCAAAGCATCGCTCTTGCAGGAGGCCACACAAATTATTCAAAGCATGCACATCTCCGAGCAGAACGCCGATGTGCAGGGCGATATTTATGAGTACCTCTTAAACCAGTTAAGCAGCAGCGGCAAAAACGGACAGTTCCGCACACCACGTCATATTATTCGCATGATGGCACAAATGGCCGATCCTAAATTAGGCGAACGTATATGCGATCCCGCTGCAGGCACAGCCGGTTTTTTGGTAGCCGCTTACGAACACATACTGGCGCAAAACACCTCTCCCGAAATACTGGAAGTGGACAGCGAAGGCGCTTACCACAACCTCATTGGTGATAAGATAACCGATGCGGCGGCCCATAGGTTTTTAAAAAGCAAAGCCATCAATGGTTTCGATAATGATATTACGATGGTGCGTATTGGCGCCATGAACCTGATGCTCCACGGCATTGACAATCCGGGCTTCAAATACACCGATGCACTTAGCAAGGCATATACAGAAAAAGGAGCCTATCGTGTTATACTGGCCAACCCGCCCTTTAAAGGAAGCATTGACCAAAGCGATATAGCAGCACGTTTCAAAACCAAAACCGGCAAAACCGAACTACTCTTTCTGGAGCTTATTTACGACCTGCTGGAAGTGGGTGGAAGAGCCGCAGTAATAGTGCCCGATGGTGTTTTATTTGGCACCTCCAATGCACACCAAACTGTGCGGCAAATGTTGTTGGATAAATGCGGGCTTCAAGGTATTGTAAGCATGCCCTCCGGTGTGTTTAAGCCTTATGCCGGTGTAAGTACGGCGGTGCTGTTTTTTACCAAAGGAAGTGAAACAAAAAAGGTTTGGTTTTACAACATGACCGCCGATGGCTACAGCCAGTTAGTACAAAAGAAGAAGAACCGCTTTCAATGGCAGCAGAGGCAGAGGCGGGTTACGGTGTATAAAACAACAGTAACCTATCCCGTTTTTAAAACAGAGAGTAAGATTTGTGTCAACTCCAGTTCTGCACTACAGCCACACTTCATTCATCAACCCTGCTTCTTTCATATTCTTTTAACTGCACTGCAAAAAGCATGGCTGCAATCAGCAAAATTATAGCGGCAAAAAATCCAAGAAACACACCGTAATCAGCCGTTATAGAAAGTGGTGCATATTTAGGATGCAGTTTAGATGGCTTTGCAAAAAGAGCTTTCTCCCCTACAATTGTCTTGCTTTCCGCTTTAATAAATTCCACAACACTTTTTATATCATCTGCAGAGAGGTCGGAATGATCGGGCATGGGCATTTTATTGAATTTTTCAAATAAGGCCACAGCATCTTTATCGCCGCTTTTTACAAGGCTTTGCGATGATTTTACAAAAGATATAATCCAATCCATGGAGCGCCGCTCATGCACGCCTGCAAGAGCCGGCCCTGTAAGCACTTTATTTATATTATGACAGGCAGCGCATCGTGCACTAAAAATAGCTTTGCCCTGTTCTGCCGGGGGGCTTGCAACAGAAGCGGCACTTATCAAAATGGCCAGGATGGCTATGGTTAATTTTGCTTTCATTTTATATCGTTTTCAATACTCTTATAAATATGCAGGTATAATGCTTACATGCAACCCGTGCGAAAATGATTTTCCTTCAGGCGTTATAACTTTTCTTTTTCTAATTTTCTTATATCCCGTATCAGGTTATTCACAGCCGTTTCATCCGTGCCATCATAATAGCCTCTTATGCGCCGTTGGCCGTCAATTAACACCAGGTTCTCACTGTGTATAAAATCATCGGGGCCTCCGTCGCCGTCTGTAGCGGTTATCATAAAACTTTTGCGGGCAAGCTTGTAGAGTTCTTTCTTATCACCGGTTAATAATTGCCAGTTTCCTTTAATTTCAAATTTGCGTGCAAATCCACTTAACCGGGCCACACTGTCCCTTTCAGGATCAACCGTAAATGAATTAATTAATAAATGATCAACACCGGCATAAGCCTGTATGCGCTTAAGGTTGTACGTCATTTTGGGACAAATAGAAGTACAATGTGTAAAGAAGAAATTAGCTACTACCATGTTGCCTTTCCAATCATTGGCGGTTACTGTTTTACCATACTGATTGAGTAAGCCAAAGGGAGCCACTTTGTGCCCTTTTTCGCCCAGTACGGGTAGCGGCTGATACTTGTACTCCAGCATTTGCACAATGCCAAATACGCTAACAGGCAGCAATACTACTACGGCTACAAAAATCCATGTATTGTATTTGCGCCACATTATTTTACTGCAATTGTTGTTATTGTTTTATCCGCTCTGATACCTGCATTGGGTTTGCTTGTGGAAGGTGTTTTTTCTGATTCAACCGGTACGGGGTTATCAGGCGTAAACCGCGGCGCTCCAGGCCCGGGGTTTTTAGTAGCGTCAATAAATGCAGGCACATAAGCCAATGCTAAAATAACCGCCATGGTTACCAGCCAGGGTTTAAACGTATCAAAAAGCGGGATGCGTTTCTCGTCGTGCAAAATTTCACTTACCGGCAATTCTAATACAGCCTCTTCTTTTTGTTTGCTGAAAATTGTACCAAAAAAAACCACAAAGAAAAGAAGGCAGGCAATCGTCATAATAATACCTCCGAAAAGCGCCAGCATAGTAGTAGGCACCCATTCAGGTGTGTATAATTCACTACCGGGGTTTAAGTAGGTTAGTCCAAGGTTTGTGCGGCGTGGCTCACCAATGAGGCCACCCCAGGAAAGCCCTGTAGAAAAGATCAGGATGCCAATTACCCACAGGTACGGAATGATCACATTAACCTTTGGCAGAAAAATACGTTTGCCTGATGTTTTGGAATATAAGTACACACTCATGCCAATGATGCCAAGAAATACGGGCCCTGCCACCGTCATGTGAAAATGCCCCGGGAGCCATGCTGTATTATGTATTACGTTGTTTAATTGTCCTGATGCATTAACCAGCCCGGTTAAACCTCCGAAAATAAAAAGGAACAGGCCAGAAATAAGATAGGCAAAAAGAAAACGGTTGGGATCGAGATAAGGCAGTTTGCCAAAGAAACCCAGCAAGCCTTTTGCACCACGTTTTCTGCCCGCATATTCGAGCGAAGCGGCAATGGTAAACGCAGTAATAAATGATGGAATAGCCACGCCAAAAGTTAATAGCCCCTGGAACATTTTTACACCCTGGGTGATAGAGGGATCGGAGAACTGGTGATGCACGCCCACAGGCACAGAGAATAATAAGAAAAGGAAAGCGGCTATCCGCCCGGCAAGGTCAGAGAATAATTTTCCACCTGCTAATTTTGGCAGCATTGTATAAAACATAGTGTATGCGGGCAACAACCAAAAGTACACCAGTGCATGACCAAAAAACCAGAACAGGGTGCGGGCCAGCGTTACGTTTACCGTGGCCCTCCAACCCATAGCCCAGGGCAATATCAATACTAAAACCTCATAGGCTACGGCCAGTGTACATACAAACCATATAGTAAAGTTTACCAAAGTGCCCAGCACAGCCAGTGGTGTTTTTACTTCTTTGTTTTCCCGTTTCCAGGCCATGTACATGCGTACCCAATCAAAAAACGGAAGCCATGAGCCTACAATTAAAAGTGCTGTTCCAAGATAGAATAACGGATGCCCTTTTAATGGCGGATAAAACGTGTACAGCACTGATGCTTTCCCTGCCAGCATTGCCCAGGCTGCCATAACGGTACCGATAGTCATCAGCCAAAAAGAGCCCCACGCCAGTTTTTTATTTGGCTCTTTCTTTAAATAAAAAGTAATGGTGGCATAACCAAAGGCCACTGCAAAAAAAGTGGTGAGCACTATGGCATTTATAACACCATGCAATGTTAGTCCCTGGTAATAATCAAGTTTGGCAAAATGCGATTCATGAATAACGCCAGCCCTGTAAATAGTCTGCATCAAGCCATGATAAATGCCTATAGACAACAGGGCGATAGGAATACCTAACTCCCAGTAAATTAACCGCCTTAAAGATTTGGAAATCTGCATCTTTCTTTAGTTTATCGTTTCAATTTTATTTGGCTGTAGGATAGTTGACAATTACCTGTGCCTGCATGTTTTGGTGGCCTACACCGCAGTATTCGTGGCAGGTAATTTTATAAACCCCGGGCTTGTCAAACTTTACGGTTTGTTTGTTTATGTTGCCATATACCGCCATCAGGTTTACATTTTTTTCTGCAATGTTAAAGCCATGCACTACATCCTTAGAAGTAATAAAAAAGTCAACTTCAGCACCCACGGGAATGTATATTTCCGAAGGTTGAAATTGCCACATAGAGGCTACCGAATATACCTGATACGTCTTTTCATCAATCTTAGTCACTTTAGGTGTTTCATAAGCTTTATCGTAGGGCAAACATTCAGGAATATCGTTGTACTTATTACGGGCATATAAAATAGAAAAGATAAAGAGCGACAGTAGTGCTCCGGTGATCATGATGACTTTTTTCTCTGTTTTATCTAATACTGACATAACTCAATTTTCAAATTCTTTCGAGCATTAAAAAATAGATACCAAACCAAATGATAAGTCCTAAGAGTACCAGTAAAATAAAAAAAGCAAAGGCCCCTTTGGGCTTAAAATTTTTGTCGAATTGCTCATCCGGCGAAATAATTATTCTGCTATCTGGTGTATCCATTTTGAGGAGATTTAATTCAACGCAAAACTATCCTGGCATACACGTTTGGAGGATGACTTAGGGAAGAGAGAAACATGACATTAGTCATATTAAAAGGGAAGAAGAGTATGTTTTAAAATAAAAGTATCCGGATGCTCTTATTTAAATAAAGGCAACATGATGGTTGAGACAATATAGCATAATACCAGCTTTCTGATAAGCTGGTTTAAGCAAAGAACATTATGTGGCAATTCTTTTTACGCCGAAGCATCCATCTCTTACAAGTTGCCTTTCTTCATTTCTTTCACTGCATAATCAGCAGATCTTGCTGCAAAAGCCATGTAAGTCAATGAAGGGTTTTGTGTAGATGTTGATGTCATACAAGCGCCATCTGTTACAAATACATTTTTACAGGCGTGTAGTTGGTTCCATTCATTAAGCATGGAGGTTTTTGGGTCACGTCCCATTCTAACTCCTCCCATTTCATGTATATCTAATCCAGGAGCTTGCTTAGAATCTGTTGTTTTTATATTGGTGAATCCTGCTTTTGTAAACATCTCTGTTATCTGCTCATGATAATCCTTTACCATTTTATCATCATTATCATCATAGGAAATGGATATTTTCAGTTGCGGTATGTCCCAGGCATCCTTAGCAGATTTATCAAGGGCTACATAATTGGTTTCTTTTGGAATGGTCTCTCCCATCATGTGTGAGCCGGCAAACCAATTGCCATATTCAGGATGAAGCAAATTTTCTTTAAGGCTCTTTCCCACCAATCCTTCTGTGTGTTGAACCAGTCCACGGCCAGAGGAAAATCCGGCTGCATATCCACGTAAGAAATTCGTTTCCTGTTTCAATACATTTCTAAACCTGGGAATATAAGCGCTGGTAGGTCTTCTTCCATCCAGGGTTACTTCCTTAAGATCTTCTACCTGCGCTGATACACGGGCCCTGTAATTATGAAAGGCCACATACTTACCCAGTACGCCGCTATCATTACCAAAGCCATTTGGAAAACGATTGGAAGTGGAATTAAGCAAAAGAAGATTTGTATTGAAGGCAGCCGCATTTACAAAAATAATCCGGGCATAATATTCAATAGCCTCTTTAGTATTGGTATCTATTACCCTAACCCCGGTTGCCTTTCCTTTAGCATCATCATAAATAATTGAGTGTACTACCGAATTTGGGCGAAGGGTAAGATTACCTGTTTTTGCCGCAGCAGGAATAGTGGTAGAGTTGGAGGCAAAATAAGCGCCGAAAGGGCAGCCACGCTGACAAAGATTTCGATTTTGACATTTGCCGCGGCCCTGGTCTAAATGAACTTGCTGCGGTTCTGTAAGATGGGCGCAACGGCCATAAATAACATGACGGTCCTTATAATTTTTATTAACTACTCCCTGGAAATATTTTTCTACTGCCGTTAATTCCATGGCCGGCAAAAACTCACCATCAGGCAAGGTAGCAAGGCCATCTTTATTACCTGATATTCCGGCGAATTTTTCTACATAGCTATACCATGGCGCTATGTCCTTATAACGGATAGGCCAGTCTACTGCAAAACCATCTCTTGCAGGGCCTTCAAAATCAAATTCGCTCCAGCGCTGTGTATGTCTTGCCCATAATAACGACTTTCCTCCTACCTGGTATCCGCGAATCCAATCGAAAGGTTTTTCCTGGATGTAGGGATGCTCTTTATCTTTTACAAAAAAATGCATAGCATCTTCTTTAAAAGCGTAACATTTTGATACAACAGGATTATCCCTGGCAATATCGAAAGGCACTTCATTACGGTGCTTAAATTCCCAGGGGTTCATATTAGTGGTAGGATAATCTTTCTGATGCTTTACATCACGGCCTCTTTCCAATACAAGGGTTTTTAAACCTTTTTCGCAAAGCTCTTTGGCAGCCCAGCCGCCACTTATACCCGAACCAATAACTATGGCATCAAAAGTCCGGTTTTTAATAGAATCGTTATTATCCATTTTGTACAAATACGGTTTTAGCTGTTACAGGATGGCTACCGTGAAAACGGCCCGGGACCAATTCATATTTTAATAAATTCGTCATTACATACTGAGATTTAAGATATCCCTGAATAGTAAGTTTTTTGAGACGTTCGTAAAATGATGTTACATCTTCTCCGAATTCTTTTTTCTCCATGCGTTGCAGCAATTGTTCCCGCTCCCCTGGCTTGCATTTGATAAAAGAGTTATTGAATTGTTTTTGTGCCAGGCTATTTACTTCATCAAGCCCTTTTATAAATTTTTGCTGATCTTCTTCTTTCGTACAGTCGTCTATCATTACTAACACAAACTGGTGTACACCAAGCTCTTTAGCGCCCGAAGTATCTGTTTTCGGAATAATGGTTTCTACCATTTCCCCTAACAAAGCCTCCTGTTCACCAGAAACCTTAATATGATTTAAAGGAATTGAAACCTTTTGATCCTGGTGCAGGCAGGATGGTAATAATATAGTACCACCAGCAATAACTAAAAGGTTTTTAAGGGCTACCCGCCTTTCCATATTTGGCAAAATTAAATTTGTTTAAATCGCTACAATTCGAATATAGATGAATCAATTGAATTGATAACAATTGATAAAAAAGAACGCATTTATTTATGGTAGATTGTTTTGAAGAGAATAATATTGAAGCACCTCTTCGCCCACTTCCGATTGGCTATTCCGGTAAAGGATTGATCCAGTTTTTTTCTTCCTGCACTGTATGACACAGGTTAATATTCACCTTATACTTATTCTTTAAATGGCGGGCCAGCGCATCGGCTGCATATACACTGCGATGCTGCCCCCCGGTACAGCCAAAGCTAACAGCCAGGTTAATAAAGCCCCGCTTAATATACTCTTCTACACTAATGTCCACTATGTCAAAAACACTGTTTAAAAAATCCTGCATTCGTGTTTGCCGTTCCAGGTATTCCATCACCGGCTTGTCTCTTCCATGAATGGTTTTGTATTGGTCATGCCGGCCCGGGTTATCAATGCCCCTGCAATCAAAAACAAATCCGCCTCCGTTTCCGGTATTATCCTGCGGCATTCCTTTCTTATAGGAGAAACTGCAAATTTTTACAACAAGTGGTGTAGCGTCATCCGCTTGTATTGGGGTAAAGTGCTGAATTATTTCTTCCTCGACACAAAGCTCCAAAACCCTTTTAAATTCAGGAACGGAAATACCTACACTATGTTCCTCAAGAAAAGTTTTAAGATTCCTTAAAGCCTGAGGAATGCTGGTAAGAAAATGAGACTTTCGTTCAAAAAGTCCACGAAAGCCATAAGCCCCCAATACCTGAAGTAATCTTATAAGTACATATCCATTGTACTGGCTTTGAAATATACTTCTATCCAACTCTTTTCCAGTAATGGTTTCAAAAGAATCCATATAATCATGCAATAGATTGTCTTTCCAATCATCAGGCAAATTGGCTTTGGCCTGCCAAATAATACTTGCCACATCATACTGCGGTGCGCCTTTCATACCACCCTGAAAATCTATAAAGCATACGCCTCCGTCACGCAGGTAAATATTTCGGCTTTGAAAATCACGAAACATAAAATATTTGAACTCTGTATGAGTGAGGTAATTGCTTAAAGCTTCAAAATCGTCAATCAGGTTTTGTTTATCGTAAGGTTTGCGAAGGGCATCTAAAAAATAAAATTTAAAATACAGAAGATCAGCCATGATGGCTTGCTTACCAAATTCTTTATTGGTGAGGCATTGATCATAATCAAGATCCTGATCGCCTAAAACCTGTAAACGTGCCAGTTGGTGCAGGCTTTCTTTAAACAGTTGGTAAACATGAAGTGTATAACCTTCGCTTTCTAAAATATTTAATAAAGAAACCTCACCAATATCTTCCTGCAGATAGGAGGTTTCATCTTCGTTAATAGCATAAATACAGGGAACAGGTAATCCTTTTTCTTTGAAATGCCGGGCAAAATAAAGGAAGGTTTGATTTTCTTTTTTATTGATACCGAATGTACCAATTACAGTATTTCCATCCTGTTCATGCAATCTAAAATAACGGCGGTCGCTTCCTGACTGAGGCAATACATCAATGGAAAATGGCGGAATTTTTTTCCATTTTATATATACCTGCTCAATAACATCAATTAACTCCTGCATGGAGCAAAAGTAAGTATTGGCCACAATTGTGGAGTAATACCATTACCAGATTAGAGACGAGTTTTAAAAATTTGCTTTGTTGAGGTCTGCTTCCACTTCCACTTCACGGACAGTAGGCGTGATTGCAGCTTTCTTATTGTTCTTTGGTAAAGCAATAATTTTTGCACCATGCTTTGAAGCAAAATTATTTTTAGCTACTAATCCCTTTACCCTTCTTCTTGACCCATATTTAGAAAGAACATCAATTAAGGTAAGGGTACAAATTAATCCAGCGACAATAAAAACAAAACTCAGATGTTGCATATACGTAAGGTGGCTGCAAAGATAATAGGTAAAAACCTTTATCCTAGCGTAGAACTACGTAACGCTCCTAATTCTGTTACATTTGTAGTGCCCTTGCTTATAAATTTATGAACGATCAACCTGCGAACAAAGTCCGTCTTGTTACGGCTGCTGCGTTATTTGACGGACATGATGCCGCCATCAATATTATGCGCAGAATATTGCAAAGCAAGGGCGCAGAAATTATTCATTTGGGCCATAATAGAAGCGCTCATGAAATTGTAGAAACTGCCATTGAAGAAGATGTGCATGCAGTAGCCATTACCTCATACCAGGGCGGTCATGTAGAATTCTTTAAGTACATGAAAGACTTGCTGGATATGAACGGATGCGGTCATATAAAAATATTTGGCGGCGGTGGCGGTACTATTTTACCACATGAAATTGAAGGATTGCATCGTTATGGAATCACCCGTATTTACTCACCGGACGATGGAAGAAAGATGGGCCTGGAAGGCATGATTGATGATCTTTTGCGGCAATGCGATCCCTATATTTCAGGGATAAAAAATTCTGAATTTTGGCTGGCAAATAAAAAATGGAATGGCAAGTTGCCATTGAATGAAAAAAAGGATATAAGGAAAATTGCAAGGGCAATTACGCTTGCTGAAGCAAGATTTGATAACAAAGAGATAACAAAGGAATTAGTTATTCAATCAGCAATAGAAACAAATAGTTCTTCTGAAGTTGCAGACCTTAAAAAAGCCGTCGTACTTGGCATAACAGGCACAGGCGGTGCAGGTAAATCTTCTGTAACAGATGAGATTGTACGGCGCTTCTTAAATCAATTCATAGATAAAACCATTGCTGTTATTTCTGTTGATCCTTCGAAGAAAAAAACCGGCGGCGCTTTATTAGGTGACCGGATTAGAATGAATTCTATTTCTTCCCCAGGTGCTTACATGCGTTCACTTGCTACCCGTGAAAGCGATAAAGCATTAAGCCAATACGTACAAGATGCTATAGACGTTTGCAAATCGGCAGGATATCATCTTATTATTCTTGAAAGTGCCGGGGTGGGACAAAGTGATGCTTCTATTTTAGATTACTGTAATGTTAGCCTATACGTAATGACGCCGGAATATGGCGCTGCCTCTCAGTTAGAGAAGATCAATATGCTTGACTTTGCCGATATTATTGCCATAAATAAATTTGATAAGGCAGGCGCACTGGATGCCCTGCACGATGTATGCAAACAATATAAACGCAACCACAATTTATGGGCAGCAAAGGATGCTGACTTGCCGGTAGTGGGCACAATTGCTGCTCAGTTTAATGATGTTGGCATTAATGAGTTGTTTCAACGGCTAATGCAAGTAACTGAAGAAAAAACCGGAATATCCTTTGGAGCTGTTAACAATTATATAGCTACAAACGCCAAAAACACCATTTCGCAGATTATACCGCCAAAGCGGGTGCGTTACCTGGCAGAAATTTGTGAAACCAATAGATCGTATGATAGCCGGGTAAATGAGCAGTGTGCTTTTGCAACAAAACTTTATCAAATAAAAGGCACTATAGCAGCATCCGAAGAGAATGCTACGCTTGCAAAAAGCCTGGAGGATTTATACAATACAGTAGCACAGGAGCTTTATCCAGAAAATAAAAAACTGATTGATGAATGGGCCAGCCTGAAGGAAAAATATAAAGCCTCTTTTTTTGAATATCATGTTCGGGATGCGGTTATAAAACAACCACTCATGATCACTTCATTAAGTGGTACCAACATTCCAAAAATCGTATTACCCAGGTATAAAGATTGGGGAGATATTCTTCGATGGCAACTACAGGAAAACGTGCCGGGAGCATTTCCTTTCACTGCGGGAGTTTTTCCTTTAAAGAGGGCTGAAGAAGACCCTACGAGAATGTTTGCCGGTGAAGGGGGGCCGGAACGTACAAACCGGCGTTTTCATTATGTGTCTGTGGGCCAACCGGCAAAAAGGTTATCTACCGCTTTTGACAGTGTAACTCTTTATGGCCAGGACCCGGATGCACGTCCGGACATTTATGGAAAAATTGGAAATGCAGGGGTTTCAATTGCTACAATTGATGATGCTAAAAAACTATACAGTGGTTTTGATCTTTGCGATTCTAAAACCTCTGTATCCATGACCATCAATGGACCCGCTCCTATGCTGCTTGCTTTTTTTATGAATGCAGCTATTGACCAACAATGTGAAAAATGGATAGAAGAGAATGGCGGGTGGCATGAGGTTGAAAAACTAAAAAAAGAAAAGTTCCTTAAGAAAAACCTCCCGTGCTACTATAATCCTTCATCGCCGGAAAGATTGCCGGAAGGTAATGGTGGATTAGGATTGAAGCTTCTTGGTATTTCGGGAGATGAAGTAGTGCCTGAAGATGTTTATGAAACTATAAAGGCAAAGGCTTTACAGCAAGTTCGCGGTACGGTGCAGGCCGATATTCTCAAAGAAGACCAGGCACAGAATACATGTATTTTTTCCACAGAGTTTGCATTAAAATTAATGGGCGATGTACAGGAATATTTTATCCAAAAAAAGGTGCGCAATTTTTATAGTGTGTCTATATCCGGTTATCATATTGCCGAAGCTGGCGCCAACCCGATAACGCAATTAGCTTTCACTCTTGCCAATGGCTTTACTTATGTTGAATATTATTTAAGCCGTGGTATGCAGATTGATGAATTTGCACCTAACCTATCCTTCTTTTTTTCTAATGGCATGGACCCTGAATACAGTGTGATCGGTAGGGTAGCACGGCGTATCTGGGCAAAGGCTATGAGGGAAAAATATAAAGCAAACGATCGTTCTCAAAAATTAAAATACCATATTCAAACGTCAGGGCGGTCATTGCATGCACAGGAAATTGATTTTAATGATATAAGAACAACACTACAGGCATTGTATGCTATTTATGACAATTGCAATTCTCTCCATACAAATGCTTATGATGAAGCCATCACTACGCCAACTGAAGAAAGTGTACGCAGGGCCATGGCCATTCAATTGATCATTAACCGGGAGTTAGGAAGCGCAAGAACAGAAAACTTTATACAAGGTTCTTTTTTAATTGAGGAACTAACGGATTTGGTAGAAGAAGCCGTGCTTACAGAATTTGATCGCATTAGTGAACGTGGCGGTGTGCTTGGAGCAATGGAGCGGATGTATCAACGAAACAAAATACAGGAAGAAAGCCTTCAGTACGAACATTTGAAACACACCGGTGAGCTACCTATTGTAGGCGTAAATACTTTTTTGAACAAGAAAGGAAGTCCTACGAAAGTTCCCAATGAGGTAATCAGGTCTACAAGGGAAGAAAAAGAACAGCAAATTCAAAATCTCCATCATTTTTGGAAACGTAACGAAGAAAAAGGCAAACACGCCTTGCACCATTTAAAAGAAACAGCGCTTAATAATGGTAACCTTTTTGAGGCATTGATGGAAACTGTAAAATATTGTTCGTTGGGTCAAATCACCCATGCATTATATGAAGTGGGTGGCCAGTATAGGAGAAATATGTAAGTTGCTAATTGCTGTTCTATTAAGTTTGTATGAGGTTAGGTTCTGATTTGAATTCAGGCGTGGTATGTGCAATAAGGTATAATATTCTTTAAGATTAATAATACAATGGATCTAAAACCGGTTAAAACATATCCTTTCTACATCAGGGCTACCGTTACTTTATTGGGGTTGTCTCTTTGTGTATTTGCACTACATACTTTAGCCAACGTATTAATTCCTTTTGCGATTGCGGGCCTCGTAGCCATATTATTAAATCCCTTAAACGCCAAACTCGAAAGAAAGCTCCCCAGGATAATAGCTATTGTTGTAACAATGCTTATAGCGTTGGTGGCTACCGCAGGTATTTTATATTTTCTTTCAGTACAATTTACAAGGCTTGGCGAAAACTGGCCAGTTATTAAAGTAAGGTTTACCCAATTATTATTGCAAATACAAAATTGGATGGCTAGTGATTTTGGTGTTTCGGTTGCCAAGCAGGTAAATGTTATTAAGGGAGCGCTAAATGGAAACACACAGCTGGTGTCGCAAACTTTGGGAACTGTTATTGGCGCCCTGGGTGTAGCATTGCTTATTCCGATCTATGTTTTTCTTTTACTTTTTTACAAACCCTTACTCCTTGATTTTTTGTTCCAGCTTTTTTTAGAAGAACACTCATTAAGGCTGGCTGAGGTATTAGGAGAAACGAAGAATGCTATCCAAAGCTATATGAAGGGCCTGATGATAGAAACCGCCATTGTAGCTGCTTTAAATAGTTCTGTGCTGTTGTTATTAGGAGTGCCTTATGCAATTTTGATTGGGGTGATAGGAGCCTTGCTTAACCTGCTTCCTTATATCGGGGGCGTAATAGCCATTATTTTACCGGTGCTTTCTGCCACCATTAAGTTTGATGGATTTAGCACCCAATTAATAATTATTGCCGCGTACCTCGTTATTCAGTTTATTGACAATAACATCCTCGTTCCAAGGATTGTCTCTTCCAAGGTGCAGATCAACGCCCTTATGTCTATTCTTTCCGTGTTGTTGGGCGGCATGCTTTGGGGATTGGCCGGAATGTTTTTAGCTATCCCTTTTATTGCTGTGCTAAAAATTATATTCGACCGTTCCGAAGGAATGAAACCATGGGGCAGGCTATTGGGCGATGAGGTACCAAGTGAACACATTGGCGTTGAATGGCAAAAGCGCTGGAACCGTATTTTTAGAAGAATTGAAAAAGATAAAAAAGAAGCTGCGGCTGTGATAGCTGCCGAGCAGAATGAAAGTCTTAAAGGCACAACCTAGTCACCTACTTTCAATATTTCATCAGTAAATTTAAAAACTTACGATCCAGTTTGTACCCATGCCAATCTTCATAGGCCACATCTTCCCGGCCCGAATTCATCACGCCAAACTCTCCTATAAACTCCCAGACTCCAAAGCCAATATCGTGTGAAGAAAGTACACTTAGCACATCTTCAAACCACGCAAGAAAAACATCATGCGGCGTTTTTTTCCAGGCGCCACATTCACCGCAATGAACGCCTACTCCCTTTTTCATAAGATCAAACCATGGCTGATAATAAGCCTCTAACTTTTGACGATTAAAAGTTACTTCTCCAATTTGCCCAGGCCATTTAGGTTCCGGCAAACTATCCGGGTCTTTATTAGCCCATGGCGCTTTATAATGAGATATTTGATGCGGGTAATATCCGCGACAGCTTTGTGCTATATCCAGATCAGCTAACTCGGGTATTACTGCATTTCCGCCGCTATTGCCATCTGCAATAACCAGGTGATTTTTATTTTCTTTGCGAATGGCAGCTAATGCTTTCTTGGCCACTTTACGATAGGCTGCACCAGGCACCGGGCCAGACTTTGAATGCTGGTCATTCATGTCATCCCGCATGCTTGGTTCATTAACCAGGTCGAAACTTATTTTGGTTTTTGAAACATTTTTGTAACGCTTTGCCCACATGTTCCAATGAAAAACAAATGCATCCTGTGCGGCTTCATCCCTCCATAATTATAGGGTTCATGAAAACCTGCATTGATGCAATAGCCAGGTGCCCTATGAAGATTGAGGCTCACATGCATTTTGTGTTTATGTGCCAGCGCTACTAAGGCATCAATTCTGTCAACAGCTTTTTGGTCAATATTATAAATTTTTTCAGTTGTAATTTTTTTGCTGCGATCTATATCCAGGTAATAAGGATAAGCCATAGGCAACCTTACAAAATTAAAGCCCCAGTCATGCATCCATTTCAGATGATCTTCTGTTGTCGTTCTCCTGGCATTAGCGGGATCAGGAGAGAAGAAATCCAACAGGTTAAAACCTTTCCACTTCGGCAATTTATTTTTTGGGATTGATGAAGTAGAAGAAAAGGCATCTGTCCCGGCCATTGATTATGCAGTAGTTAAAATACCGGTATGCTTAATAAAAGAACGACGTTGCATAAAGAATGGTTTATCGATGAAAGATTTATTGTACCCAATTTAATCTTAGTTAACCCACTTTAGTTTATATCTAGTAATAATTTATTAAGCTATCTCTATCTCATCAACTGTTGGGGATATTGGCGTTGATTGAGTTTATTAACGAAGAAACCATTTTATCAATCTGTTCAAGGGTTACTGTATCCGTTATTTCATTATTTTTCAATTTAGCTCTTGCACCTGCTATCAATAAATTAGAGTCTGCTTCCAGTTTTGCATACAGTGTGGTCATTATTAATATAAGCGATTCATAAGCCTTTTCTCCCAGGCCGGATGCGACAATAATTGCGACTGGCTTATGAGAAAAAACGGTTGTTGAAACTGTCCATTCGATTGCGTTCTTTAGGGCGCCAGGAATACTAAAAACATATTCAGGAGAACAAATAAGAACACCATCTGCCTTTTCAATTTTTGAACGCAACTCTTTTACCTCACCATGTTCAATATCAAAATCCATATCAGGATTAAAATGAGGAAGTTTGTCAAGACCATAATAGATTTCGACATCCAGCAATTGATAGTATTTCTGAGCAATGAATTTTAGAATTGATTCGTTGGAAGAATTAGTCCTTATACTTCCGGGAATAGCTAATATTTTTTTCCTGTGCCCCATTATAAATTGAAATTATGAGAATAGACCCATAGCAAACCAACCGTTTTATAAGATAGCTTTTTATCAACAGAAGCTGGTAAGGTATCTACACCCCAAAAAATAAAGCACTAATTGAGTAGTGCTTTAAATTAGGCCAATTAAAATTTTCACAAGGATTCTACCATCCATCACCATCCAATACATTTCCTATTCCTCCTAAAATGCCACCTTCCTCTTTTCTGCCTCCAACCCTGCCATACTGTAAAATACGACTGGCCAAACGGCTTACAGGCAATGTTTGTACCCACACACGGCCGGGTCCCCTTAGTGTTGCAAAAAACAAACCTTCGCCGCCAAAAAATGTATTCTTTATACCTCCTACAAACTGAATATCGTAATCAACAGATGGTGTAAAAGCCACCAGGCATCCTGTATCTACTTTGAGGAGTTCTCCCGGAATCAAATCTCTTTCAATGATATGTCCACCTGCATGTACAAAGGCCAGGCCATCACCTTCCAGTTTTTGCATGATAAATCCTTCCCCGCCAAATAAGCCTGTACCTAACTTGCGTTGAAACTCAATACCTACAGATACTCCTTTTGCTGCACATAAAAAAGCATCTTTCTGGCAGATCATTTTTCCACCCATTCTTAATAAATCCAGGGCAATAACTTTACCCGGATAAGGTGAAGCAAAGGAAACTTTTTTCTTTCCCTGCCCGGTGTTTGTAAAAGCAGTCATAAATAAGCTTTCGCCTGTTAGCAATCGTTTTCCTGCACCTAGCAACTTACCTAAAATTCCTTTTTGCTGCGTACTGCCATCACCAAAAATTGTTTCCATCTGAATGCCATCATCCATCATCATAAAAGCGCCGCTTTCAGCAATTGCAGTTTCGTTGGGGTCTAATTCAATCTCCACGCATTGCATTTCTTCACCCAATATTTTATAATCTATTTCGTGTGCATCCTGTTGTTTATACTCGGCCATTTCAAAAATTTTTTTCTAAGGTACACATCGCTTTAGTTCTTAAATTCATCTCTACTTAAGTTTTTGATAAGTGGTAAAAGAAAGAAGGAGGTTTTATTTACTTTGCTTTTTTTCCATTTGCTTCTTTAGCGGAAACCATTTAAACCGCTTTTAAAACATAAAATAATGAAACAAAAGTTGTTGATGCTGGCCTCTTTGATGGTAGTTGCAGTTAGTGCATTTAGCCAGGCACGGCTGATAGAAAAGGTGACGAAAAAAGGCGACGAACTTGTAATACCTTATGAAAAATATGTATTGCCAAATGGCCTCACCATTATTGTACACGAAGATCACAGTGACCCTGTAGTTCATCTCGACGTTACCTATCATGTAGGCTCAGCCCGTGAAGAAATAGGCAAATCCGGCTTTGCGCATTTTTTTGAACACATGATGTTTAACGGGAGCGATAATGTAGCCGATGAACAACATTTTAAAATGGTATTTGAAGCAGGCGGCACATTAAATGGCACTACTAACCGTGACCGCACAAATTATTTTGAAACTGTGCCCAGCAACCAACTTGAAAAAATGCTTTGGCTGGAAGCAGACCGGATGGGCTTTTTATTGGATGCTGTAACGCAGGAAAAATTTGAAATACAACGCGAAACGGTGAAGAACGAACGAGGCCAAAATTATGATAACCGGCCTTACGGTTTATTCTTTGAAAACCTAAGTAAAAATTTATATCCTTATGGGCACCCCTACTCATGGTTAACCATTGGTTATATAGAAGACCTGAACCGTGGTAATGCAAATGATTTGAAAAACTTTTTTTTGCGTTGGTATGGCCCCAATAACGCTACAGTTTCTATTGGTGGCGATATAAAAGCAGCTGATGCGGCAAAGCTTGTTGCAAAATATTTTGGCTCAATTCCGAGAGGTCCGGAAGTAAAACCGGTAACATTACCGCCGCTTCAATTAACGGCTAACCGCTATGCTTCTTATGTTGATAATTACGCAAAGCTCCCCTTGCTGTCCATCACCTACCCCACCGTTCCAAACTATCATAAAGATATGGCCGCTATCGCTTGCCTTGCCCAGGTATTAGGACAAGGAAGAAATTCTTTTCTTTACCAGAATCTTGTAAAAAAACAGGCTGCATTACAAGCATCTGCTTTTAGTCAGTTATCAGAGCTGGCTGGAGAATTAATTTTCCAAATCATTCCCATGCAAGGCAAAACCCTTGCTGATATGGAAGCGCTATTTCGTGCTTCTTTAGATTCTTTTGAAACGGTGGGGGTTACAGACGATGATATTTTAAAATTCAAGGGAGGTATAGAATCACAGTTAATTAATGGATTGCAAAGTGTATCCGGTAAAGTTTCCCAGTTAGCCGCCTTTCAAACTTTTACAGGCAACCCAAACAAAATGAGTGAGCTTTTAAAAATGTTTACTTCCTTAACAAAGCAAGATGTGCTTAATGCCTATAACACGTATATAAAAGGCAAAGGCGCTGTTGTGCTTAGTGTAGTGCCCAAAGGTCAGGAGCAACTTGTTGCCAAAGCGGATAATTATAAAATTGATTCTGCTAATTATAGCCCGCTTGATTATGGTTATGCTGGCTTAAAATATACAAAGGCGAAAGACAATTTTGATCGCAAAAAAATCCCGGGCAATGGTGCTAACCCAACCGTGAAAGTGCCGCTATTCTGGAAGAAAGATTTGCTCAATGGAACTAAGATAATTGGTGCGCCAAATACAGAAGTTCCAACTGTTACTTTTTCTGTAATAATCCCGGGAGGGCATTTAGCCCAGGCGAATAATCTTTCAAAAGCCGGACTGGCTAGCTTTTTTACGGATATGATGGCGGAGGATACTAAAAATTATACTGCAGAACAATTATCTATTGCATTGCAAAAACTAGGTAGCTCTATTTCCATATCCAGTAGTATTGATGGTGTTGTTTATACAGTACAATCTTTAAAGAAAAACTTTGACAAAACCCTTCATTTATTAGAAGAACGTATGCTTCGACCAAAGTTTACAGAAGATGCCTTTACCCGTATCAAGAAGCAAATAATGGAGTCATTCAAGGTGCAGAAATCGCAACCCGCCGCGGTAGCCGATGCCGTGTTTGCAAAATTAAATTATGGTACAAATCATATACTAGGCATTAGCCAGGATGGTACGGAAGAAACTGTAAAAAACATTACCCTCCAGGACATTCAGAATTACTTCAACAACTATATGACTTCTAATGGAGCAAAGGTGGTAGTAGTGGGTGATATAAAACAGGAAGAAGTATTGCCTAAGCTTGCCTTCCTGAATAAACTTCCTAATAAAAAGATTGAATTGGCAAAAGTAAGTTCCACACCAACGGTTGATAAAACAAAAGTGTATTTGGTAGATGTGCCTAAATCTGCTCAATCTGAATTTCGCATTGGTTATGCTACCGGGTTAAAGTACGATGCTACAGGAGATTACTATAAAGCAATGCTTGCCAACTTTCCACTCGGTGACCTTCCAAATGGACGTTTATTCCTGAACTTAAGAGAAGCTAAAGGTTGGACGTATGGCGCCCAGTCTGGATTTTCCGGGGATAAATACTCAGGAGATTTTGAATTAAGCACGGGCATTAGGGGAAATGTAACAGATAGTGCGCTTGCAGAAATAATGAAAGAAGTAAACAATTACTTAAAGGATGGGCCCACTCCTGACGAGCTTCGGTTTATGAAAAATGCTATTGGCCAGCGTGATGCATTGCGGTATGAAACAGGCGTTCAAAAAGCACAATTCATTTCGCGGATATTGGAGTATAACTTGCCCTCAAACTTTATTGAAATGCAGACTAAAATTTTAAATGATATGACTGCAGATCAATTGAAGACAGCAGCAAATAAATATGTGCAACCTGATAAGCTCAATATTTTATTGGTAGGTGATAAAGCCACCATATTGGAAGGTGTTAAGAAACTAGGATACGAGGTAGTAGAGTTAGATGTGGATGGTAATAAAATGGAGAAAAAGACCTTTTAATAACTATGTTTTTTCTTTTTTAAAAAGGCGTTGCGATTGTAACGCATTTTTTGCTTTGGGGTAATTCTTGCGGCAGTTTCAAATTCTCAAAGAGCCATATCTTTGAGAGAAAGTAAAAGCCTTAAATGACAACTAAAGAAGACATACTCTATATTTTAAGGTCTCACAAATCTGAGTTTGCAAAGTTGGGAGTACAACTATTGGGTTGTTTGGTTTCTATGTACGCAATGAGCAATCAACTAAAAGCGACATCGATTTATTGATTGATTTTGAGCCGGAAAAAGAGAACTTCGATAATTACATGGCAGTATATAATATGTTTGAGCATCTTTTCAAAAATGAGAAAATTGAAATAGTAACTAAAAACGGCTTAAGCAAATACATCGGTCCTAAAATACTAAACGAGGTGATGTATGTCTAAAGAGCCGGTTGAATTTCTATAACATATTGCCTATGAATGTGCGTATCTTCTTTCTGTCAAGACAGGCTTATCAAAAGAGATGTTTTTAGATGATGAGACTTTAAAGCGGGCAGTTGTTAGAAGCTTGTCTACCCCAAAAACCTAAGCGCTATCAGCATTATTACAATCCTAACCGTAGCATCATATCTAAGTTTTTTGTTTAGCTTTTATTTGAAAAGGGACCGGGAACTTTCTGGTTAGCGTTATTAAGAAAAAAGGAGTTATAATCATGGTGCAGAGTTTGCATCATATCTTGTCTTGGATAAATCATTTATATTATAGAATGAAGGAAGGAATCAGCAGGCAAGCCCGGCAATATGTCATTTCAAAAGGGATAGATACTTTCTTTCTCAAAATTTACAATGGTTTTCAATTTGTATTGCGTTTTTTTAGAGAGGTGTTTAAACCACCGTTTGAGTTTAAAGAAATTGTGCGGCAATGCTATGAGGTTGGTTATAAATCTCTTCCTCTGATTACACTAACTGGTTTTATAACAGGTCTTGTATTTACGAAACAGTCGCGGCCTTCACTGGCCGATTTCGGTGCAGCCTCCTGGCTGCCTTCTTTGGTTTCTATTGCTATTGTGCGGGCATTAGCACCACTGGTTACAGCCCTTATTTGCGCAGGCAAAGTGGGTTCCAACATGGGGGCAGAACTAGGGTCAATGAAAGTGACAGAACAAATTGACGCAATGGAAGTTTCAGCCATCAACCCCTTTAAATTTTTAGTGGTTACCCGTGTACTTGCCTCAACATTTATGCTTCCTTTATTAATGCTGTATACGGCACTTGTGGGGTTATTGGGATCATATCTCGACGTTCATGCCAATGAACAAACAAGTTTTATTACTTTTTTCGAGAACGCCTTTGCCTCACTTACCTTCCTGGATTTATTTACTTCTTTAACAAAGGCCACTGTATTTGGCTTTACAATTGGCATTGTAGGTTGTTATAAAGGGTATAACGCAAAGCAAGGAACGCAGGGAGTTGGTATAGCAGCCAACACATCTGTAGTGATATCCATGTTCCTGATTTTTGTAGAAGAGGTCGTCATCGTTCAAATATCAAACTGGCTTAGAGGCTCAGGTTAACCTAATGGAAAGAAATAAATTAAATAAATCTGTTAAGGAGAAAGTGATCTCCATATCCGGGTTATATAAATCCTTCGGTGACAATCATGTATTGCGTGGAGTAGACCTTGAAATATATAAAGGGCAGAATGTAGTAGTTCTTGGCCGTTCAGGTACCGGGAAATCAGTATTAATTAAAATTATAGTCGGGTTGCTGAAACCTGATAAAGGCATTGTTAATGTATTGGGGATGGATGTGGACAAATTATCGGACCAGGAACTCAGAGATCTACGCCTTAAAGTAGGATTTTCTTTTCAGGGAAGCGCCTTGTATGATAGCATGACCGTTAGAGAAAATTTAGAATTTCCGTTAGTGCGCAATTCAAGAAAGTTAGGCAGAGCAGCTATTAATAAAGCCGTGGAGGAAGTTTTGGATGGGGTAGGTTTATCGCAAACTATCAACCAGATGCCTGCAGAATTATCGGGTGGACAAAGAAAACGTATTGGTATTGCCAGAACATTAATTCTTCAGCCTGAAATAATGTTATATGATGAACCTACTGCGGGACTTGACCCCATCACCTGTATCGAAATCAATAACCTGATAAATGAAGTGCAGGAACGATACCATACCAGTGCAATTATCATCACGCATGACCTTACCTGTGCGAAAGAAACAGGTGATAAACTAGCCATGATGCTTGATGGTACATTCGTGAGCACGGGAAGTTTTGAAGAAGTGTTTAGCCATACGGAAGATGAAAGAATAAAAAGCTTTTTCGATTACAATTTTATACAAGAATAAATGAAACAGACGAACAACAAAAAGGCAGTAACAGTGGGAATATTTGTATTCCTTGGCCTGCTTATTTTTATTGCCGGCATACTTACACTGGGCGGGCAAAAAAATACTTTTGAAAAAAAGATAACGGTGCGGGCCATCTTTGACGATGTGGGAGGCTTGCAAACAGGCAACAATGTTTGGTTTTCCGGGGTTAAAATCGGCACAATAAAAAAGATGACCTTTTATGGAAATTCCCAGGTTGAAGTGATCATGAATATTGAAAAGAAAAACCAGGAATACATTCGTAAAAATGCAAAAGCTAAAATTAGTTCTGAAGGGTTTATTGGCAATAAGCTGGTGATGATTTATGGCGGTACCATGCAAGCGCAACCTATAGAAGATAATGACGCTTTAGGTGTAGAAAAAGGGCTAAGCACTGATGAAATAATGGCCACATTACAGGAGAATAATAAGAACCTGCTCGACATTACGGGCAACTTTAAACTTATCAGCAAAAAAATATCGGATGGCGAAGGAACTGTTGGTAAATTATTATCTGATGAAACTTTAGTAAACAACCTGGAAACGGCGGTAGTTGGATTAAAACAAACTTCTGCCAACGCCCAACGCCTGACAGCAAGTATTTCAGACTATGCTGCGAAACTTCAAAGCAAAGGCTCACTTACAAATGATCTGGTAACAGATACCGTCATCTTTAACCGTTTAAGGTCAACTGTTGCACAATTGCAACAGGTATCTAAAACTGCAAATGAAGTAACGAATAATTTTAGGGAAGTAAGCGCTAAAATAAACAGCAGTAACTCTCCGGTTGGTATTTTATTAAACGACCCGCAGGCTGCAGCCGATTTAAAAGCAACGCTCAATAATTTAAATTCTGGTACAGAAAAGCTTGATGAAAACATGGAAGCTTTGCAACATAATTTTCTATTAAGAGGCTTTTTTAAGAAGAAAGAAAAAGCAGAAGCGAAAGAAGTGAAGAAGTAATAACTCATCAATTGTAACCTTTCTAAAAAATATTTGTTAGTGGAGAGGAGATGCCTCTGCGAATGAAGAGGTAAATTACCACAAGCTAAAAGAATTTGATGCTGACCTGGTGCTGCATAAACACCTACTTTCATAAAGCAGTGGAGATAAAAAAAGAACTACTTCACTTATAACAGTTCTGGTTAAGTTTGTAAAAATCAATTTATACGTGACAATGCCCCAACTTTCGGGCAGGCAAGCCAGTGTTTATGCGGTATTGGTTTTCCTGTTAACCGTTTCTTTATCTTACTTTCTTCCTGGTAATACTATTACATTAAGCGGTTTGCTGGTGGTTATTTTTCTCTCTGTATTTATTCAAACACGCAGTTCTACAATACTTGCAGGCACTTTAAGTGCTACGGTTGTATTCTTCTTTCTTTTTTGGAATAGCTGGCGCTTGCAATTAACAGAAATATGGACAGAATATGTATTCTTGTTGCTGCTTATTATATTTTCTGCTCTTATAGTTTTATACATTAAAAGCCTGGTAAGAAGCATGCAGTGGGATAAGTCGCACATGACTTCTTTATTCCAAAACGCAACAGAAGGCATTCTTTTAACCAACCATAAAGCAGATATTGTTTTAGCAAACCCAGCGGCCTGCCGCATGTTTGATTATACTGAAGAAGAGTTGGTAGGGCAAAAGATTGAAGTATTGCTGCCGCAAAAACACCGGACCGGGCATGTACAATTGCGGGATAGCTTTTACAGTCAGCCGCAAAACCGCGAAATGGGCTCTGGGCGTGACTTACACGGCGAACGCAAAGGAGGCGAAAACTTTCCGGTAGAAGTAAGTTTAAGTGCTTATAAACAAAACAACAATCAATACGTAATTGCATTTATAGTAGATATTACCCAGCGAAAAGTAATTGAACACAGCATGTTGCAACAACAGCAGCAATTGGAAAACATAACAGCCGATGTACGCCGGTTAAATACCGGCCTGGAAGCAAAAGTTGAAGAACGGACAGTAATTTTAAAAGAAGCCTTGCAGCGCTTAGAACAATCACAAGCAGAATTAAACGAAGCGTTAGATAAGGAACGGCAATTGAACGAGATCAAAAGCCGGTTTGTATCAATGGCATCGCATGAATTTAGAACGCCCTTAAGCGCAGTTCTTTCTTCGGCATCGCTTATTGCTAAATACACCACCACCGAACAGCAGGAAAACAGAACGAAACACATTAGCCGTATTAAAGATTCAGTAAACCATTTAAACGATTTGCTGGAGGACTTTCTTTCCCTTGGAAAATTAGGTGAAGGAAAAGTTGGAGCCGTGTTTGCAGAATTAAATTTGCCTCAAACGGTTTATGATACAATAGATGAACTGAGAGGCCTTGTAAAAGAAGGGCAGCAAATTAACTATGTACATAGTGGCGCTGAAATAATTAAAAGCGATAAGAAATTGCTGAAAAATATCCTGATCAACCTGGTAAGCAACGCAATAAAGTTTTCGGAAGATAACCGAAGTATTACAGTACGTTCCAGAGTAATGAACGACACTGCATCCATTGAAGTAAAAGATGAAGGCATTGGCATTTCGGAGGAGGACCAGCAACATTTATTCTCTTCTTTTTTTAGGGGCAAAAATGCATTGAACATTCAGGGAACAGGGCTTGGCCTACATATAGTAAGGCGTTATGCAGACCTTTTAGATGGAAAGCTGAAATTGCAAAGCGAATTAGGCGGGGGCACAACTGTTACATTATTAATTCCGGTAAATAAAGGGGCGCATGAGAAAAACCATATTGGTAATTGACGACAACAACAACCTGAGGGAAAATACGGCTGAAATCTTAGAACTTGCAGGGTACAAAACGCTGACAGCTGAAAACGGGAAACGTGGTGTAGATGTAGCCGTTAAAGAAAAGCCTTCGCTTATTGTTTGCGATATTATGATGCCTGAACTTGATGGTTATGGCGTGTTGCATCTTCTCAGGAAAAATAAGGAGACCCAAAACATTCCGTTTATTTTTTTAACGGCCAAAACAGAACGCAGCGACTTTAGAAAGGGCATGGAGATGGGCGCCGATGATTACGTAACCAAACCTTTTGATGATATAGAATTATTGAATGCAATTGAAGTACGATTAAAAAAAGCAGAGGTGTTGGGTCAGAATTATTCCTCTACTCCACAAGGACTTTCGCAATTTGTAAAAGATGTAAAAGATACTGGTTTGTTGCAGCAGCTTTCCGGGCAGTATGCAGTAGAACATTTCAGTAAAAAACAAACACTTTACCAGGAAGGAAAACGGCCGCGGTTTCTTTATTTCCTCCTTAGCGGTAAAGTAAAAGCTTTCAGGCTTCATGAAGATGGTAAAGAGTATATCACTGATCTTTTCAGCACCGGGGATTTTATCGGTTACACTGCTTTAATTGAAGACAAGAATTATGATGACAGTGCGCTGATACTGGAGGAGGCAGAATTGATGCAAATACCAAAAGAAGAGTTTCTTCAGATGGTATTCACGGACATTAATATTGCTACCAAATTCATCCGCATTGTAACCCAAAACGTAAAGGAAAAAGAAGAGCGCCTTTTAAGTTTGGCATACAGTTCATTAAGAAAAAGAGTAGCAAAGGCTTTAGTGGATATCCATGAAAAATTTTATAAAGAAACACCCCATAGCAACATAGAGTTTTCAAGAGATGACATTGCACAATATGTAGGCACTGCTACAGAATCCCTGATCCGAACGTTAAGCGATTTTAAAAGCGAAGGTTTGATTAATATAAGGAGCAGTAAAATTTCAATCATCAATTTAGAGAAGCTGAAGAATTTATTGTATTAAGATTTTAGCCAAAAAAAATCAAATAACCTTGGTGCAACTATTATAATTCCATTTGTTTTACGGATTTTTGTAAAACTATTTTAAGTAAGCAGCAATGCGGCACGGCCCGCTTACAGCAAAATTTACAAACTTTTAGAGTGCTTTTTTTTCGGGGCCAATCCCTTGCATAGAATTTGCATGCTAATTGAAACAAGCAGAGATGTATGAAACCACAATTCACTAAACTGGTAAAAGCCGGAGATCGTTTAAGAGAATTTAATTTTAGAAGGCTTCCTTCTGAGCGATTATTGCATGTAGATGTAAGTGATGAGCGTGGAAGCAGGCATATTTTTAAAATGCTTAAATCTGACCAGGATCATTGGAAAATTGATCCTGCCAATTTACCCGGATGGATTTACGAGGTGGAAGACCAGTTAGGTGAGGCTATTGAACAGGATTAATTCCCGGGTTTATTTGATGCAACACCCGTAAAGGCCGTTAAGCGTTTAATTTTTTGGCAATCCCTTCTTTATCAGGCACCCACATAAAAAAGACTATTTGCAGCGCTTTTTAAACAACTTACTCCCAGGGATAATACCCACTTTGGTATCTTCTATGTTTTACCAAATTATAAAACCATGAAAAATTTTAAAGAAGTTATTGCTTCTGACAAACCTGTGCTTGTGGATTTTTTTGCAGAATGGTGCGGCCCCTGCAAAACGATGGCGCCCATACTAAAGCAAACTAAAGATTTATTGGGCGATAAGGTTACCATCATCAAAGTAGACATTGATAAAAATCCGCAGGTAGCGCAGCAGTTTCAAATACAAGGAGTGCCCACTCTTATTTTATTTAAAGCCGGACAAATAAAATGGCGGCAATCAGGTGTAGTGCAAGCCAGTAACCTTGTTTCTGTTTTTAACCAGTATAATTAAACTAAAACCACAATTTACCAGATTAGTTTGCTGGTATTAAGCTCCCAATATTTAAACGCTTGCACATAAAATATCAATATATTCGCTCCCATTAAATGACTTCTCAGAAACTTAAGATAATCGGGATCCGAAATGCGCTCTTGTTTATATTAATCGGAGTCTTGCTGTATGTATCCTACTATTTCACTTCAGCAAACATTATCATCTACCTGGAGTATGTATTTATTTTTATTGCGGGAGCCGTAAATTTTATTATTCTTCTCCGCATATTTAACCATATAAAAAAGCACAAAAGAAACAGGAGAAGCCTGTTGTTTACCGCTGCTATCATTTTGATTAGTATTATAAGCTCTATTGCTTTTTTTCGCTACATGACCAACCTGCAGGATACAATGCGGATTAAGTTTGTTAATACTACTGGCTTCGAGCTGAGCAATATTAAGGTTACAGGTTGTCAGAAAAAATATATCGATAATATCAACCCCGGAAGTAGTCAAACAGTGTGGATTCATATTTCCAGAATTTGTCCCATTAATATTTCGTATACCAAAAATGGTGTAATTAAAACCGAAATTGTATCAGCTTACATTGAGCCCTCTAATGGTACTAAACTTACTTATTCTTTAAAGTAACTACACTTCAACGCTCCAAAATTTCTTTTATACCTGCTTTTAAAAACAAAAGTGTAGGTAAAGATTTTAAAATAGGAATTTCCTCTTTTACCGATGTTTCATTATCCAGGAATTTTAATATTTGTGAAGCATTGTTGGAAGCGAAAAGCAGGGTAAAAATTTCATCGCCCTGCATTTTATTAAAATTCAGAATTTGAAGAAGTACACTATCATAAAAACAAAACCTTCGGGCCTCATTTAAATAAACAGCAGGGTTGTTCTTTTCCAAAAGTCCTTTTACAATAGCTGCAGATTGCTTTTGGATAAATTTAAAAGTATAACCGCTTGAAGCTTTTGTTTGTCCACCGGCAGTTCCAATATTAAAGATGTTATTCTTGTAACGCGGGAATGGATAATTGGTCATTGGTATAACGCCAAATTCTTTTTCCTGTATGGTATAACCGGTTATCAGGAGGTCTTTTTCTATATAATTTTTCAAGGCGGTTTCATAGGCCTCCTTATCTAATAGCTCCTTTGAGAAAAGCGTATACTCTACTAAGGCTTTGTTTTTTGTAAAGGGCAAAAGGTAAAAAAAGGAAGTTCCGTTTTGCTGTGAGGTTCTGAAATCCATCAGGGTAGCAGAAGATGGATCGAATTGAGGAGCGTCTGTTTCTATTACCCAACCTTTAAAATGTTGCAGCAGCCAATAATGATTCTTTTGTAAAACAGGCTTTTCAAACAATATGCTGTTGAATATAAAGGAGGCATAATATTTTTGATTGTTGACAACAACATGGCCTTCTTTTTCATTGGTTACCGGTTTATTTACCGGGGCTTGTATAAACTCAATGTTAGCATGTTTTCTTATTTCACTAAAACAATAATTGTAAAAATCCAGCCCTCTTATAAGTTTGTACGTATATGGCCCAAGTTGAAGGTTTTTTAAAAAATCATGCGCATAGAACCACAAATCTTTCCACTCTTTATATACTACTGGTTCAAATAAGCCGGGCTTATTTTCCCAAAAACACCATGTGCGGTCATTTGTATTCTTTGAGTCCTTGTCAACCAGTAAAATTTTTTTATCATCAAACTTTTCTGATTGCAGCAGGTGCATTACCAGGCTTAAGCCAGAACAGCCGGCGCCACAGATTATAATATCGTAATGATGGTTGGTGGTCAAGTTGAGAAGATTACAGAACGTACAAGTGAGCGATGCTTCGATTATAATCAGCACAGCCTGCATATGAGATGATAGTAGTATTGCTGCCGGTTATCATATTAATCTAATTCTGGTGCATAGCCAACTTTTTTTGAAGCCATTAGCTTTTTATCATACCGGATTTTTTCCCAGTATTTTTTATGTACGTACAACATTCCAAAACTTTCGCCCTCTTGTTTGCTTAAATGTTTATGGTGCATTTTATGTGCCCACTTTATAGCACGTACATATGTGTTTTTGCTGCGGGAAAACCATTTAAAACGTTGGTGAATAATTACATCATGCACCATAAAATAAGCCAGCCCATACATCATAATCCCAAACCCAATCGCCTGCATCCACCATACACTATTGTACGTTCCAAAAGCTATTAATAACATGCTCGGAATAGCGAAAATGACAAAAAACCAATCGTTCTTTTCAAAAAAGCCTGGTTCTTTTTGGTGATGGTCTTTATGCAGATACCACAAAAGGCCATGCATGACATATTTATGCGTAAGCCATGTAACACCTTCCATGATGAAGAAAGTGCTGAACAAAACGACTATGTAATAAATAACGGTCATGATAATTAATTAAGTACGAAGTTAGAAATACGAAGTACGCTGAATGCTGAACGCTGAATGCTAAACGCCAAACGATGAACAATGCTTTTTTTCACCTTCTATCTTTCTTCTATTCCATAGTTTTTCTGCCACCAGGTTTCCATAGCAGGAAAAATTATTTTAAACCACGTAGTAAACTTTTGAGGATGCTCATTCAGCGACTCTTTAATACGGTCCATATCCTGGTAGCAATAGTCTGCCACTTCCTTTTTATCAATAACAATCACCTCATCAAACTCCCCTGCAAACACGTGGTCGTACTCATGTTCAATAAGACCATTCTCAACTTTTGCTTTATAAGTAAATTCAAAAATCTTTTCCAGCGTGGTAGAAAAGCCCATCTCTTCTTTCAACCTTCGCAACGCGGCTGCTTCTATCATCTCCTCCGGAAAAGGATGGCTGCAACAGGCATTGGTCCATAAATTACCGCCATGATATTTTCCCTTAGCCCTTTGTTGCAGCAGCATTTTACCTTGCTTATTGAATATAAAAATAGAAAATGCGCGGTGAAGCATACCTTTCTGGTGAACCTCCATTTTTTCCATTGTTCCTATAGGCTCATCTTTCTCGGTAACTAATATAAGCTCCTGTGTTTTCATATATTAAATGAGCCTGAGCCTATTTTTTACGCCTGCACGCAAAATAATTAATGCTTTATAATAATCAGGTATGCGGATACGCTTATGCAAAATGTGTTGCGGTTGCGTACTTTTTATTTTTTTGAACAATGAATAATAATATTTATAGGCAACATACACTCCAAACTTTGCTTTTATAGGAAGGTGTAAAATTCCCTCGTAAGCATTTTGAAAATCAAGTTCTATGTCTCTTTCAATTTGTTCCTTATCAAAAGCTGTAAAATTGTGAAAATTGCAGCCGGGAAAATACATTCTTGATAAGCCGTTAAAGTCAGCCTGAATATCTCTTAAAAAATTTACTTTTTGAAAAGCTGCGCCCAATGCTTTTGCAGATGCTTTTAAGGCATCAAATAACTTCGCGTTTTTTTCGCAGAATACATGCAGGCACATAATGCCTACTACTTCTGCAGAGCCATAAATATAATCTTCATATCCCTGACGGTCGTAAGCATTTTGTGTGAGATCGGACTCCATACTTTTAAAGAACGCATTAATCAACTCGTAGTCTATATTATAAGCACAAACGGTTTGCTGAAAGCTGTTTAATACAGGATTAAGACTTAACCTTCTTTCAATGGCATCAAAGGTTTCTGTTTTAAACTGTTGCAGTAAAAGAGGCTTGTCATGTTCGTGGAAAGTATCAACTATTTCATCTGCCAACCGTACAAATCCATAAATATTAAAAATAGGATTGCGAAGATCAACGTGCAGTAATTTAATAGCCGAAGAAAAAGAAGTGCTATAAGCGAGGGTGATAGCCTTGCTACATTCGTTTGATGCTTTATGAAATAATTCAACAGTCATAATGCGTTTTAATTAAACTGTTTTAATACATGCTTAGCCACTACTTCACCACTAATCAGGCTGGGCGGCACACCCGGGCCTGGTATGGTAAACTGTCCTGTATAAAAAAGATTTTTTACTTTTTTACTCTTACAGGAAGGCTTAAGTATCGCTGTTTGCATCAGGGTATTAGCGAGGCCGTAAGCATTACCTTTATAAGAATGATAGTCATCAACAAAATCGCTTACCGAATATGTTTTTTTATAAATGATGGCATCACTGATTGACTCTCCTATCTTTTCTTCTAAACGTTTCACTATTTTTTTAAAATATAATTCCCGCACTTCTTCAGAATCATCTGTAAGTCCCGAAGCCACAGGAATTAAAAACACAAGGTTTTCACATCCTTCAGGAGCTACAGTATCATCGGTTTGAGATGCAACACTTAAATAAAAAAGAGGTTCAGATGGCCATTGCGGTTTTGCATAAATTTCTTCAGCGTGACGATCAAAAGAAACATCAAAAAATAACGAATGATGCAGCACATTTTTAAGGCGCTTATTTAAGCCCACGTAATATAAAAGGCAAGAAGGTGCTAACACTTTGCTATCCCAATAATGTTCACTAAAACTCCTCGAAGACAAAGGTAGTAAACATGTTTCTGTAAAATGATAATCCGCTCCGCTAATGACTGCGTCGGCTGTATAAGATGCTTTTTTTGTTCTGACTTTGTTTGCTGTTTTTCTTTCAATAATTATCTCTTCCGCCTCTTCATGAAAATGAAATTTTACACCTAACTCTTCAGCTACTTTTTGCATCGCTAAAACAATGGAATACATACCACCTTCAGGGTACCACGTGCCACCCTTGATATCTGCGTAATTCATTAGACTATACAATGCCGGTGTATTTTGTGGTAAAGCTCCTAAAAAAAGCACAGGAAACTCCATCAATTGGCGGAGTTTAAAATGCTTAAAATGTTTGGCTACGTGTTTTTTTATAGAGGTAAATACATCCAGCCTAAAAACATTTTTAATTACAGTCCAATCAAAAAATTCCGTTATTGATTGCCCTGGCTTATAAACCAGGCTTTGCATTCCAATCTTATATTTATGTTCTGCTTCTTTTAAATAATGATCCAGGCTTTTAGCACTTCCGGCTTCAATTGATTCAAATAAATTTTGCAGCTCTTTGTAGTTAGCAGGTATGTCTGTCGCCCCATCGGGCCAATAAATACGGTACGAAGGGTCTAATCTTTTGAGGTGATAGTAATCACCAACTTTTTTTTGGAACTGCTGAAAAAATCTTTCAAATACGTCTGGCATCCAGTACCAACTAGGACCCATATCAAACGTAAAACCCTCTTCTTTTAACTGCCTTGCCCGTCCACCGGCTGTTTCATTTTTTTCAAAAACAGAAACATCCCATCCCGCTTTAGCCATAAAAGCCGCTGCTGAAAGACCGGCAAATCCGGCACCTATTATTATAACAGATCTCTTCAACGTTCAATTTGTTTTTGCAACATTTTACGGGCAAAGTGGATGCGGCTCTTAATTGTTCCAAGAGGTTCGTTTAATGCCTCTGCAATTTCCTGGTATTTATACCCCTGAAAGTAAAGCATGCAAGCATTCTTAAATATAGCTGGTAATTTATAAATAGCAGTGTTCATTTCCTTAAGTCGTAAAGAAATATCTGAGGAAGAAACAAATTGAGGCTCAAAATACTTAACTGTATCCATCACCAATTTTTTACGGCCATTGCGGCGATAGTCATTAATAAAAATATTTCGCATAATGGTATACAACCAAGCTTTGATGTTGGTGCCGGTTTGGTACTTTTCCCGGTACACCAATGCCTTGCACAAAGTTTCCTGGCATAGATCCCTGGCAGATTCATAATCACGGGTTAAGGTGATAGCGAATGGAGTTAAGCTTTCAGCATTACTTACAACTAAACTATCAAATTCTTGTGTGCTCACTTTGTTTAATGTTTGATACACCAAAGTTAAACAAAAAAATTACACTTAAAATGCCTGAAAGAAAATTTTTTCAACTAAAGTGCATTTATGTACGAGTAGACTTCCTTGAGGGATTGAAGCGCAGTAGTATTAGGAGGATAATTTTTTTGATACATACCAACCGCATTTCCTGAAAGCAGGATTTTTGCATCGCCGCTTTTTTCGCTAAGTTGTTTAAGAAACTTTTCTAATTGCAGCTGTCGTGGAAATGAAGTTAGATGCAGGTATAATGTATCAGGCTTCTTTACCTGTACCACGTATTGCACATCTTTAATAGGAACATTGGCACCTAAATAAAGAACAGGAAACTTCTTTTTCTTTAGCAGGTAGTAAACAAAAAGTAATCCTAATTCATGGTGCTCGTACTCTGGCAGAAAAAGCAGAAATAAAGATTGTTCATTATTTATTGATGGTAAAATATCTATAGCGCTTATTAATTTTTGCCGGATAATGTTTGAAACAATATGCTCCTGGGCAGGTATTAATTTGTTACTTTGCCAAAGCAATCCTACTTTTTCCAGAAAAGGAAATATAAGTTTGTTTATGGCTGTTACCAGGCCGTGGAGCTGAATATGATAGTTCAATGCCGCTTCAAATTCAACCCCTTTCAAATCAATCATATTCCCGATCAGGTCATTTACCAGGAACTCGGAATTTGCTTCCTCATCATTAAGATTTAAAACAGTTTTCGTTCTAAGATCAAGCGGCATTTCATCAATGCGGGATATTTTATAGCCATATTTATTTAGCAGCGCAACCGTAAGCAAAGTTTTTAATTCCTCGTTGCTGTAAGTTCTGATATTTGTTGAAGTGCGGTCAGGTTTTAAAAAATTATATCGCTGTTCCCAAATACGGATTGTATGGGCTTTTATTCCGGAAAGAGATTCTAATTCTTTAATTGTAAACGCCATTAAGCTATTGACAAACAAACCGTAAAATGGTTGAAGGAATAACAAAAAGCTGTCATGCTACGGGCAAGTATGTATACATAAACTTTGGGAATGATATACGAGTAGGACCCAATCTCAAAGGAAATAAGAGCGTATAAACAACGAGTAAAAATATTCCTATAAGAAGCCAGTCCCCAAAACTTCGCTTATCTTCTGATCATGTTTTTTTTTGAAAATATCTTAATAGGTTAATCAGCTGCCCTTCGCTATTCTCTTCCGTATAATAATTACTATTACATTTTCTACTTTGTGGATAGGAACACAGCGAAATAACAAAAGGCTTTTAAGGTAATTCAAAGTTTCTAAGTTCACTTTTTGTAATTACAGATGGCATTCATCAAGGTTTACATAATAAAGTTAAAAGGTTAAGCTGATGCCCTATAAATAAGTTGTAGCATGATTTCTGCCATGCTCTTTAAACTTTTCTTGTGAAAAATTTACTCCTTATACTAGCAATTGTTTTTCTTTTTGCCTCGTGCAAAAAAGAAATTACAGAATTGCCTGCAGCCTCGGCTACCGGTGCTAATAACTTTGGCGCTTCGGTGAACGGCACTTTATGGATACCTAAAGGTTTCGGAATTGTTCCTACAGCGCCTATTCTTGAAGCCCGCTACCAGTTAAACGGCTCAATACTCATAAACGCCCGAAATTTTGCCTCTTCTCCAAAAGAGACTGAATTTGAAATTTTTATAAAAGAACCTATCATCCCTGGAGTTTATCTATTAACTGATGATAGCGGCAGTTATGCATATTATGTAGAGCGAAAACTTACTCCTACAGGCGAATGGAAAACCGGCGGCCAATATACAGGCAGTGTTACCATCTCGGTAGCAGATACGGCCAATAATATTTTAGGAGGAACTTTTGAGTTTTCTGCAGGAAGCTTAAGTATATATGGAGATGCCCCGGTTAACGTTACCAGTGGAAGATTTGATGTGAAAGTTCAATAGTTCAACTATAATACGCAATAGCATATTCAAGTCTTCGAAAATCTGCTGCCCTAAAGCAATCGTGTTTAGCTAAACATATCATCATACATCACCAACACAAGTCTTGTAATTACAAAGAAGCAAGCATCCAATTTATGTAATTCCTTTGAATCCTATTAAACTGCCTCCGGTATAATTACTTTGCGCCGCTACGAGGGTTTTATCTATACAAAAAATTCCTCGCTTTCTTGTTCTTCAATCGAAAGCTTCTGAAAATGTCTTAGAGCTTAATTTCCTATTTTTGCGCCAATCTTAAATTTAATATTAAGATAATAGGCCAGGGGCCAACTTTTAACCCGTCAACTAATCAACCATTCAATTATAAACTTCTATGGCAGACATTTTCGAAAGACTTGTGAAAAACTATGGTCCGATAGGCCAGCATCGCGAAAGAGCGCATGGTTATTTTGCTTTCCCAAAACTAGAAGGCGAAATTGGCAGCCGAATGAAATTCAGAGGCAAAGATGTAATTGTATGGAGCCTGAATAATTATCTGGCGCTGGCCAATCATCCCGAAATACGCGAAGTGGATGCTGATGCGGCTAAAGAGTATGGGCTTGCCTATCCTATGGGTGCCCGTATGATGAGTGGCAACAGCAACCACCATGAACAATTGGAAAGAGAATTAGCGGAATTTGTGGGCAAAGAAGATGCGGCGCTCCTCAACTATGGTTACCAGGGAATGGTAAGTATCATTGATGTACTATGCAGCCGTCATGATGTTATTGTTTACGATGCAGAAAGCCATGCCTGTATTATAGATGGTGTTCGCCTGCATGCAGGCCATCGTTACGTATATAAGCACAACGATCTGGAAGACCTGGAAAAACAATTACAGCGCTCTGAGACCCTTATAGATAAACAAAAGGCTGGCGGCATATTGGTAATTACAGAAGGTGTGTTTGGTATGGCCGGTGACCAGGGCAAACTAAAAGAAATACTGGCCTTAAAAGAGAAATATGGTTTTCGTATACTGGTAGATGATGCGCATGGTTTTGGTACCCTCGGCGATACGGGTGCAGGTGCAGGAGAAGCACAAGGTGTGCAGGCTCGCATTGATCTTTATTTTTCCACCTTTGCCAAGTCAATGGCTTCTATCGGTGCTTTTGTAGCCGGTGATAAAACCATTGTTGACTACATCCGCTACAATATCCGCAGCCAGATATTTGCTAAAAGTTTGCCCATGCCTATTGTTCTTGGCAATTTAAAAAGGCTCGACATGTTACGCTCAATGCCCGAACTGCGCCAGAAGCTTTGGCACAATGCTTTATTACTTCAAAAAGGATTGAAAGCACGTGGGTTTAACATTGGCAATACAGATACCATGGTTACACCTTTATATTTAACCGGCGGCGTAGAAGAAGCTACAGCAATGGTAATGGACCTTAGAGAAAATTATGGCATCTTTTGTTCCATAGTGGTGTATCCTGTTATTCCTAAAGGGCACATTATTTATCGTTTGATACCAACAGCGGCACACACTGAAGAAGACATTGAACAAACATTAAATGCCTTTAGCGAATCAAAAGCAAAGCTTGATGCAGGGGCTTACAGAGTAGAATTTATTCCGCACATGGCAGAAGCGAAATAATTGTTTCCCAAACTTTAGAAAAGCATCCATCTTTTTGATGGATGCTTTTCTATTTTTTGTCCTGGCTGTGGTACTACTATTAAGCTTTCGTTGCAGCGCTCCTTTCAGGGTTTAGTGCAACATTCAGCATGCCGCCAGGCTATTTGATTGCACACTCGCTCCTGCCAAAGTATTTTATCTGTGTAGACTGACCGAACCGTACTCCTTTACATAGCAAACGTAATTAAAGAAGAGCCGCCCTCTTTTAAGGTGTAAGAGATAGATCTGCTAAAGTTATTTCTTAGAATTTAATTTATACCCTATACTTAAATGCAAGTTTGACGTCCTTGGTCTCGGTGCATCGGTTTTAGTATAGTTTACATCAAAAGGAAAATTATAAGTAACAGCACCCCTGATTTTGTTCGACAATACAAGACCTGTTGATAGATTAAAAACGTAGTGCATTGATGGTAACTTGTCTTCCAAAGAAGCATAAGTAACACCTGAACTAACAATTATAGTTTCGCTTACTTTTTTATGATTCTGCAAAAACAAAACATTAAACCCTCCCGATATAAACAGTTTTAATTGCTTTGCATTTAAAATATTTGTTCCACCATTGATGCCTGGCCCAATAATAAGGCTTGATTGAAAAGTGGTTTTTCTTATGATAAAATCATTATTCACTTCGCCTGAGTTCTTATACTGATACAAGCTTACATTAGGATAAATAAAATGCCTGCTAAAGTTTCCATTCAAAGGAGAAATTATGCCAAAGCAAAGCAATGGCGATAATGAAGTTTTATAATCAGTTTGTACACGGTAATTAGATTTATCACCAACAAATTTGAAAGAATTAACAGACGTACCGGCTGAAATAACAAAACCGGCGTTGGGATTTTTCGAAGTAGTTTTTTTCTTTAGTTCTGCTTTGTCTAAAAATTTAATTATTTCGGTTTCGGAATACTCAAGGTTTTTGAGTAAGGCAGAAAGTTTTTTCTCCTCAACTCCCGTTTTAATAAGGCTGCGTAATTGTTGCTTATACTCTGTTACTTCACTTATTCCTGATTCATTATAATCTTTTTTAAATATCAGTTCCTCGAGCGGTTTATCAGGTAACTTATAAAAAAAATTTCTTCTTGCCTGATCATTCACAACCAGTATTTCGTAATTTGAAGTCTTTCTAATAAGTCTTAAAAACGTTCTAATACTGTCATATTCATTAGCAAAGGCCCGGTCATCTTTGTCTCTAAGCACCCGGCCTTCATCTATTGGCTTTATTAATCGTATTCCACGGTACGCTACATATTCATCAAAATCCTGTACAATAACTTTATAACAATTAACGGGTGTAAGCTTTACCGGAGCTTGGGCTCCCATAGGAAGAAACTCAATTTCATTAGGATTTATAGCTGGTTGCTTAAATTTAGGGAAACTACCTTTTAAGGTATCCCTGTCATTATTAATGTAAAAGCCAGTAAAAGTTTTTCCTTGGGCGTAAAGTTGGTTACAAAAGAATAAAAGGCAGGAAGCAGCAATAAAATTTTTAAGCATGTTCTTGTAGTTGGTGGTAGTTTAATTTCTCTTAATTGCCCGGAACCAGGCAATTAGGGAAGTACATGTGTAAAGTAATTTTTATCCTTTGTAATGTCAAGCTACTGCCAACAGATAAGGCAGGCACTATAAGTTTGCCTAGTGTTTCCTTTTCTTCAAATCATGTTCAGCTATAGTGGGAAGTTAAGGTGAGGTATCAGCAAAATCTTTTAAATAATTTTAATCTCTAGTCTCAAACATTGTACCTAATGGCCAACCAACTCATGAACCCATTTCAACGCTTTATGAAATTGTTCGTTCTCAGAGATATTTGTATTGTCTAACAGCAGTGCGTCCTCTGCTTTTTTTAACGGGCTTACTTCCCTATGAGAATCAATATAATCACGCATTTCGAGGTTATGTTTTATTTCATCAATGGTTATGTTGGGATTTTTTTCGTATAACTCCCGAAACCGTCTTTCAACACGTACAGCATTATCTGCCGTCATAAAAATTTTTAGCTCAGCATCAGGAAAAACAACTGTGCCGATATCCCGGCCATCCATTACAATTCCTTTTTTCTTTCCCATTCTATGCTGTTGCGCTACTGCATACCGGCGCACTTCCTTAATTGCAGCCACATCACTTACCTTTTCTGCAATTACCAAATCTCTTATTACATATTCTACATTCTCTTCGTTTAAGTAAATTTCTGAATTCTGGCTTTTGGTATTATATCTAAATTCGAGAGTAATATCGTTCAAAGCTTCCTTTACTTCTTTTGAGTCTGTCCAGTCAACATGATTACGCAAAAAATATAAAGTAATGGCCCGGTACATAGCACCGCTATCTACATAAATATATCCAAGTTCTTTTGCTAATTGCTTTGCAAGCGTACTCTTGCCACAGGCCGACCAGCCATCAATAGTTACAATAATCTTTTCTTGTTTCATCTACCCGCAAATTTGTAAACAATTAATGGAACAAACAAAAGCATATCAATACCGTATAACAAGAAAATTTAAGGGGCCGACGGGATATGTATATGCTTACCTGTAGCATTTACTGATGCCAACTCCAACTTATTTAAGAAGCTTTCTTTAAATTTATGGTTACCTGTCAGAGGATCTAACGACTTAACCTTTTAGAACAAGGGCGTGAATGGCGCAAAAAAGGGTCTTAAAAAGACCTCTCAATATCATTAAGCAGTAACTATCAATATCATTAAGCAGTAACTATCTTATTAAATGTGTAATAATTGCCGCACACTGATTCGATATTTTAATACCGGCTGCATTGACTTTCTAATTCCTGACTTTAAATAAGCCTGCTTAATAAGCTTATGAATGTAATTAGCTGACACTATTAAAGCAAAAATGCTATAAAGCAGAAAAAGTAAGGGAGAAATTATGGTAATAAAAACAGTGTAAAGTAAAGCCCCCGCAAGATCAAGTAAGTAATTCATTTTATTAGTTAAGTCTTATTAATGGGCTTTCAAGGAAATCAGACTAACTATAAATCAAGGAGAATGCCAGTTATTTTTAAAGACAACTTGTATAAACTAATCGTTGCACCAAAAATAAATATTTTAATGGTTAACGCTTGCAAGTTTTACCATTCCTGAAACCGATTCTTACTACCTGATTTACATAAAACACTTACGTAGTAAGGAGAACAACAGATTTAAAAAGTGTCTGATTTTATCTGCCAATAAACTTTAAGGAAAATTAACGCACCTACTGCTTAATAATTCCTCAATAGGATTACCTTAGCAACCACCACCATTAAGTATGAGCAACCTGGAAGATACGCACAATCCCCACCTTACAATTTTGCTTGCAGAAGATGATCCCGATGATCAGGAACTTATTAAAGAAGCTTTTTCAGAAGCCGATATTTCTTTTGAATTGAAAATTGTAAAAGACGGTAAAAGCGCTATAAACTATCTGGAAGCTACACCCGACAAAAAGCTGCCTTGCTTAATTGTGCTGGATTATAATATGCCTGAATTGAATGGCGCAGAAGTATTACAGCACCTTTATGATAAACCCAGGTATAAAAAAATTCCAAAAGTTATTTTGAGTACATCAGGTAACAAATTTTATATACAGGAAGCCCTTAAAAAGGGGGCTTATGCGTATAGAATAAAACCATCTAATTATACGAGGCTTGTTGAAATAGCAAAGGAAATGATTGATCTGTGTAATAGTGCCGCCTAGTCATAAAGCTAACCCACACCACCCAAAAAAATTACTTACAATTTCCGGCATACTTCACTACTGTGGCGCTATCCATTAATACGGCGGATGCACTATCCATATTAGGATAAGTTTGTTTTACCTGTGCAAGTACACAGTTGCAATAGGAATAAGCTGCAGTATCACCTAACCGGGCCTTTGCATTATCTACACAACCTGCTAAAAAATCCCTTTCTTCTCCTGCCGGCCATTTAAAAGATTTCTTTATAACAGTATCCTGTGTCGTACCATTTTTAGATGCTGTGTCTGAGGCTTGATTGTTACATGCTGCCATTGCAACAAAAAGAAAAAGAAAGAATATCTTAAACATGGCGGAGTTATTAGGTGAAAAATATTTCAGAAAGGTAATTTATTTTTCATGAAATGATCACTAAGTCCTGCGCTAAGGTTATATACTACAGCCTGGCACCATTAATCTTTTGTATACGCTTTTACAAGCTGTTTTGCAGTACCAAGTCCATCAATGGTTAATTCTATTGCATCTCCCGGCTTTAAATAAATCTGCGGATTAAAGCCAAAGCCCACTCCTGCCGGAGTTCCTGTAGATATCACATCACCTGGTATCAAGGTCATGAATTGACTAACATAAGAAATAATAAAAGGAATATTGAAGATCAAATTTGCCGTTGTTCCATTTTGCATCAACTTTCCATTAACAGATAAACGAAGTCCGAGATTATTCACATCCCCTATTTCTTCCTTTGTAGCCATAAAAGGACCAAGAGGCGCAAATGTATCACAGCCCTTTCCTTTATCCCATGTGCCACCACGTTCCAGTTGAAACGCACGTTCACTTAAATCATTATGCAAACAATAACCGGCTACGTAATTCATCGCCTCGCTCTCTTCTACATAAGAAGCCTTTTTTTCAATAACAACCGCAAGCTCCACTTCCCAGTCAGTTTTAATTGAATCTTTTGGAATCATTACATCATCGAACGGGCCGCTTAATGCAGATGTGGATTTTAAAAATATTACTGGTTCTGATGGCGGTGTAGCGCCCGTTTCCCTTGCATGATCGGCGTAGTTTAAACCAATACATATAATTTTTGATGGCCGTGCAACCGGGCTTCCCAACCGGGACCCTTCAGGAATCCTGGGTAGTGTTCCCTTGTTTTTTTCAACAAATTCGTGAAGGCGCTTAAGGCCTCCTGTTTCAAAAAATACTTCTCCGTACTCTTCTCCAAAAGAAGA
>JAYULK010000033.1:0-15343 GCA_043763635.1 Chitinophagaceae bacterium
ATTAATGATCGGACACTTTAGTTCCAAATACAGCACTTTGGATGCGTTTTTACACGAAACAAAGGAGGTTTTTCCAAACACTGAATTGGCGATTGAAGGGGTAGCGTATCAGGTATAAACAGCTTATCTTTAAGGCACCCGAAGGCTCTTATTGAAAACTAAAAACACCTCAATGCTTTTCTCCACCAGGATAGCTAAAATTATATTTACTATAACTGCCTTAGCCCTTCTGGTGCTTTCTACCATTTTGTATGTACAAATAAATGACCTTGATGATGCGTATAAATCCATCAGTCATACCTATGAAGTAAAGCTTGGGTTAGAACAAGCCATTTCTTTTACCAAGGATGCTGAAACAGCACAAAGAGGATATTTAATAACAAAGGATTCGTTGTTCCTACAACCATACCTGGGCTCATTTGAAAAAGCTAATTTGAGCATATCAAAATTAAATGACCTTGTAAAAGATAATGCGGAACAACAAAAAAATTTAAACAAACTGGATAGCCTTATTAAAATACAGTTTGGCTCTATTGATAGTGTAATAAATGAATTAGGCTTGCAGGAATCACTTGTTAAGAGAAGGCAGATCTTACTTAAAGAAAAATCTTTGATGGATAACATTCGGAAGCAGGGAAATAAGATGCAGGCGCTGGAAATAAGAATTATGGATGAAAAAGAAAGAGCAAAAAACCGTCACGAGTTTATGGCGCCACTTATAGGCTTTCTGCTTATATTTCTTTCTCTTTCAGTATTAACAGGCTCTTATTACCGCATTACCCAGGACTTGAAACGTTCAAAAATTTACCTTGAACAAACAAAAGTATTAAACGCTGAATTAATAGAAAAAAATCGCCAGCTTCAAATTTCAAATGAAGAGCTTGATTCATTCAATTATATATCAAGCCATGATTTGCAGGAACCGGTACGGAAAATAAGAACCTTCATCAGCATGATAGAGATGACGGATTACGATAAACTTTCGGAAAAAAATAAGTATAATTTTCAGCGGCTGAAAAATTCTGCTATAAGAATACAAGATCTTCTTCGCGACCTTCTTAATTACTCACAAATAGGAAAGGGAGAGCAAAACTTTGTAGCCGTTAACCTTAATGTAATATTTGAAGAAGCCAGGGGTAATCTGGACCAACAAATTAAGGATGCAAATGCTGTGATTGCTTCTGATGTATTACCTACAATAAAAGCGATACCATTTCAAATGCAGCAATTATTTGATAACATGTTAAGCAACGCTATTAAATACAGGCATAAAAACAAGCCCCTTCGTATACAGATAAAAAATACAGTTGTATCCAGCTATGATTTGCCAAAGCTTATTGTTGCAACTCCGGGAACCTCTTTTTATAATAAGATAAGCTTTTCTGATAACGGCCTTGGGTTTGACGAAGAGTATGCAGATAAGATATTTGAACCCTTCAGCCGTTTATTTACAAGCCAGGAATACCCTGGAACAGGCATTGGGTTAACTATTTGCAAAAAGATTGCAATCAATCATAAAGGCTTTATACAGGCAAAAAGCCAAGTTAATGAAGGTGCCACTTTCGATATTTATTTACCTTGTTTAGCGGAAGCCATTAGCCATTCGTAGAACAAAGGAAATTCTTTTTTCCAGGCTGCTTCATTGTGTTTACCATCACGAATAACGGTAGTAATTCTTGCTTTTGAATGCCGGTTCATCAGATCAAAAATTGAAAGCATATCGGGCACCATATTATCATTTTCCTGCTTTCCAGCATAGAAATAAAATTTGCCCTTCACCTTTTTGCCCAATTTTATAATCTCATCCTTCAATTGTGGCGCAGCCCAAAACGAGGGAGAAAAAATTGCAGCGCCACTGAATTTGTCAGGATGTTTTAATACTGCATAAAAAGAAATGAGCGCCCCCATAGAACTGCCGCCAATAAATGTATGAGAGGCAGTTTTTTTTGTTCTGTAATGCTTATCTACAAAAGGTTTTAAAGTAGTTATTAAAAAAGCTACGTATTCTTTTCCTTCTCCTTTTATAGATTGGCCCGAGGCTGTTTTAAAATCAAAAGGAGCATACTCATTCATTCTTTTTTCACCGCCATTATCAATAGCTACCACAATACTTTCTTGTACCTGTGTGCCTAAAGAATCCAATGCCTCATCAACTCCCCACTCGCCGGCAAAAGAAGTAGCGGTACTAAATATATTTTGCCCATCGTTCATATAAAGCACGGGATATTTTCTTTTAGCAGTGCAATAGCTGGGAGGCAAATAAATCCATACACGCCTTTGGCGGTTTAACTGCGGTATATAAAACGATGTATCAAGCACACATACATTTTTACTTACCATATTAGTTTCTTTTTGTGCCCATAAAAAATTGCCGGCGCAAAGGCAAACGGCAATTAAAAAAAGGTATTTATGCATGTATGTTGTTTCAATGTTGGCGGTACTTGCGTACCTCTTGCAAAACGGCCTCGCTAAGCGGTACAAGCGGAAGGCGTAAATAATTCTTTATAATTCCCATTTCACTTAAAAATGCTTTAACTCCCGCAGGATTGTTTTCAGCCGAAAGAAGATCATATCCCGTCAATAATTTATTCTGAAGTGCCCGGGCGACATCATAATTATTCTGTAGTGCGGCATCAACCATGGCGCTAAAATCTTTTGCAAAGCAATTTGCCGCAACACTAATTACCCCATCCATCCCACAAGCAATAAGTGGAAGTGTAACATGATCATCACCACTTGTAACTAAAAAATCTTTTGGCCGGTCCTTAAGTATATGCATGCACTGAACCATATTTCCACTCGCTTCTTTAACTCCGCCAATATTTTGCACTTCATTGGCGAGTCGGATAGTGGTGGAAGCTGCAATATTACTTCCTGTTCTACCTGGAACATTATATATGATAACTGGTTTTGAAGAGGCTTCAGCCAGGGCTTTATAATGCTGGAATATACCTTCCTGAGATGGCTTGTTATAATAGGGGCTTGCTGATAAAACAGCTATAGCTTTATCTAACGGAAAACTGTTTATTTCGTTAATAACAGCGTCTGTATTATTGCCTCCAATACCTACTACAACAGGAACTCTGCCTCCTGATACCTCGAAAGTGAAATTGAGTACATCAAGTTTTTCCTTTTCGCTTAATGTAGAGGGTTCACCTGTTGTGCCCAGGGAAACCAGGTATTGCACTCCCTCTTCTATAACAATGTTGATAAGCTTTTTTAAAGCATCAAAATCTATTGATTTATTTTCTTTAAAAGGTGTTATGAGCGCTACACCTGTCCCTCTTAGCTGATCTCTTAGTGACATTCCATTTTAGATTTACGATTAACGATTGCAATGTTACAAATCTGCAATCGTCAATCGCTAATTATTAAACTTATAAACTTTGATTATTTTCAATAGGTAATTCTTCCCAAAAACCCATTTTTCCAAATTTTTCTATCCGCTGCTTTACCCTTACTTCAGGCGCTACTTCTTTCAGTTCCTTTATTATTGGTTTGATATAATTTTTAAGCAGTTGCGCAGCTTCCATATAATTCCAATGGGCGCCTCCGTCGGGCTCAGAAATAATACCGTCAATTAAACCAAATTTCAGCATATTATCGGCAGTTAATTTTAATTGTTCAGCCGCAATTTCTTTTTTCTCCCAGCTTCGCCATAAAATAGTGCTGCAATTTTCAGGAGAAATAACGGTGTACCAACTATTTTCCAGCATCAGCACTTTATCTCCCACTCCAATACCCAACGCACCACCTGAGGCCCCTTCGCCAATGATCACACAAATTACCGGCACCTTTAAACGAATCATTTCATAAATGTTGCGGGCAATGGCTTCACCTTGTCCTCTTTCCTCTGCCTCCAGGCCAGGGAAGGCCCCGGGCGTATCAATCAAAGTAACAACAGGCTTATTAAATTTTTCTGCAAGCCGCATTAACCTCAAGGCTTTTCTGTACCCCTCGGGATTGGCCATTCCAAAATTGCGCATCTGTCGCATTTTTGTATTGATGCCTTTTTGCTGGCCAATTATCATCACTGTTTCACCATCTATCTGGCAAAATCCCCCTATCATGGCTTTATCGTCTTTTACATTCCGGTCACCATGAAGCTCCACAAAACCGGTAGTCATGTTATCAATATACTTTAAGGTGTAGGGGCGGTCCGGATGACGGCTTAACTGCACCCTTTGCCAACTGGTTAGACTTCCGGTTACTTCTTTCCGCTTCTCCAGTATTTTTTCTTCCAGTTGTTGTATGGTTACAGAATAATCTATTTTTTTTTGTTCTGCATTATGTTTCAATCTTACTATCTCATCTATCAAATCTTTAATGGGCTTTTCAAACTCAAGGAACTGTCTATTTGCATTAGAAGGCATAAGCAAGATAATGTTGGCGATAAAATTAAGTAGAAATGAAACACTGATTGCAGTTTATAGTTTTTGATGGGTAATTAGCATGGAAGTCATGGCTAACTTTAGGTATGAAGGCATGGAAAAAATTCATTTCCTATAACAGCGCGGGAGAATGCAGTTGTAAAACGTTGCATCCGCAGTAATGATTCTGATAGAACTAATGAACATCCTGAGTTTATTAGCGGTTAGGTTGTGCAGGCTTATGTGGTGGATGCTTAATTATTTAAAAGAAACTTCTGCTCCAACTATATTCTGCATTTACAATTTACCACTTTGCAATGCTGGTTGCCATAGTGTCAACTTTTTAGGACTGGCTGAATTGCACTTCTTCAATTTCCCAACCTTTGTCTCTTAAGTAATTAGCTAATTCCGGGTAATAGTTTTCCTCTTCGTGGGTTTGCAAAAAATTGTCGGCAAGGTTTTCTTCCTGCCTTATCCATTCCTGCCAAAGCCAGAGCACATCTTGCATGTCAGGCATTGTAATGTTTACTTTTTCATCCATTACTTTTACTTCAATTTTCAAATGATCTTTAATAGCAACTATCATCTCTATTATTTGCAGGCTACAAAGTCAACATTGATGCCATAAAAAATACTAGCATTTAGCTTTCTATGTGCATGCACTAAAAATAATAAGAGTTTGAATAACATTTTATGTTATTCCCTAACATTCTGTCCACAGCGTGCAAAAAAATGCCGATGACAATTATTTTAAAATAGATCATGGATGTTTTTATAAATACTACTTCCTATAACTTCTTTTTAATAATTCTCAAAAGGGAAGGTGTCGGCTACCACTTATTTAGTATCACTTAAAGTAAAACCAGGCAAAAACATTTGCCTTCCTCCCTGCATAGCAGAATCATGTGCAAGAATTCCTACGCATGTAATGTTTGCTGACTGACGTGCATTAGGAAAAGGTTCCGTTCTTTTTATTAATGCGCTTAGAAATTCATGAACTAAATGTGGATGTGAGCCCCCATGCCCTGCTCCCTGTATAAATGACAAATGATGATTGCTTTCAGAATCATACACGCCGCTTGTAGTAAAAAATCGTATAGGCTCAGGGAGTAAATGTGCATAGTCGGGTATTGTAACCCGCTCTGGTTTTTCGCCTGTGTGAATTATTGATTGTTCGTGTTCAACCAGCGTCCATTCAAATGTTTTTTTTGACCCGTATACATCAAAGCTTTCGCGGTATTGCCTCGCTGTATTAAATAATGACCTTGTTACTTCTGCTGCTAAATCTGAATCCTTAAACTTTATATGACAGGTTTCAACAGCAAAGGGAGAATTGTATTTGGAAATTAAATTTTCATCTATTCTTCCGGATCCCAAACAAGATACATATTCTGCGTCGGCTCTTGCCAAAGCCACTACCGGCCCTACACAATGTGTTGCGTAATGCATGGGCGGCAAGCCCTCCCAATAGCCCGGCCAACCCGCCATCTCCTGCTGGTGTGATGCCCGCATAAATTGAATTTTTCCTAACTCCCCTTTCTCATACATTTCTTTCACAAACAAAAACTCCCGGCTATAAACAACCGTTTCCATCATCATGTATGTAAGGCCCGTTTCATTAACTGCTTCCACTATTTGCCTGCATTCTTCAACTGAAGTAGCCATTGGCACTGTACACGCTACATGTTTGCCTGCCCTCAATGCTTTTATCGATTGTGCTGCATGATTTTGTATAGGCGTATTAATGTGTACTGCATCAACATTCTTATCCCTTAATAACTCATCGTAATCTGTATACCTTACATGGATTCCAAATGCATCGCCAACCTCATTTAATTTAGTTTCATTTCGCTGGCAAATAGCATACATATTTGCATTAGGATGACGCTGGTAAATTGGAATAAACTCTGCCCCGAAACCAAGACCAATTATCGCTATATTAATTTTACTCTCCGCCATGCTGATTAATTAATGTTTGATAAGTGAGTTGCAATATATTTTCTTTTTTAGCACCAGTGGCTTATATCCTCCTTTCGGTCGGAAGAACATTATTGTCCTTCGGAATTATTTTATTAATTTCTATTCACCTAACGAATGTATTAATAAGCACAACTGAATTCTTTCCAAAGTTGCGTAAGTTCAGTATGGTTAAGATCGCCTGTGTACACAATGATTCTATATCGAACAATTTCAGTTTCTCCTTTATTCAATTTCCAGTCACCCAAAATCTGGCGGGAAGGTCCTAAACCAAATTGAGTATCTGTTCTCCATGGTATAGGGAAATCTTTATTACCAGGATGATCGAAGACTGCCATGTGACCCCAGTCTTTTCTCCCTTCAACCTCCACCCCCACATCGGCCCATACAGCACGCTGAGCCTCTATTTCCATATTGTGTTGGCCAACTGCATTTACTATTTCAGCCTTTGTTCCTTTATGCCAGGGCATTCGTATAAACAAACCGCCGACATAAAATTTTCCAAAAATTATGTCGGTTTTTGCTTCACCCTTCCATTCCAGATCGAGTAAGTATTTACCATTTTGTTCCTGCAAAGACCAATTAGCTGTTTCAGTAAGGGTAGTATTCCCTTTGTCGTCAACTAAATCATATACTGTCTGCCATTTAACTTGCGTGCCCTTTGACGTTATTATGTTTGCAGAAACACGTCGCCAGTAATCACTTTGCCATTTCATAAAATAGTCCCGGCCATTTACCAATTTTAATCCCCAATAAATGCCGGTCTGATGCGGATGATGCTCAGGACGATATTCCGTAAGTACTCCATTACCATCAGGTGCAATAATGGGATGCATATAAGGACGCTCCCCGGGTTTTGTTACCTGGGTTAGCAATGCTTCTTTTCCATCGGCTCTGAATATTGCAATATTTCCAGCCTGCTTGTCCTCCCGCACCTGCAAAGTTTTTACCGTGTTACTTTCTGTTTGGTTATTTGGACGGGTTGAACTGCAACCAAAAGAAAAAATAGAAACGGATATGATTATGATTAATAACCTCATCATACTTATTTTTTACCCACTTCTTTCTTTTTATCGGGTTCTTTGATTTTAATGCTCCGATATGATACAATTCCTCCTCTTCCTTCCAGCAAAATATGGCCTGTTTTTGCCATTCCAAAAGCCGGAAGGTCTTTGTATTTACTCTTAGAAATAAGTTCAAAATATTCGCGGGAGCCACGTTTAAATTCAAGAATTTTGTATCCATTCAGATAATATTCAACCCTGTTGTCAGGGAAGGTTTTAATTATCCCCTGGTTCCATTCCCCAATTTTTTTTCCGGAAAACCGGTGTTTTTCGGGCGGCAATACATCTGCAAAAGACCCGAGCATTCGGTTGGGAGCGAGACCAGGCACTGAATCATCCACTACCTGATATTCTAATGCTGCAACCGCGTTGTTAGCCGATGGCAGTTTTGTTTCTAACAATTCGCCAACAAAATATTTTACTCCGCTATTAGCACCTTTTGTAAGCCTGAAATCAAATTTCAATTCAAAAGCACCAAAAGTTTTTGTAGTCATTATATCCTTGCCACCACCTTGTGATGACACTACGCTAAGTGTACTGTCTTTTATTTCCCAGGCGTTTTCAGAAAATATGGTATTGTAAGCATCCCTCCAGCCTGCTGTTGTTTTCCCGTCCCACAATAATGAGAAGCCTGTTTTTCGCTCTTGTGCAGACAAATTGTTAGGAATAAAATTTACCACATATATGTTGTCAAGAGGAGACGGTTTGATACCGGCCGTTTTTATACGAATGTTTTTAAAGCGAACCTGGTTGCCCCCAGGAGGATCGGTAGGATTATTTGTATGAAGCTGCAATCCAATAAACCCTTTGATTGATTCTGCATCTACCAGGTGTGTGATGGGAATACCATTCACCCAGGTTCTGATGGTAGTACCAAAACATTCAATTCTATACTTATTCCATTGATTGTTTCTAAAAGCCTTTTTACCAGTAACATTTAATTCGGTAGTATATAGCCATCCCCGATGTCCGCCTTCATCATAAATACTTCCACTCCATCGTTGAGGTTTAGGAACAATTTCCATTTGATAACCATGCACACGTCCATTCAGATAATCAGCAGTGCTGCGGGTACGAAACTGAACGCCAGAATTATTCATCAGAGTATCTATTGAAACCTCCAGCTCAAGAATAAAATCGCCATAATCTTTTTCTGTACAAAGAAATCCATTGGGCTGGCCATGAACGTCCGTTCCCACGATCATTCCATCCTTTACTTCCCATTTATGTTTGCCATTCAACTCCCTCCATCCTGACAGGTCCTTACCATTAAAAAGAACCTGCCATCCTTTTTCAGATGACTGTGCTACAACATTTGAATTGAAACAAATTAGTATCACTATAAAAACTATTCCACTAAATTTCAATTGTATCATTGAATCACATCTTTTAAGCAAATGAATGAACAACTATAATTTTTTGCCGTTAGTCCGTAAGTGCAAACGCAACGTATTTGTCTCCCGACTTTGTTCTTTGCTTTCCTCCGCCGCCACAGGCAATAACCACAAATTGCTTTCCATTCGCCTCATAAACTGTAGGCGTAGCAATACCAGCAGCCGGCAAATCCGCTTCCCACAAAAGCTCACCGGTTTTTTTATTAAAAGCCCTGATCTTTTCATCTCTCGTTGCGCTGATGAATATTACACCTCCTGCTGTAACTGCGGATGAACCGAAGTTTTCACTTCCTGCATGAATTCCTTTTGCTTTTAATTCCGGATAATCACCGATTGTTTGCTTCCATAATACTTCGCCTGTATTAAGGTTGATAGCAGAAAGATGTCCCCACGGTGGCTTTACACCCGGATAACCTTCTTTGGTAAGAAACTTACCGCCACCCATCCTGTATGGACTTTTAAAATAAGGAGGAAGTTCCTCCCGGTCCGAAATACTAAACCTTAGATTTTGTTTAGACTTTATATTGAGTACATAACTGGCGATAGCGGTTTTTTGTTCTTCAGCCAAATGGCTAAATGGTGGCATATTGTTCCTTCCAGTAGTCATCAGGCTTTTAAAAGATGCTTCGTCAAATTTTACCCCGGGACTCATGTTGCTTCTTTTTTCAATACCTACTAATGATGGGTTAGCAGCCAGTGCCGGATTAGTCTCGCCACCCCTCCGGTCCAAACCATGGCAACCGCTACATTGCGATTCAAACATAGCTTTTCCTACCTGTAGATTGGTGCGTACATTATCAGTTGATGTATCAGGCTGGTTTACATCTGTCATGCGAACAACCCAGGGTGATTCGTTTGCATTTACATACATAACTCCGGTAGTTGGATCATAAGAAGGTCCTCCCCACTCAGCTCCTCCGTTCCATCCGGGATTTTGTAACGTGCCTCGTAAAGAAGGAGGATTCCACATATTGCCCGTCTTGTAAGACCTGAACTTTTTTAAAATATCCTGGTAGGAAGAATCAGGTATTCCTTCCTTCAAGAGATCGGCTTCGGTAAGTGCCTGCCGTACAAAAGGTTTAAAAAACGTGGGCACCGGCTGGGTAGGCGAGGTCCATTCCGCGGCTAATTCTGACGACGGCACAGGTACCTCATTTATTGGGTGAATAGGTACACCGGTTACACGGTCAAACATAAAAATAAAACCTTGCTTGGTTACCTGCACAGCCACATCTATTTTTTTTCCATCTTTTCTAATCGTAGCCAATATTGGATGGGTCGGAATATCCCAGTCCCACAAATCGTGGTGAACGAGCTGGTAATGCCAGATCAATTTTCCTGTAACCGCATTTAAAGCAAGAACTGAATTGGCATAAAGGTTATTTCCTTTTCTATTTCCACCATAAAAGTCAGGAGTGGCAGATCCGGTACCTGCAAACACTATCCCTCTTTCTTCATCCAGACTGAACCCTCCCCAAACATTAGCTCCACCCACATAGGTATAGGCTTTCGGATTCTCCCAGCTTTCATAACCAGGCTCTCCCGGATGGGGAATGGTATGGAAGATCCAACGCTGTTTTCCGGTATGCACATCATAAGCCCTGATGTGCCCTGGTGGAGACTTTGCTGACTCTGATAAACGGGAACCTAAAATGATCAGGTCCTTATAAATAATTCCGGGACTTGTATTAGATATATGCAAGTCATAAGCGTTCTCAATCCCTAATCCTTCATGCAAATCCACCATTCCATTAGTGCCGAACGACGGAATAACTTTTCCCGTGAGGGCATTAATACAATATAATACATGACCTCCCCCCGGAGTGTATAAAATACGTTGGTCAACATCCGAGCCCCTATAAAACGCTACCCCTCTTGAAATTTTGGTTGAAGAAGCAAAAGGGCCGCGACCTATATTTTTCCCCTTTTCAGGAACAGTTCCCGGATCATACACCCATTTCTCTTTACCGGTAGCAGCGTCTAAGGCAAATAATTTAAGTTGCGGATTAAGCCCGTACAATACACCGTCCACTACTATAGCATTGGTCTTCATATCTGTGGTGTTCGTTGCCGATGTTTGCCCCGAAGAATAGACCCATGCTATTTTAAGATTTTTTACATTGCCAGTATCAACTTCTTTTAAAGCAGAATATTTAATGTTTTCGCTATTGCCTCCGTAAACGCCCCAATTTTTATATTTCTCATCAGCTTGATTACAAGATGTTGCGCTACCCAAAACAATACATGAAACTATAAAAAGCAATCCACTGTTTATTGTTGATCGAATCATCGTTTTGTTTGATAATTTTTAATATACAAGCTTTGATAAAGTTGACCACTAACTTTTAGTGCATCACTAACTTTTGCTGAAGATTAGATTCATTCTATTTGAAATAAACTTATTATCATGCAGCACTATAGCGGAAAAATCTTATCCATCAAAACCCATTTTTCACCTTCTTTTGCCCAAGGCATTGATTGTTGAAACCTCCACACAAATTGCTCCCATTCCTGCACCTTCAGGTTGGTTTCATCCATTTGGGCCTTGCGTTCAAAACTAAAAGTTTCATCTGTTTCCATAATCATAAAGAGGCGGTTGCCGGTGCGGTAAATTTCCATACTGGTAATGCCGCTGTTTTGAATGCTTTCTTTTATTTCGGGCCTGAAATTTTCTGCTTTGTGCCAATGTTCATATTCAGCAATTAATTGCGGATCATCAACCAGATCAAGCGCCAGGCAATATCTTTTCATAATAATATGTGGTGGGTTATCGAAAGCATTAAAGATAGAATCAATTGCAGAATGGATATATAGCTTTATGGTCTGACTTAATAAAATACCGACCCTGGCAAGAAGCGTTATGAGGTCATGTTGACTTTTATACTAACTTGTTTCATGATACCAGCTACTACTGCACAAACAATTCCTTTTTTGCAAACTAAAACTATACTCAACTAATCAAGATAGATAGTGAATAACTTCAAAGATTTAAACCTGCATCTGGATATTTTGCCGTTGTTCGACTTTACTCTTAATGATTCTTCTAAAAATACGCTTGTCAAGCTATTTCGGGAACCCCTGTCTTCCACAAAAGAAATTGAAACAAGACAAAAAATAATTAAAGGTTTTATTGACAACCTGGAAACCTTCAGGCATTATTCATATTCCCGCTTTGACTTTTGTGAAGTTGAAAAATTCTTAAATAAGGAATCTATTAACAACTATAAGAAAAGTTTAAATCTAAGGCTGCTTTTTTCCGAAAAGCAACGACATCAAACAAGAGGAAAATTTATTCAATTTGTTGTGCTATTTCAACAACTTCAAGTATATCTTGGAAGAACTAATACCCGCTCTTTCTTGCCAGAATATAAAAATGAGCTTCTTAAATTGAACCAATTTCTTATATCGTTCAATTTTGATTTATACAATGAACGAATAAGAGAAGGTAACTTTAAAACAAAGCATATAGCGCAGCTTGCCCAAACTATTTCTGAAAAGCAGTTAAATGGAGAAGTTGATATTTTTTTTCAAAAATTTTATTTATTTGAAGCATATCTTTCAATAAGTAAGGGCATCTCCAAAAATAGATTTTGCTTCCCTGCTTTCTCTGAAGGAAATATTGCTTTTGAAGATCTCTATCATCCATTATTGAAAAACCCTGTAAAAAATAGTTTTGCCACCCGTAATAACGTAACTATTCTTTCAGGACCTAATATGTCAGGCAAATCAACTTTCTTAAAATCGGTTGGACTTTGCATTTATCTAGCTCATATTGGTGTTGGTGTACCAGCCACTAAGGCCGAACTCCCTTTTTTTGATCATCTTACTGTTTCAATAAATCATAATGATGATATATCGAGTGGTTATAGTCATTTTATGACTGAAGTAAACACCTTAAAACGGGTTCTTGTTGCCGCTACAATCAATAAAAAATCTTGTGCCATTTTTGATGAGCTTTTCAAAGGAACAAACAGCGAAGAAGCATTTGAAATTACATCTGCTATCCTCCGGGGGCTTACTAAATTTCGAAATTCTTTTTTCTTTATCTCGACTCACTTACACCAACTTAAAGATATTGATTTGGTAAAGACAAAACAGGTGGACACATACTATATTGACTGCGAAATAAAAGGTGATATACCATTGTTCAATTACCAGATTAAAGAAGGATGGTCAGATTTAAGAGTGGGGCGATTGCTCTTTGAAAAAGAGGGTTTAAATGCATTATTACAAGCAAAGCCGAATGCATAAATCCTTGCACATTCCAATTTAATTTGTAACGAACATTCCTGCTTAAGACCTATCTACTTATTCAAGAGAGCATTTTCAGTAATTGTATATAAAGCAGGCTTTAATGAGATAAACAAATTTCTCACTCTATCCTTATGTATCCTTCCATGTAAACACCATAGTTTACTTATCTTTCTGTTTCAGCAATTGCTTCATTCATTAATCTTTCAACATGAAACGACTGACGATTTTAATTTTATTGTTTCGTATTTCTTTATACGCTTATAGCCAATCTTATCCTTCAGTTGCCGAAATAAAAAATCCGGTTTTGTTCAATGAACAATTGCGTTATACCTCCTCCTTATTGCATCAGCCAAATACAGAAGTGCGCATTTTAGTTTATGGCCAGTCTATAAGCGTACAGGAATGGTGGAGAGATGTAAAAACTTATTTTGAAAAAAAATACTCGAACAGCAAATTAAATATTATTAATAAGGCTATAGGGGGCTTTAGCTCTGACAGATTGAAACTAACTGTTGCCAATGATGTAGCGTCTTTTTATCCTGACCTTATTTTATTTCATGATTATGGAAGTGAGGAAGAATATGAGAAAATAATTCGAATCATTCAAAGTTCAACAACGGCTGACATTGCCATACAAACAGACCATGTAGCGCAGCAGGGTCAGGAATGGCATGATAAGCACAGCAATGTATGGCTTCCTGAACTTTGCAAAAAATACGGATTAGCCCTCCTGGATGTTCGCAAATACTGGAAACAATACATTGCTGAAAATAAGCTGCAGATCAAAGACCTTCTATCCGATGGAGTACATCTGAATAAGCAAGGTAATTTCCTGATGGCGGGCATCATTAAAAATTATTTCGATAACCTTTCTTACCTGCCTTTAGCTGACAAAAGAATAACCATACTAACCAAAGGAAAAAATTTTTCTGTTAAAAAAGGTGTTATTCAAGTACCGTTCACAGGAAACCGTATTGATGTGCAAAGCGATGCCACTAATAGCGATGCCATCAACATACTTGTTGATAAGCAGTCATTAAAAAACAACGAACGTTGCTTTTACTTTACACGTCCTTCATTAAATCCGGATCGTTCTTTCCTTACCAATATTGGCTTGTTGCTGGATATGGAATTTACTGATAAAACAAAGAAAGAAGACTGGTCTTTAACCATTGTTTCTGTTGACAGTGTGCAGCAACAAATAAGCTATACCCTTAAAGGATCAGTAACAGGTGAAGATGGCAGTGGAAATAGCGGCAACGTATTTACCTCTAAATCAGGCAGCATTATTATAAAACCAGAGCCATGGTTCAGGAGAAGAGACCCAGGAGATTTCAGTCAATTCAGATGGCTGAAACCCGGCGATGTTTTGAAATGGCAGGTAAGGTCAATGTGCCACGATAGTTTATCTCTTACCTCTTTGGATAAGCAAACACTTTTTCAAGGAATTGAAAATGGCGCACATCAATTAACGATAAAAGGGCCTGGTGTAAAGAATATAAAAAAGATCATTGTTTATAAACCTTTATTAAACGATAATTAATTTTTATTTACTTATTCGCCTTTAATAATGCCTGCTTGAAATAACGGCCCTGGCGGGTTGGTGTGAAACTCCAATCGCTGATCAGCATGGGCGCCCATTGTGGATCGAAAACCCAAACAGTGTAGGAGATTCCTTTCTTTTCGCAATATTGGGTGATGGCGTCGCCGTAAGATTCATCACTAATGACAGGTACGTGTGCACCGCGGTCATCGGGACCGCAAAAACCAATTTCGGAAAGCATTAATGGATATTTGCCCGCTACAAATCCCCAATCTTCTGTCCATTTTGCTTCCCACGGTTTTGGGCGCTTCATAGGATATGGATGGCTAACATAACCGATACCCTCTGCATTGATTGGATCTTTAGCTATAGGTGTAAGATCATAGGCCCAGTTGAAACCCGCCACTAAAGGAATAGCTTTTGAACCATTGGCTCTGATAATCGTGATCATTTCTTCATTCATTTCTTTCCATTGCTGCCAGCTACAGGTTCCCAGCTGTCCATTCATTATCGTGGGCTCATTAAAGAGTTCGAAAAAAGCCACTGTTGTATTTCCTTTAAAGTGTGACGCCATGGTTCGCCAGAATTCATAGGTTTCCTTGCGGGTAGTTTCATAACCAGAACTCTGATACATTTCAGTGCACAGATTGCCGATGCTGTGCCAATCAATATTTACATAAAGACCAACTTCGGTGGCCAATTTTACACCCTCGTCTAATAATTTTATATAGGCCTCTTTAC
>JAYULK010000034.1:0-61804 GCA_043763635.1 Chitinophagaceae bacterium
AATATCTTCATAGTTCTGCCAGGTTTTATATATGTGGAGAGCAGGCTGCATATAGAGTAACAAATATTAGTGAGTTAGATGATGTTGATCTTACAAAAAGATTTCGGATAAATAACGCCGAGTCCTCTGGCAGCCGCACAAAGGGCCCAGCAGAGAGACTCGGCTGTGAAGTGAGTTGGTCAACGCATAATAAGTATGACGTGAACATCGGAGACTATTTCATAATCAACTTTTCTTCAGAAGACCCAGAGCACAGTAAAATACTTTATGACTTTAAATTGAATCCAGTTATTGTAGTCCCAAAGGACAGTGTCTGGACTTACATTCCAAAAGATTACATAATTAGTGGACGGATAGAGAGCAATTGAATACTGCCAGGAAGCTTTGCTACCGTTTGGTATTGAAAAATCAAGAAAAATTTGAGTAATGGGTATATTGATAAAATTCAGACCTTCCATATACTCATTCTGAGCCCATTTCATCAATGCCTTTAATTCCCGCAAATAGGCTGCGTAGCTCAATTGAATAGAGCATCAATTGTTCTACCAATGTCTTGTATAAAAACAAAAAAGGTTCCATTGTATTTGGAACCTAATCTGCTTAAGTTGTGACCGCGTTAGGATTCAAACCTAAAACCTTCTGATCCGTAGTCAGATGCTCTATTCAATTGAGCTACGCAGCCATTTTGTGGGAGGCAAAAATAAGCATTACCACATATAGACCCAAATTATTAATAATGATGCCGTACAAAAGCCTCCATGGCTGCATAATGCGTTAAGCCCAGGGCTGCATACAAGTTTGCCGTATGGCTATTTCGTTCCTCAGCCCGCTGCCAAAACTCTCTTGAATCTGTTCCCTGGAACGGCACCATATCTTTCTGACTTTGGTGTATAAAAATGCCATAGCGTTTCTTCATTACCTGATCAGGACTCATAGGCACGGCCATTTGAATTTCATCAATATTCCATTCCTGCCATGCTCCTTTATACAACCAAAGCCAGCAGTCGTTCAACCATTCAACTTTTTGTTCTTTTAAACGCCGCAGCGATTCAAACACAACGTCCAAACATACTTTATGTGTGCCATGTGGGTCGGCAAGATCGCCTGCACAGAAGATTTGCTGCGGCTGCAACTCTTCTAATATTTTTATTGTAATTAAAACATCCGCTTCGCTCATCGGCTTTTTTTCAATGGTTCCTGTTTCGTAAAAAGGAAGGTTTTGAAAATGAATATTTTCTTCTTTTATACCAACATAGCGGCAGGTAGCTCTTGCTTCGCACCTGCGTATCAAACCCTTTATAGCACGTATTTGTTTTGTATCTCTTTCGTTCGTTTTCTTTTGCGATAAATACCTTCGGGCATCCTCCAAAATTTGCGAAGACCGCTCATTATTAATACCTGCTATTTCTTCGAAGCCTACGGCAAAGTCAAGAAACCGGGTTACAAATTCATCTGTCACTGCAATGTTGCCAGATGTTTGGTAAGCAATATGTACATCGTGCCCCTGATCATGCAGTCGTTGAAATGTACCACCCATACTAATTATATCATCATCAGGGTGCGGAGAGAAGATGACAACTTTTTTAGGATAGGGCGATGATCGCTCAGGATGTGTAGGAATTACTGCAAGTGGTTTGCCGCCTGGCCAGCCGGTTATTGAATCGCGAAGCATATAATATACCTGCAGGTTAATTTCATACACATCACCTTTTTCAACAAGCAAATCGCCTAAGCCATTTTCGTTGTAATCAATATTGGTTAATGATAAAACTGCCTTGCCAAGTTTTAAAGCCATATTCACTACAGCTTTTTTTATCATCAGGGGCGTCCATTCTATATCACCTGCAAGCCAAGGGCTTTTAAACCGCGTTAGTTCTCCGGCGGCGGCTGTGTCTAGTACAAACTGGCAATCATTATGCTGTTGCAATAAAGAGGCTGGCAACTGTTCGGTCATATTTCCTTCCGCCGCTTTTTGTACCACCTGCGCTTTGCCCTGGCCCCAAGCCAAAAGAATAATTTTCTTTGATTTAAGAATGGTACTTAAGCCCGTAGTAATGGCCAGCCTTGGCACTTCTGAAATATTTTCAAATTCATAAGCGTTGGCCAGCCGTGTAGAGTTTTCAAGATTTATAAGCCTTGTACGTGAGTAGATAGAAGAGCCAGGTTCATTAAAACCTATGTGTCCATTATTGCCAATACCCAGAATCTGAATATCAATGCCCCCGGCATCTTCAATGGTTTGTTCATAATCAATACAATGTTTCTTTACTTCTTCCTTAGGTAATGAACCATTTGGAATATGTATGTTATTGACATCAATATCTATATGGTTAAACAATAAGCGGCGCATGTAATTATCGTAACTCTGAAACGCTTCTGTATCTATAGGATAATATTCATCAAGGTTAAAAGAGATCACATTCTTAAAGCTTAATTCTTCTTCCCGGTGCATACGTACGAGCTCGCCATATAAGGTTTTCGGTGTAGAACCCGTAGCCAGCCCCAGAACACAGGCTTCACCTTTTGCTTGTTTATCGCGAATGAGTTTCGCAATAATTTGTGCAACGTAAAGGGAGCCGTCTTTTAAATCCGGGAAGATGGTACAAGGAATTTTTTCGAAGGAGTCAACCATTGTTTTTTGCATCTGAACTAATTAGGTTAGAAATTGGGAGCGAATGAAGGCAAGATTGCATTAAAGAATGAAAACGAAAAACAGAATCCGGCAATAATAGGATGCTAACTCAATTTATTTTTTTACTATTTCAGTTAAAGCAATCTTTATCATTTTATCGTTTGCGTTAGACACCTGGAAGAAGCCTTGTGTTCTCCATTTAAAGCGGGCCAGGTATGCTTTGATCCTATCTTGTATTTCGGCTTTATCTTTTGCAGGAATTTTCTTTAAATTAATGCTATCCTTTGCGGCATAAGCCACCAATTGCTGCCATACATCATTACTGTTCTGATAATTAATAATGAAGTCCTGCGGTGATTTATATTTTTCCCACTCAGACATGTGCCCTGTATAATATGTGTACACAAAATTATTAAACCTTCCATCAAGGTAAAGCTGCGTAACGCTTCTGATAAACAAGCTTGAATCAATAGGCACAAACACATCTGGCGCTATGCCACCGCCACCATAAACAGTTCTGCCACCTTTGGTTTTATAAGGATGTTCTTTAGAAAAATGCATGGAGTCTGCTGAAAGCATTTCACCACTTTGGTAGCGGTTATAAATTTCTTCCATGTACACTTTTTTATTGCCTTTATCATAAGGCCTTTGGATGCTTCTGCCTGATGGCGTAAAATAGCGTGCTACCGTAAGTCGTAATGCTGAACCATCGCTTAATTCATATTGCTCCTGCACCAAACCCTTTCCAAAACTGCGGCGGCCAATGATGGTAGCCCTGTCCCAATCCTGCAATGCGCCTGCTAAAATTTCACTGGCACTGGCTGTTAATTCATCTACCAATACAATTAATTTCCCGCTTTCAAAGATGCCTTCTTTGTTAGCTTTGTATTCCTGTCTTTTTATATTGGTTCCTTCTGTATAAACAATTAATTTATCTCCATTTAAAAATTCATCTGCTATAGATGTGGCCTGGCTTAACAAGCCTCCACCATTTCCACGAAGGTCAAGTATCAGTCCCTTCATACCTGCCTTGATAAAACTTTCCATATTTCCCATAAACTCACGGTAAGTGGTTTCAGAAAATTTATTCATTTTGACATAAGCCGTAGTAGCATCAATCATGTAAGCAGCATCAAGCGAAGGAAGAGGAATAGTACCCCGGGTTACATAATAATACTGGTGGGTAGCGCCTCTCAAAACTGAAAGTTTAACTTTAGAGCCGGCCTTGCCACGAATCATTTTTCTTATGGCCTGGCTGGGCAAAGTTTTACTTACAATAGAATAATCATCAACTTTTAAAATTTTATCGCCAATATGTAAACCTGCTTTGTCGCCCGGGCCATCTGGTATTACATAAAGTACATGCACCGTATCTGCAAAAATGTTGAACTCAACACCAATGCCTTCAAAGTTCCCGATGATGTCTTCATTAGCATCGCCCACATCAATAGCGGGTATATAAACTGAATGTGGATCAAGGTGATTTACTACTTCCTGCAAGGCGTCGTCCTGAAGAGAGTCAATACCTACAGAATCAACATAACGGTTTTCTATAAGGTCAAGTGCTTCCTGTAATGCAGATCGGTGGTCTTTTTTAAAAAAGCCTTTTGTACTTCCTGTTTGTTGGTGAAGTTTAAACCCGAAGAACATTCCAGAAATCATTACCAACGATAAAATAAGCGGAAGCCAAACTTGTAATTTTTTATTCCTCATCGTCTGCTGTTACTTTGTAATTGATTGTGCAAAATACTGGTTTTGAAATAACCTTAGCTTTTGCTTTCTATTTTTCAACATTAGTTTAAGTTATATAATGATGGCAGTAACGTTAATAGCCGATGGTGGATCAACTAAAGTAGAATGGTGTTTACTTAATAATGGCCGCAAGAAAACATTCTTTACACAAGGTTTAAGTCCTTATTTTTTAACTACCTCACAAATTGCCACTATAATTAGTGATGAGTTGATGCCGAAGCTTAAAAACGTAAAAGTGGCCACTTTGTTTTATTACGGCACCGGCTGTGCTAACCCGGCCCATGCAAAAAACATGAAGGCGGCTCTGAAACAAATTTTCAAAGAAGCAGTGATTGAAGTAGGTACTGACCTCTTAGGTGCAGCCCGGGCCTTATGTGGAAAAGAAAAAGGGCTTGCTTGTATTTTAGGCACCGGCTCTAACTCCTGCTATTACAATGGAAAAAAAATAACAAAAAATAGTCCGGGCCTGGGCTATGTTTTAGGAGATGAGGCAAGCGGCGCCTACCTCGGCAAAAAAGTTATTCAGCATTATCTCTATCATACTTTCGATGAAGAACTGGTCTTAAAGTTCGAAGAAAAGTATAAAATCACCGGCCCTGAAATATTAGACAACGTGTACAAAAAGCCTTTGGCTAACCGGTACCTTGCCGGGTTCACCCTCTTTCTTGCGGAAAATCGTGGCCATTACATGATTGAGAATATTATTGAAGATGGCATTAATGATTTTTTCTTTCAGCATTTATGTAAGTATCCTGAAATTTGGAAATTCCCGGTACATTTTGCGGGCAGCGTAGCTTATGGCTTCAAGGATGTGATTACAGAACTATCTAAGGATTATGAATTTGTTTTAGGACAAATTTTAAAAAGCCCGATGCAGGGCCTGGTAAAATATCATGGTGTGTAGAATAAACAAAAATAGTTATGTCAGACTTTGAGATGATCACAGAGGCGCAAAGTGTTTACAGGCACCTGGATAAAATGCCTGTAGAGGACATATTAATGAATATAAATGCAGAAGATAAAACAGTGGCTTATGCCGTGGAAAAAGCGCTGCCGCAAATAAGGTTGTTAACTGAAGCAGTAGCAGATAAAATGCTTTCGGGCGGAAGGCTGTTTTACATTGGAGCCGGAACAAGCGGGAGGCTGGCTGTGGTTGATGCAAGTGAGTGCCCGCCAACGTATGGTGTGCCGCGGGGCCTGGTGGTAGCCATTATAGCTGGCGGTGATATGGCCATTACGCAAGCAGTAGAAAATGCAGAAGATGATTTAACCCAAGGGTGGCTTGATTTGAAAGCCCACAATATAAATGAACATGATGTGGTGATTGGCATTGCCGCAAGTGGAACCACACCTTATGTGATTGCTTCCTTAGAAGAATGCAAAAAGAACAATATTGTTACAGGATGTATTACCAACAATCCGGGCTCGCCGCTTGTGGCTGTGGCCGACTTTCCCGTAGAGGTGATGGTTGGGCCGGAGTTTGTTACCGGCAGTACCCGGATGAAGAGCGGCACCTCTCAAAAGTTAGTATTAAATATGATCTCAACAACCGCAATGATACAATTAGGAAGGGTGGAAGATAACAAGATGGTGAATATGCAGCTAACCAATGAAAAGCTTATTGACCGGGGCACAAAAATGGTGATGAATAAATTAAAGCTGGATGATTACGACCTGGCCAAGGAACTATTATTGCAGTATGGAAGTGTGAAGGGAGTGATTAGACGATTAGCAGATTAGCTAATTTGATAATTAGCTTATTGAGGAAATTAATATAATGAGTTTTTATGGAGACATCGCCTTATAAAAAAGATAATGTTGTACTTAATCTTTCGTTTGATTTTGCTTTGAATATAATCACCTATACAGAACTATTGGAAAGTAAAAAGAAGTACAATATGGCTAACCAACTTTTTAAAAGTGGTACTTCGATTCATGCTAATATAAGAAAAGCACAAAATGCAGAAAGCAAAGGAGATTTTATTCATAAAATGAAAATAGCCTGTAAAGAGGCGGACGAATCAGAAGGATGGCTTTTGCTATGTAAGCATGCTCCTTCTTATCCAAATATTGATGGTTGCCTGGAACAGCTAACATCGATACAAAAATTGCTAAACAAAATTATCGGTACAACTAAAAGACAAATTGGCTAATCAGCTAATTATCAAATTAGCTAATCAATCCATGCATAACATAGAACCATATTACAACTGGCGGCACATATATGTGAGTGAAGAGGATAAGCTGTCTCCATTCTATAATAGAGAATATTCTGAGTTTGAGTTTTCTCAAACGGTGTATAATTATTATATACACCCGCAATGGGATGATTTTGGGAGCAAAACTTTATACATGAAGGTGCTGTTGGCGGATTATGAAGAACACTATATGGTCATTGAATTACTGGGTGAGTGGAACGATGCTATTGAAAACGACATCATGACCCTAAAGCGAGATGTGATTGACCAGTTTGAAATGCAGGGCATTTATAAGTTTATATTGATTGCAGAAAACGTATTGAACTTCCATAGCGGCGACAAAGACTATTACCAGGAGTGGTTTGAAGAAGTAACCGATGAAAAAGGTTGGATCGTATGCTTAAATATGCCTGAAGCAACGCAGTACGATTTTAAAAAAGCAAAAATTAATTACTATATAGAGCTTATAGAACTTTCGAATTGGCGAACCTATCGGCCTTTTCATTTGTTTAAGAAGATAGATGAGGATATAAATAAACGCTTGCCCGATTAGCATTTCATTATTTATAAATATTTAATTTTATAACGATCGGGTGCTACCTTTGCGTTCGAATTTTCAAAATCCTCATATTTCAAGTATGAAATGGTCGCAATTCTTCACTTCAGCGGTTGGCAGAAAAATAGTAATGGCTCTCACAGGATTTTTTTTGATTTCGTTTTTGGTGGTGCACGTTGGCCTTAACGCCTGCATTTTTAACGACCTCTCTTTTTTCAATCCGGATGACAATGGGTCTATGTTTAATCGGGCTGCTCACTTTATGGGTAATACTTTGATTATTCGCATTATGGAAATTGGTTTGTTTGCAGGTTTGCTGTTGCATATTTTTCAAGGCTATGCTATTGAAATAAAAAACAGGAGCATGCGCGGGCAGGGATATAAAGTTAACCTTGGTAATAGAGGCAGCAAATGGTATAGTCGTAGCATGGCTTTATTAGGTACAATAATCTTATTATTTCTTATCATCCATGTATCTCATTTTTGGGTGCCATCACGCATTACACATAACCTTGATCCTGTAACTTATGGTTATACAGAAACGCATAATGTGTTTTTGAAGATGTTTGATGTCTTTCAAAACCCTATTGTAGTTATTCTTTATGTATTGGGTGTTATTGCATTGGCCTATCACTTGTTTCATGGCTTTCACAGTGCATTCCGTACTATGGGCGTTCACAATAGAAAATACCTGGCGCTATTAAAAACAGTTGGCTATGGATTTACTATTGTTGTTGCCGTATTATTTATACTAATGCCTTTGAGTATGTTTTTTCAATGGGTGAGCCCGTTTTAATGGCCCACCCCTGCCCTCGCGAAGGGAGGTAGACCAACCACAGCCCTTGCTTGTGCATGAGTTGAATAAATATAGGTTTCTTGTTAGAGCGATGGTTGTGCTGGTGTCGCCTTTCCTTTGGAAGGTTGGGATGGGCTGAATAGAATTACAGAAAGTACAAGAGTGCGACGCAACAGACGATCAACAGAATTACAATAGCTGGAAACATAAAAATAATTATTGCCGTATTGGCAAACCGTCACATTAGCAAATTGAATTTATGCTTGATGCAAAAATTCCGGAAGGAACGTTAGAAAAAAAATGGGAAGATTATAAAGGGCATGTGAAGTTGGTTAATCCTGCTAATAAAAGAAAGCTTGAAATTATTGTTATTGGAACGGGGCTAGCCGGTGCTTCTGCGGCAGCTGCTTTGGGTGAATTGGGGTATAAGGTAAAAGCTTTTTGCTTTCAGGATTCTCCGCGTCGTGCTCACTCCATTGCTGCACAGGGTGGTATCAATGCAGCAAAAAATTATCAAAATGATGGAGACTCTGTCTTCCGTCTTTTTTATGATACCATTAAAGGTGGCGACTATCGTGCAAGAGAATCGAATGTGCATCGCCTTGCAGAAGTAAGTACAAATATTATTGATCAATGCGTGGCGCAAGGTGTTCCTTTTGCACGTGAATATGGTGGCCTGTTAAGCAACCGCTCATTTGGTGGCACACAGGTACAACGTACTTTTTATGCTGCCGGGCAAACGGGTCAGCAATTATTGATTGGCGCTTACCAGGCCCTTGAGCGGCAAATTGCTTTAGGCAACGTATCAATGTACACACGCCATGAAATGCTGGAGATTGTGATGATTGATGGCAAAGCACGTGGCATCATTGCCCGTGATCTTATTAGTGGAGAACTGGAGCGGCATTTTGGCCATGCAGTATTATTATGCAGCGGTGGTTATGGTAATGTATTTTATCTCTCTACAAATGCGATGGGTAGCAATACCACGGCTATTTGGAAGGCACACCGTAAGGGAGCTTTTTTCGGTAATCCTTGTTACACACAAATTCACCCTACCTGTATACCTGTAACCGGCGATCATCAGTCCAAGCTAACATTGATGTCGGAGTCGTTACGTAATGACGGGAGAATATGGGTACCTCTAAAGGCGGGAGACGATCGTAAGGCAAGCGATATTCCCGAAAACGAAAGAGATTATTATTTAGAAAGAAGATACCCTGCGTTTGGAAACCTTGTGCCCCGTGATGTTGCATCAAGGGCAGCAAAAGAAAGATGTGATGCGGGACATGGTGTGGGCACATCTAAGCAGGCTGTTTATCTTGATTATGCTGCGGCTATTCTACGATATGGAAAAATTGAAACCGGGAAAAGAGGATTGGGAAATATATCAGCAGAAGAATGCATAGTGCTTGGCAAGCAGGTGGTTAAAGAAAAGTATGGTAACCTCTTTGACATGTACGAAAAAATTACAGGCGAAAATCCTTACGAGTTGCCAATGCGTATTTATCCGGCGGTGCATTATACCATGGGCGGCCTTTGGGTTGATTATGAATTAATGACCACCATTCCCGGGTTATATGCACTTGGTGAATGTAATTTTTCTGATCATGGTGCAAACCGTTTGGGGGCTTCTGCATTGATGCAGGGTTTAGCAGACGGGTACTTTGTAATTCCATATACCGTTGGTAATTATTTAGCCGATGAAATCCGGGTGAGTTCCATTTCTACTGATCACCCTGCTTTTGAAGAAGCGGAAAATGCAGTAAGAACACGGATTGAAACGATGATGAACATTAAGGGCAAGCAGAGTGTTGAAAGTATGCATAAGCGCCTGGGCAAAATCATGTGGGACAAGTGCGGAATGGCCCGTAATGCGGAAGGGTTGCGCCAGGCAATTTCAGAAATTCAACAAATAAGAAAGGAGTTTTGGAGCGACATAAGAATACCGGGAAGCATCAAAGATTTTAATCCTGAGCTCGACAAAGCTGGTCGTGTTGCAGACTTTATAGAACTTGGAGAGTTGATGTGTAAGGATGCCTTATCAAGGGAGGAAAGTTGCGGTGGTCATTTCCGCGAAGAGTTTCAAACTGAAGAAGGTGAAGCCTTACGTGATGATGATGGATTTATGTTTGTATCAGCATGGGAAATGAAAGGCGAGCATGAATGGGAGTTGCACAAGGAGCCATTGGTTTACGATGTGGTAAAGCCGAGTCAGCGGAGTTATAAGTAAGGGGCAATTCGACAATTAGGCAATTTGATAATTTGTCAATGACAGCAGCAACTGAAAATATAATTCTTAAAAAGACAATTGAATTTGCGTTGGCGGTGATTGACTATTCGGAGTTGCTGGAGGCTGGAAAAAAATTTGTTATCGCAAGGCAATTATTAAAATCAGGAACCTCTATTGGCGCTAATGTTCATGAAGCACAAAATGCGGAAAGCAAGGCTGACTTCATTCATAAATTTAAAATTGGGGCTAAAGAGGTTGAAGAAACAAAGTATTGGCTGATATTATGTGAGAGCTCGAAAAGTTATCCTCCTTGTGGGCATTTGATAAGCTTACTGGAAGAAATAGATAAGATCATTACAAAGATTATTGCAACAAGTAAGAACAAATAATTGCCGAATTGGCAAATTACATCATTGGCAAATTGTTTTATGGAACATTACAATATGAACCTCACACTGAAAGTGTGGAGACAGGCAAATAAGAAAAGCGAAGGTCGTTTTGAAACATACGAGGTTAAGGACATATCTTCTGAAATGTCATTCCTTGAAATGTTTGATGTGTTGAACGAACGCCTCGTAAACGAAGAACAAGATCCCATTGCATTCGACCACGACTGTCGCGAAGGTATTTGCGGATCTTGTGCCATGCATATTGACGGCCGTCCTCATGGCCCATGGCATGCTACCACTACCTGCCAGCTACACATGCGGGCATTTAAAGATGGCGATACAATTGTTGTAGAACCGTGGAGAGCAAAAGGTTTTCCTGTGCTGAAAGACCTGGTTACAGACCGTACAGCTTTTGACCGTATGATACAGGCTGGAGGGTTTATATCCATTAACACGGGGAACGCTGTAGATGGAAACTCCCTCCCCATAGAAAAAGATAAGGCTGACGCTTCGTTTGCGGCTGCAGCTTGCATTAGCTGTGGTGCTTGCGTTGCAGCCTGTAAAAATGCCTCAGCGTCCTTATTCCTTTCAGCCAAAATTTCTCATCTTGGATTATTGCCACAAGGCCAGCCTGAGCGCAAAAATCGTGTTTTAAGCATGGTAGCCCAGATGGATAAAGAAGGTTTCGGTAGCTGTACATTCATTGGGGCCTGCGAAGCTGTTTGCCCCAAAGAAATATCCATTACCAATATTTCCAGGATGCACAAAGACTATTTAATGGCCGGAGCTTCTGCAGATAAATAAGACAGGAACCGAGTAAGCAACAAGCGTTTGATTTAGCCAGTTTGCCCAGCAGTTACTTAATAAGAAGCGATTTAAAATAAATAAGCCCCAAAGGCGTTATGTAAAAGCTCCCGAATGGAGCTTTTTTAATTTAGAGATACTATTTAATCGGCATTACTTGTACCTTTTGAATGGCATCGAAATCCAAATTCTGTTACAATACCTGAATAACTGCTTTGTTTAAGTGTACTTGCTGCATATTGATCCTATTTCTGTTTCTTGCTTTGACAGGTAAAGCGCAGCAACAACCTTTTCAAAAACAATCAATTTCCAATTTAAGGGTGAAGCAGTGGGTGATCACGGCGGATAGTACCGTACTAGATACACTAAGCATTATTCCTAACAGTTTTTCTATTCACAATTTTCCCGATTCGCTTTATCGGCTCGATTATGTAAATGCAATCGTTTACTGGAAAAAGCCTTTGCCTGATAGCGTTATTATTACCTATCGCGTATTTCCCTACAAACTAAACCCATCGCTGCAGCGGCTAAATTTTGATAGCGTAGCCAAGTACACCGTTTTTAAACCTATGGCTGAAGATAAGGTGCCCGGTAAAGGCATATTTAATTTTGGGAACATTGAATACAATGGAAGTTTTGGGAGGGGATTATCTTTTGGGAATAACCAGGATGCTGTCGTTAATTCAAACTTTAATTTGCAATTAAACGGAATGCTTGCAGATAGTATAGAAATCGCTGCAGCCATCACTGATAATAATATTCCGATCCAACCTGATGGTACCACCCAGCAATTAAATGAGTTTGACCAGGTATTTCTTCAATTTAAAAAGAAGAACTGGAAGCTTAATTTAGGAGATATCGATATCCGTCAGAATGAGTTGTACTTTTTAAATTTTTACAAGCGGCTCCAGGGTATTTCTTTTCAAACCACAAACAAACTTTCAGAAACATTAGAGTCGTCTACTCTGGTCAGTGGGTCCATTGCAAAAGGAAAGTTTAACCGTAATGTCTTTCAAGGGCTTGAGGGCAACCAGGGGCCATACCGTTTGGCAGGAGCCAACAATGAGTTTTTCTTTATCGTATTAGCCGGTACAGAAAGGGTTTTTATAGATGGCCAGCTGTTACAGCGGGGCGAAGACCAGGATTACGTGATCAACTATAACACCGCCGAAGTAACCTTTACGCCGAGGCGTATGATTACAAAGGACTCGCGGATTCAAATTGAATTTGAATATGCGGATAGGAACTATTTAAATGCAAACTTGTTTGCCTACCAAACAGTGGACATCAATAAAAAATTAAAAGTAAAGATTGGTGCGTTTAATAATAGCGACGCGAAGAACTCGCCTATAAATCAAAACCTTGATACAAAGCAAAAGCAGTTTTTGTTTGATGTGGGCGACAGTATTGGCAAGGCACTATATTCTACTGCAGGACTGGATTCTTTTTCTATCAACAAGATATTATATGAAAAGGTGTATTACATAAATGGAAGTATACCCGACTCCTTTTATCGCTATACAACTGATCCTTCACTGGGAAAGTACTCACTTTCGTTTACTGAGATAGGACAAAGAAGTGGGAACTACGTTCCCGATTTCAATGGCGCCAATGGGAAAGTATTTCGGTTTGTAGAACCCATAAACGGGCAAAAGAGCGGAAGCTATGAGCCGGTGCTTATATTAGTAACACCTAAAAAGCAGCAGGTGGTAAGCATTGGCACAGACTACCAGCTAAACAAGGGTAATAATTTGAAAACAGAAGTCGGTTTTAGTTCTTATGATGTTAACACCTATTCATCAAAAGACGGAGGCGATGACGTAGGAATAGCAGCCAAGCTTCAATATTCAAACGTTCTTGTATTAAATAAAGGCAAAGGCATTGAGCTTAACTCCACTTTTGATTATGAGCACGTAGATCAAAAGTTTAAGCCTTTGGAACGATTGCGTTATGTTGAATTTACAAGAGAATGGGGGTTGCCTTTATTGGTAAAGCCCGCTACTGAAAACATAATCCGCGCAGGCACCAAATTAAAACTAAGAACAGATCATTCGCTTAGTTATCAGTTTATGAACTATAAGCGCAGTGATGATTACCAGGGTTTTCAAAATACAGTAGCCCATGTTGTAAACTTAAACGGATGGAACTTTAATAACAATATCTCTCTTACTTCTTTTAGCACACTATCTGATAAGGGCAGTTTCATACGGCCGGTGATTGATGTAAACAAGCAGCTTAAAAATCTTGCTGCTATGCAACTAGGCCTTCGGTATGCGCTTGAGAAAAATGAAATAAGGAACAAACTAAATGATACCATAAGCCCTTTAAGCTTTTCGTTTGATACTTATACTGCTTATCTCAAGTCGAATGACCAAAAGAAAAACCGCTATGGCGTTACCTTTTTTACAAGGGCTGATAAATATCCGTTGTACAAAGGATTAGAGAAAGGAGACAGGAGCTATAATGTAAACTTTAATGCAGAGCTATTAAAAAGCGAGCATCACCAGCTCTTGTTCAACACAACCTACCGCAAACTGAAGGTGTATAATAAAAACGTATCAAGAGAAAAGGATGATAAAACATTGCTTGGTCGTACAGAGTATTTAATAAACGAATGGAAAGGACTTGTAAGAGGAAACGTGTTATACGAGTTAGGCACAGGGCAGGAGCAAAAAAGAGATTTTGCTTACCTGGAAGTTCCGGCAGGACAAGGCGAGTACACATGGATTGATTACGACAGCAGTGGCACACAGGAACTGAATGAGTTTGAGGTAGCACAATTCCAGGACCAGGCAAAATTTCTTCGGATATTTATACCAAGTAACCAGTTTGTAAAAGCAAATTATAATACGCTTAATTACAGTTTTACGTTTAATCCAAAAGAAATATTTGGGAAGGATATAAAAGGATTGGGGAAATTTATTTCGAGGTTCAATTACCAAACTTCCATGCAAAAAACAAAAAAGTCGGTGTCAAAAGAAGATGTGGAATTCAACCCTTTTAAATACAGCTTGCAGGATACAGCCCTGATCACACAGAACACATCATTTCTAAATACGCTATCCTTTAACCGGTACTCTACCAGGTGGGGACTTGATGTTACGAACCTGCAATCAGGAGGAAAAAATTTGCTGACATACGGATATGAAAGCAGGAATAGTAAAGACTTGATTGGAAAGCTTCGTTATAATTTTGGCACCTCGCTTACTTTAAATGTAAATGCAAAAAAAGGCTTCAATGCTTTGTATACGCCAAATGCAAATTTTCAAAACCGCAACTATGAAATTGACATTGTAAACACAGAGCCGCAGCTGGTTTTTATCAGGGGTACCGTTTTCAGGTTGCAAGGAAGTTACCGGTTGGAGAAGAAAAATAATGCATCGCAATATGGCGGGCAACAGTCTACATCAAACGCCATAAATGTTGAAACGAAATACAATGTACTTCAAAATAGTTCCATCAGTGGACGCTTTACTTATAATGCAATTGACTATAAAGATGATGCAACGAAAAACGTTGCTAATACTACAATAGGCTATATTATGCTTGATGGTTTATTGCCCGGTAATAACCTTTTATGGTCGCTTGACTATACAAAACGTTTGCTCAACAATGTGGAATTAAATTTTCAGTATGAAGGCCGCAAGCCTGGTACCACAAGGAGCATCCATACAGGAAGGGCTTCACTCAGGGCATTGTTTTGAACCATTTTAATTTTGATGAAACCACCTTACATAAATAGTGTTGCGTAAATAGTATGTAATCTGAGTAATAAACGAGGAGTAATTCCTCTGCAAAGTATCTGCAATAATTCTTAGGCTAATTGAAGAAAGGTAATCTATTAAAAATTACATTGGAATCTCCTGCTCAATGAGTTGTCCCAAATAATTTTCTGAAAGCAGTAACCATGAGGGAACGTTAGTTGCACTGGATATCCATTCACTATCCTTTTTAGTAAGGGTAAAGTTGTGCCGATTACCCCGGTCATCGGTAACATCAACGTTAAACTGGTTATTAGTACCAGGAAGCTTGCGGAAATTAATCTCACGAAGCCTATCCCCCAATTTCACAATTTTCGAAAAGCAAATATTAGTCGCTTGCATAAAGTAAATCTACTTAGTATTGAAATATTTTCAATGCTCACTTGTTCACATAGCAAACTTAAGTAAAAACATACGGCCATAATGGCTTTACACATTTACAAGCCTATTTTTCCACAATAGGTTTCGGGAGAATGTAACAGTATGGCTACTAATTTACGCTGCATTATTGTCCCTATACACTTATATGTAATGATTATTGGTGGTGCGGCATAGTTTTTTGATGAGCTATATAAAAAACCAATGGAACCTCTACTCAACTTACGCGATTTACTGCAACATGAAATAGAAGATCTCTATTCCGCAGAAGAACAAATTATTGAAGCCATACCAAAAATGGTGGATAAAGCTTCTAACCGTCAATTAAAAGAAGCGCTTACAGAGCACCTAAAAATAACCCGGGCACAAAAAACAAGGCTTGATAAAGTACAAAAACTTCTGAATAAAGAATCGGGTGAAGAGAATAAAAAAAGAACAGGTTTTCTGGAGCGTATGTTTGGCTCTGGCACAAAATGCAAAGGCACAGAAGGATTGATTAAGGAAGGTGAAAAAATGATGGGAGAAGATATGGATACAAGCGTAATGGATGCGGCCATCATTGCTTCTGCACAAAAGATTGAACATTATGAAATATCAGGGTATGGCACTGCCAAGGCTTATGCCATACAGCTCGGACTTGATGAAGTGGCTAATTTGTTAGAAACAACGCTTAATGAAGAATATAAATCCGATGATATGCTCACTGCTCTTGCAATTGGTAAAGTGAACGTGCAGGCGGAAAAAGGACAAAATCAAAATAAGATCACCACGGGCAAGGCTGCTAACAGTTCAAATAAGGGCAGCAGTTCGGCAATGAATAGTAACCCCCCGGCGAAAAGGGCAGCAAAGGCGGCAGCTAAAAAAGGCAGCAGTAGCACAAAAACCGCTTCAAAAAAAGCAGCTCAAAAAAAAAGCAGTAGCAAAAAGTCTAAATAGTATTTGCTACTACCCTGCTACATCAAAAAGACGAAAGTCTAAAGTATAAGTGTTGGTGTTTATTAAAAGCAGTCCGTAAAATATCGAACCATAGTTTTAAGGGGTTAATAAAAAAATAGATTCAAAGCGATAGAAACATGGCTTACATTTGTTCTACCCCGTTTTTAAATCCAATAAAAAAGGGATTATCTCTCTTAAAGTAATGAAAATGCCTTCCTCACAGAAGGCTTTTTTATTTACATTAAGTGTAATGAATAACTTATACACAACTATATTAAATACTTGACAGCTACTTTAATTCAGGATATGTTTGTCATGGTTTTTCATAGGATATTGGATTTTAATACGGGGCTGGATTATTATCCTGGCCCTTTTTTATGTACTAGATGTAAGGGTGTATTAAGTATTTCTACGAGCGTGCTTTAGTGCAGTCACCCTTAAACTAAGTGTATTCTCCCTTAAAAAATAGGGTATTGTTCCAATTGACAAAGAAGCTTATAGGATGTAAGTTTGTATCAGAAGTTGATTGATACGTTATCAATCAAACCAATATCCTGAAGAAAGCCAAACCAATCCAAAGTCCGAAAAAAACCAAACTATTCAATCCTAAGAAAACCAAACAAACAGTCCAATATCAGTCAACTTCTTTTTTTCCAATTCCTAAGAAACAAACCAAAACCAATCCTTTGAAAATCCAGGCGTCCGTTGTCCGATGAAACAAATGAAACTGAATCACCAAACGCCTTATAAAAAATTGATCCCCTCTAAAGAGGGGATCTTTTTATTTAATAAAACCGTGTCAATGTGCATGAATAATATATAACAATGAAGTATTAAAGCTCTCTTAGTGCTGTTGCAGGGTCAGAACAGCATATTCAAACAAAATTGTCAAAGATTTATTATTGCAAAAACAAAAACTCGGAGCTTCTATAACGTAAGCAGGTATTTTTGCTCACCTAAACCTACTGGTAGTTTCTCCTTTTTCTTATGCCCTTTTCAATCCTAAAAATCTCCTTTATTAAATGCATGGTTACCGTGGGGTTGCTTATCATTTTGTTATATACAACAGCCTTTGTAAAAGATAAATCAATAAAAACCTTTTATATCAGGGGTTTAGCACAGGGTACCACATATCACATAACTTATTATGCCTCTGATAGCATCATCTCAAAAAGATCCGTTGATAGCGCCCTGACCAGTATTGACAGTTCTCTTTCTTTATATAAACCTTACTCACTTATTAATCAATTTAACGCATCAGCCAGAGGTATTGCTATTGATAATAAAATGCGTGATGTAATAAAGAAATCAATCAGTGTATATAAACTAACTTCTGGCATATTTGATATAACCATTAAACCATTGGTTGATGTCTGGGGATTTGGGGTAAAGCCTGTCACCAGTTTTCCTGATTCCATTTCTGTCCAAAAAATAATGAATTGCGTAGGCACTAAAAACATTTACTTGAAAGGCGATAGTCTTATAAAACGAAAGCCATGCATTACTATTGACCTAAATGGGATTGCCCAGGGTTATAGTGTTGATTTACTTGCCAGCTTGCTCCAGGCAAAAGGAATACAAAACTATTTGGTTGAAATTGGCGGAGAGATATTTGTAAAAGGGGTTAAGCAGCCTGGTGGAAATAATTTTATTGTTGGTATAGAAGCCCCTTCACCTCACTCATTTAGCGAAGCTGTTTTACAAAAAACAGTAACGCTTAAAAATGGTGCCCTTACAACTTCCGGCAACTATCGAAAGTACAGGGAGAATGGCGCCAAAAAGATTTCGCATCTTATAGATGCCCGAACCGGGTACCCTATTGATAATGAAATTATAAGTGTAACCGTATGGAGTAGGGATGCAATAACGGCAGATGGGTATGATAATGCACTAATGGGAATGGGATTAAAAAAAGCAAAAAGATTTGTAGAACGTCAGAAACAACTGGAGGCGTATTTTATCTATAAGAGAGAGGATGGCTCTGTTGGAGATACTGCAACTGCCGGATTTTATAAGTTTATGAATTAGACTTATCGTTATAAGCCATGCCCTTAATAGCCTGTAATATCCACCCTTTACGCTAGGCGTTTGTTTGTTATAATCATGGGTGTTAATTAGATGTATTCCCTGCAAGGCGATAGGTATTATTATTGTTTACTTCATTTAAATTTTAATTAGTTGAAGCCGTTACTTTTTTATTCTCTTTTTTTCCTAACTGGTTGTGCTGTAAATAAAAACCCGGCATACGAAGCAGTAAGAAATTTACAAAAAGGAAATGTTACGGATGACTCCAGCTATGTATATGCACTTCCCTATCAAAAAGGGAAATCACACCTGGCCGTTCAAGGTTACTATAGCTCCTTTTCACACAAGAACAGGATAGCGATAGATTTTAAAATGAAAAGAGGAACAAAGATTACAGCAGCAAGGGATGGCATTGTAGTAAGATCTGTAGAAACAAATACCAGGGGAGGGCTTGATGCCAGGTACCGGCAGTATGCAAACCTTATTGTTATAGAACATGAAGATAAATCCAGGGCAGGTTATTGGCACCTGCAACAAAACGGTGTGTTGGTTAATGTTGGAGACACAGTAAAAACCGGGCAGGTTATAGCGCTTAGCGGTAAAACAGGATATTCAGCTTTTCCACATCTGCATTTTCTTGTTTGGACAAATAAAAACAATCAATGGCAAAATCTTCCAACCCGCTTTCTTACAAAAAAAGGCGCCCGATATTTAAGGCCCTTAAGATGGTATCGCAATAAATGAATAAGATATTAAGCCTTACGCTAGTTACATGGATTTGCAATAAAAGGGGTTGCAGTGGCTATTTCTACTACTTCTCCTTCAAGATCATAGTCGTAAGCTTTTGTAATTTTAACCGGGTAAAAATTACCAGGAACTAGTTTCTTATCCGTCTGAACAATCACTTCATTATCTACCTCTACACTATCAAATTCTGTACGGCCTATATACCGGCCAGCTTCTCTTTTATCAATCAAAACCTTGTATATGTTACCAACTTTCTCCAGGTTTTTTTCTAAACTAATATCCTGCTGCACTGACATGATATCCTCTGCCCGGCGTTGTTTTTCTTCTGAAGTAACATCATCAATCAAACTGTAGGCAGATGTTTCTTCTTCATGCGAATAAGTAAAAATTCCAACACGGTCGAAACGCTGTTTTTCTAAAAACGCTTTTAGCTCTTCCACATCATCAAGGGTTTCACCCGGGAACCCAGCGATAAGTGTTGTACGTAAACAAATGCCTGGTACTGCATCTCTAACCCGAAGCACTAAATCTTCCATTTCGGTACGGGTAATCTGGCGCCTCATCCTTTTCAACATATTATCAGCAGCATGTTGTAAAGGCATATCAAGGTAGTTGCAAATATTCTCACGTTCCTTCATTACCTCTAATATTTCCATTGGAAACTTATGGGGATAAGCATAATGCAAGCGTATCCATTCAATACCTTCCACATCGCTTAAGCGTTTTAAAAGATCAGGAAGCATTCTTTTTTTGTAAAGGTCAAGGCCATAATAAGTAAGCTCCTGGGCAATAAGCATGATCTCTTTCACACCACGCTTAGACAAGATTTCAACTTCCTTAATGATATCTTCAATAGAACGGCTAACATGTGTACCCCGCATCAATGGAATAGCACAAAAAGCACAAGTACGGTTGCAGCCTTCGGCAATTTTTACATAAGCATAATGTTGCGGTGTTGCCAATAACCGTTCACCTATTAATTCGCTTTTATAATCTACTTCAAAGCGTTTCAATATAAGCGGCATTTCCATAGTGCCAAACCATGCATCTACTTCAGGAATTGTTTGCTCGAGGTCGTCACGGTATCGTTGACTTAAACAACCAGTAACATACACTTTATCAAGCTTGCCTCTTTGCTTTAGTGCAATCTGGTGCAGGATAGTATTAACGGATTCTTCTTTTGCCTTATCAATAAAACCACAGGTATTTACGATTACTATATTATGGTCGCGATTTTTACTTTCGTGCACTACATCAATTTCGCTTGCTTGTAATTGGCCGCTCAATATTTCACTATCCACCATGTTTTTACTACATCCTAATGTAATAATGTTGACCTTATCTTTTTTTAGTGTTCTTGCTTTCATTTTAAGGCGGCAAAGATCGCTAAAACCATCGGTTATACTGTTATCATAAATAAAAAACCCTTCCCGGTTACGGGAAGGGCGTCACTAATGCATAAGCAAGCCACATTTACATTTTTGGCAATAGCACATGGTCAACCACGTGAATGACTCCATTTTGTTGAAATACATTGGCAGTTGTTACCATTGCTTTTCCACCATTTTCATCCCATATCCACACGCCACCATTTTATTAAGACTGGTATATAAATTACCCTGACAGTTTTATAGTGGCATTATCGCTTATCTGTATTACAAAATGCTCAAATTGCAGGGTAAACCCTTACCGCGTTACAAGAATAACCTTAAGTCCATTAAAGTTTCTGCTCTTATCCTATAAATGCTTGTATTTGATACTAAGTTGCTGTACTTTAATATCCAAATCCAATATTTTTTTATGAGAATTTCCAAACAATTTCTTATAACAGCAACATTATCTATTGTCTCTATTCTAGCTTTAGAAAATCTTCTCATTTTACTTTTCAACGATGCAACCCCTTGTTTTCTTCATAACAGTTTTTGGGGCAACCTGTTATTATGGTTGATTCGGATACCAGTGTTTATTGTTTTCACCACATTCTTTCAGCAACTATTTACACCAAAATTTGTGTCCTTAAAAGAAAGGATGATAGAAAGGGATGAGTCAGAAGCAAAGGAAAAAGTCAGGGAAGAAAAAGCTGTTAAAAATAGAACCTTAGCTTTTGATTTATAGAATTTAATCTCCACATACAATAACCGAATATCGCCTACTAACATTTGTGCTACTAAGCTTCCGGCGTTATTTTGCAATAACATTCTTCCGCCTGGTTAAATGCAAATTGATCATATATACTGATCTATTGTAAGAACTGTCTTTTACAGAAGAAGGAAGTCATTTTTTTATCATAGAAATGCGGGCTACGTTTTTTAGTTAGTTTACTGCAAAGCTCAATCACTTTATGCCGTTCTACACTTTATATAACGCAAGTTGATAAACGACGTGTAACACAATAGCTAAGGATTATCTTAGCGCTTTAACGCTATCCCATGACAAGTGTAGATAAGCATCAGGCATGTAAAATTGCAGCAATAATTTTGTTGAAAAGTTTTTGTAACAGGTGCGGCCAATAGAAGCACAGAACTGTGCCGAACATTTTACTATGTGCCTATAAAAAATCATTTATAAATGAAGCGAATAGGGATTATTGCAGACACCCATAGCTATCTTGACGAAGCAACATGTAACCACTTTGACCAATGTGATGAAATATGGCATGCAGGCGACTTTGGAACAATTGCCACTGCTGACCAATTAAAAAACCTGAAGCCCTTAAAAGGAGTTTATGGAAATATTGATGGTTTTGATGTGCGAAGTGTGTATCCTCAAAAAATGGTATGGCAGTGCGAGAATGTAACGATATATATGACTCATATTGGCGGATATCCTAAGCGGTATGCTCCCGGAATAAAGCAAGAGTTAATTACAAGTGGAGCAAAACTTTTTATTTGCGGGCACTCCCATATTTTAAAAATTATTTATGATGACCAGATTAATTGCCTCCATATTAACCCGGGGGCTGCAGGCAAACACGGATGGCATAAAATGCGTACACTTGTTCGTTTAACTATTGATGGCAATAATATGAAAGATTGCGAAGTAGTTGAACTCGGATCTCGCTAAAGATTAAAAGAAAAGCCGGATGCAAGTCCAGCTTTTATTGAAGTTTATATCCATCCCCGGCCTTCACCAATTTCACGGAAAGGCCATGGAATAGTAGCAAGTATAATGAGTAATGCAAGGAAATAAAATATAAACGTTCTTCGGTGTTTTGATTTGTCTGAAAAATTTTTCTTTCCCTGTGCCTTACCTATATGAAGTAAAATAATAGCGACGAGCATCCCTACCTGATGTTCTATTGCAAAAAAACGTAGTGTAGCATTTTTCATCACTCCTCCTATCCCACCATTTTCTTCTATTAATCCATATCCTCGTGGACCAACAAACCACAAGTATAAGCCTACTAACAACATCAGGTCGGCAACAATGGTAACAAACAATCCGAGTTTATGATCGCCGGCAGTAAATGCTTTGTTACCGGCAGTAGCACTTTTTAAAATAGCTGCCAGTAATAAAAGCAGTAATAACCATCTGCCAATGCTATGCACCAATAATAAAGGATTATACAAACTTTCCATGTTGCTTATTTTCGTTGGCATCAAAATTACAACAAGCCCAGGTTTAACATCAATTTTGTTTTATCCTTTTTCAAATGCTGTCAACTTCTTTAGCTTTGAGTTCTATGTTTCCTAAGATTTGCTTTTTATTTTTGATAATAGCGCATGCTGCTTGTACCAACAAATCAGGCAGGCAGCTAGATCTTCTAACACAACCTCCATACGATATTATTACAGACAGTATAAATCAAAAAGCTGGAGCTGCCCTTTACTATAAAAGAGGTGTTTTGTTACTGCAAAACGATCAATTAGATCTGGCAGAAAGCGATATGAAGCAAGCATGGAATTTAAAAAAAGAAGAAGAGTATGCATTAGGAGTTTTAGCAGTAATCAGGAAAAAAAATACCGATACAGCACTGGCATTTATTCGAAAAGCGATGCAACAGATTCCTGAGAGCATTGGTTTAAAACTTAATTTAGCAAAAGCATACCAGCAAAAAGGAATGCCAGATGAAGCTATAACAATTTGCAATGAGGTTATTTCGGCTTATCCTAATCAATTAGATGCACTTCAACTTAAAGCAGAGTTATTAACTGCACAAAAGAAAGATACAGAAGCGCTGGCCACTTTAGAAACAGCCTATAGCTACGCTCCCTTTGATGCAGAGCTGGCGCATACACTTGCTTTTGCTTATGCAGAAGCAAAGAATTCAAAAACATTATACTTGTGCGATTCGCTCATAAACGTTGATAGAGAAGGGAAACATGCCGAACCTTATTATTTTAAAGGAGTGTATTATACTAATGTGGGAAACAAAAAAGATGCACTGAAATTTTTTGATGATGCTATTCAACACGACTATAATTTTTTAGATGCTTACATGGACAAAGGAACCCTGCTTTATGATTCAAAAGATTATAAAGGTGCTTTAAAAACATTTGAGCTGGCCATTACAGTCGCCCCCACTTTTGCAGAAGCATATTATTGGCTTGGCAAAACAAAAGCAGCAACAGGTAATAATGCCGAAGCGAAGCTTAACTATCAGCGAGCCTATGGTTTAGATAAAACATTAGCAGAAGCCAGAGAAGCAGCAGAACGAATAAATTAATAATGCAAAAGCTGATGATCTACATTGTTGCTGTATAAGCCAGCAGATTATTCACTCTCCTGATTACTCTTTATCTTGCCTTCAAAATTTTCACCCGATGGCTATTGTAGCTCCTTCGCTTCTTGCTGCTAATTTTCTTCGTCTTGAAGACGAGTGTAAAATGATTAACGATAGTGAAGCTGACTGGCTGCATCTTGATGTGATGGACGGACGCTTTGTACCTAATATAAGTTTTGGTTTGCCGGTGATAGAACAAGTAAGAAAAGCTACCGCTAAGGTTTGTGACGTGCACCTGATGATACTTGAACCGGAAAAGTTTACAGAAGATTTTAAAAAAGCAGGAGCGGATATAATAACTGTACACCTTGAAGCCTGCCAACATGTGCATAGAAATATTCAGCAAATAAAATCATTAGGCATGAAAGCTGGTGTAGCTTTAAATCCTCATACGCCTGTTTCTTTTGTAAAAGATATACTTGCAGATGTTGATCTCATTCTGATCATGAGTGTCAATCCTGGATTTGGAGCACAAAAATTCATTCCTCATTCTTTTAAAAAAATAGAAGAGCTTAGAAGAATAATAGATGACAGCAATTTGAATATATTAATTGAAGTAGACGGAGGTGTAACCGTTGAAAATGCGGAGCAATTAATTCAGTCAGGTGCAGATGTATTAGTAGCTGGTAATACAGTTTTTAAGTCAATTGATCCAAAGGCCACGATTGCTTCTTTAAAGAAATTTAATCGTTAGAATGGCGAAAGGTCTTTTTCCGAACAATTAAATTATATGCACAATACAGGTCTGGCTAACTACAGGCTTTATTATATTATATTCTTTCCTTTGTTACCAAAAACTCTGTTGCATGGATTGTGCTACAGGAAATGGACCCCCTACCCTCTTGCTTCTTCTTGGCGGATAAATAACAAGGAAAATTTATTTTAGTCCGTTTAATTCTTTCATAGTAAACGACTTTTGCCTGCCTTTGTATTTTTCTTTAATAGCAGAAATATCTTTTGCCATTATGTTCGGTGCTTTGTTATTCCACGAGTTTCTTACATAGTTCAACACCTGGGCAATATCCTCATCAGAGAATTCCGAATTTTGACCGATGCCCGGCATATCGCCATTAATTTCCGGGCTTTCGTACAGCTTATCTCCTATCTTAATAGGCCCTGTTAGCCCAAAGAGAACAATAGGTATTAATTTATTTTTATTTCCTGTTACCCATTCAGAATTGTTTAATGGAGGCGCTAATGATTTTATACCATTACCATCACTACCATGACAGGTTTGGCAGACGGATTGAAAGATAGCTGCACCTTTTGGAAACTGCTTATTAAGGGCTTCGTGACTGCTACTATTTTTTGCGGTTTCTATGTTGCTGATTACTTTTTTCAACTGTCTAATAAGCGCAAAGCTTGTATCTCTATTTATCAGACTCACTTCCTTAAAAAAGCTTTTCTCCTTGCCCTGAAGGTTGCTTATTATAGCATCGGCTGCATAAACATTATCTCCAAATTTTCTTGCAAGCGCTATTTGCATTGCATGTGCTGCGTTAGGATTGAAAGATTTAAAACTATTTGTAATGAAGGCAATATAAGGCGCAGCCAAGGTATCATTCTCACTAATCATTTGTTTATAAAGCAACAAAAATTCCTGATAGTTGCTTTTATTAATTATATATGGAGATACTGCCAATGCCTGCATGCGTATAGGCCATTTCTTTTCCAGCAGTAAAGGCCATATATCTTCTTTTTTTAAAACACCCAGGCCTTCCATTGTCCATAAAGAATGTATTAAACTTAAAGGGCTTTGAGTATTCTTAAGGTTGTTGCGCAACTGATAAGCAACTGATGTGTCCCTTTTATCTACTAATCCTTGTTGTGCTGAAGTTCTAACCCACCCATTGGGGTCTTCCAGCAATCTTACTAAACTTTCAGGGTCTTTTGGTATCACTATCTTTCTACTGGTGCTATTCTGAGGAACTATTTTATATATACGGCCGCATGAAAGAGGTTCTGTTAACTTCCTTTCTTTTATTTCGTTTTTAAGGTAAGGAGTTAAATAAGTTTTGTGCTGAATAATTCCACGGTACATATCAACAATGTACAAGGCGCCATCAGGTCCATTATATAAACTCACCGGGCGAAATCTTTCATCTTCACTTGCCAAAAATTCTTTGTCATTATATGCTTGCTCCCCTTCAACTATATACTCATTGGTTTGTATTAAATTCCTTTTAATGAGATTAGCTGAAGGCTCTGCTACAAATGCATTTCCGTAATACTCTTTATCAAATAAATCACTATTATAAATTACAGGGCTACAGGCTGCAGTAAAATTTTTAAGTCGAAGGTTACCATCAAGAACTCCTTCCATATAGCCACGGTTAACACCTGGAGTTGGCCTTATAGGAAATACTCTAGTGTCTTCTACTATTTTTTCGTTGAAGCCTTCCACGGCCTTTTGGTTAGCATTAATAGCACCAAGACCAGGCATAAAAAAATCTCCCTGCAAATTTTCCGAATTGTTGTTATAAAAAAGGCGGCCATAATCATCCTGAGAAATGCCCCACTGCCCTCTGAAGTGTGTTTTTTCAATCAGCCACTGATCACCTTTTTTACGATACCGTTTGTTTGATTTTGCATTGTATATCCAATTGTCAAGCCCTCTTAATAAACCATTGGCCTGATGTTCTACATTTCCTCCTACGGCGTAAGCAGAATCTACCAGGCTTCTTTCAAAAGGTTTATCATTTTGAATTTTGTAATACCATAAATTAGGCGGCTCGGCCACCAGTATTCCATCTTCAATCAGGCATATAGCACGGGGTAATACAAGAGAGTCCAGGAACACTTTACGGGTATCCATTACTCCATCATTATTGTTGTCGCTAAGTATAATAACCTTACCTGTTGGTTTGTCTTCACCTGTTCCTAATGTATCAGGCATATAATCATTCATTTGCACTACCCATATCCGGCCCTTTGTATCAAAACTTAATGCTACAGGTGCAGTAATCAATGGCTCAGATGCCACAAGCTTTATGGAAAACCCTTTTTCAAGATGAATTTTCTTAATGGCCTCCTGCGGTGATAAAACAGGGGAAGAAGCCATGCTTTGGCGTATAGCCAGGGAATCAGAAGCATTTTCTTTGCCACGACTTTTACAACCCACATTTGTGGTTAAGCTAAATGCAATAGCCACTAAAACTATACTTAAGTAAACTTTAATAGCTCTCATGTACATAATCAACTTACAACGCTAAATTAAATGTATCCCATTTAGGGGATTAATAAATATTGCACTCCCTATTTTTAATTATTTGTATCCTGAGAGTTGAATGAAATAACACCATGCTACAACCTCTTTGAACTTAACTTTATCATTAAAATATATTGATGAATACATGGGTTCAATCGTTTAGGGAATTACTAAAAAAGACACCTTCGCTAGGTTTTCCACCGGATGAAGTTACTATTAACAGGCCTGAGGGTTCTGTAGATGAAATTGCCGTAAATGAAACTTTCTGGAATACTGTACGACAGGATTTTTCTTTATCAGAAGACCTGATTAACCTAAATAACGGCGCTGTTAGCTCATCGCCTAAAATTGTTGAAAATGCTTTTCTCCATTATTATAAACTCGTTAATACTTCCCCCAGCTTTTACTTATGGAAAGTTATGGCAGGGATCAAGGAACAGATACGGGAAGGCCTTTCAAGATTGATCAATGCTTCTCCAAATGAAGTTGCCATTCTGCGCAATACTACAGAAGCAGCTAACAATGTGATTTTTGGTTTACCATTACTAAGAGGTGATGAAGTGGTTTTATGCAGGCAAGATTATGCAAAGGTGGTTAGCTCCTGGAAGCAAAGAGAAGTAAGGGATGGAATTAAACTGTCATGGATTGATTTGAATCCCGATACAGACACAGATGATGATATTGTAACAAAATATAAAGCTGCCTTTTCAGATAGAACTAAAGTAGTGCAACTTACACATGTTATCAATTGGAACGGCCAGGTTATGCCTGTTGAACCCATTATACAAGAAGCAAAAAATAGAGGAATAGAAGTAATACTGGATGGAGCGCATAGCTTTGGCAAACTCCCCACAGACATAGAAAAACTGGGTTGTGATTATTTTTTTACAGCCTTGCACAAATGGCTTTCCGGACCTATACCATCATCAATGTTATATGTACGAAAAGAAAAAATTGGAAAGCTTTGGCCGCTGGCATCTGGTGCCGAGCCGTTATCAGACGATATTAGAAAATTTGAAGAACTAAGCATCCAGCTATATCCAAATATTCTGGCGCTTGGATTTGCTATTGAGTACCATTTAAGTATTGGCAGAGCGGTGAAAGAAGCACGGCTAAGACATTTGCGCAGGCACTGGGTAACACAGCTACAAGATAAAGAAGGATTACACTTTAATACTCCCCTCTCAGAAGAACGTTGCTGCACTATTATAAACCTTTCTTTGAAAAGTTGGACGCCTGCAGAAATAGAAACTTATTTACTTCAGAAGCATTATATACATGTAGGTATAGTTCAACAACCAAATATGACAGGTATAAGAGTAACACCAAATATTTATACGCATCCTAGTGCACTTGATAAATTAGTAGGGGCGATAAACAGTATGGAGTTGCGAGGGTAGCAGCGTTTGAACATTACTCTTGTGTGCGTACTTACAAACAGTTCCTTATCCTGCTTGCTTGCTGGTTGGCGCGGAAGGCGTTAGGGTATCGTACCACTCGTACCAAAACAATTGATTGGTTTTAACAATTTAAACCCTTTATCCTTGTGTCGCATAATTAAGTACCCTAAATTTGCCTATACCATTACCATTATTTTAAGTTATTTATAGTGGGGAAAATGATGCGAATGGAAGATATTGAAGCTTTGTCCGTTAAATGACGAAGAACAAAACGGTATTGCCTCATTATTGTAGCCATCACCTACAACAAAACCAAAAAGTTTTCGCTAAATAGATTTTATCATGATCGCTCCTCAATACATCACCGATAACAAAGGCAATAAGCTCTCCGTGATCCTGCCTGTAAAGGACTATCAAAAAATGGTGGAAGAACTGGAAGAACTTGAAGATATACGCCTCTATGACGAAGCTATGGCCGATAAACAACCTTCTCTGCCCGTTGATAAAGCCTTTAAGCTTATTGAAGCTAAACGCAAAAAAAAGTAGATGCCCTACCAGCTTACTATTAAACCAAAAGCCGTTAAAGCCCTGGAAAAATTAATGAACCTTTCTACTCCAATATCAAAGCTGCCATTTATGGATTAGCTGATAATCCACGGCCACAAGGCTGTAAAAAACTAAAAGGCCGGGAGGGCGGGCGCATACGTGTAACTGATTACCGCATTATATACAACATCTTTGATAATATACTTACCATAGATGTTGTGAACCTCGGACTTAGAAAAGATATCTATGAAGAATAAGCCAGCATAACACTTATTGATACCATGTCCGCTGAAAAAAAAGATATCTTCCAAAAAAAATAGCGGCGCTGTAAAAGAAAAAGTTGTGTCACCAGCTAACACACATTGGCCAATAGGTATACACGGCTGGAACATCAGTGAGTTCGAAATTTCTTTTTTTGAAAAAAGATTACAATGATAATTATTAAACATAATTCCGGCGTCATTAGAAAATTAATTTTTATAGTATGCCTTACCTGCATTTTTGGCTTCAACCGGCACGCTAAAAATTCCACCGAAAAGACAGGAAGAAGTGATATACTCCGGATACATTGGAAGGATAACATACTTACTATTTCGGGCGATAAGTTACCCGGTAAAAAAATGGATGTTTTATACCTCGAAGATTTTTGTAAAACCGGTTCAACAAACCGTAATTGGGAAGAAACTATCATCCCGCATAAGACAGAATTAATTTCTACTGAAGATAACAACACACATATCAAACTTAGAACAATCGTGCAACAGGATATAGAAGTAACGCATGATATCCGCACCCGAAAAGATGAAGTGGAATTTAATCTCGTACTCCATAATAAAGGCAATAAGGCAATGGATGTAGACTGGTTTCAACCTTGCATTCGAGTAGATAAGTTTACCAATCGCAGGCAGGAAGATTACCTTTCCCGTTCTTTCATCTTTACTCATTCAGGTTTAACAACTTTGGATAAAACACGGCGTACTGAAGAAGCGCTTTATAAAGGCGGGCAGATTTATGTACCGGCAGGTATCAATCCTAACGATGTTAACCCACGTCCGCTAAGCCCTGACATGCCTGTCAACGGTCTCATAGGATCTTTTTCAGATGATAGTAAATACCTGATGGCAACTGCGTGGGACAATTATCAGGAATTATTCCAGGGCATATTTGTATGCATTCACAGCGATCCGAGAATAGGAGGATTAAAAGCCGGCGAGGTAAAGAAACTAAGAGGTAAAATTTATATTGTAAAAAATGATCCGGAGAATTTACTTCGGCGCTATCATCGGGATTTTTCTGTAGCAAGATAACCCTACATGACTTATAAACAGAAGACATCATACCTCCATAGCAGTTCTAAATGGATTAAATCCTTTCGATTTGAATTTGCCAGCCAAAGACGGATAGTAACCTGGAGTAAGACTGTTTGTTACCAGGAATAAAAAGCAACAACACCTCCGGTTCTTTAGAACTTAATGTCTGTTCGTTCGATACATCTGCTATATTGATCACGGTAGAAGCAGGAATATCAATATAAAAGTTGTAGTGTCAATCCTGCGAAGTCCTATTCGTCAAGTTGGTTCTTCAAATCCATTTCTTCACACCGTTGGTGTTTTTGTTTAAAACCTCTAACACCTAGATTTACTCACCAACAACATGTCCTATGGATAGCACGTTGGTGGTGGAGAGGACTTAGCTCATAGCTATTTCCTATTTATCACACCAACGGCGTGGAAACAAGCACCAGGCAGTTATCTTTGGACTTTTGTCTCTTTGTCCCGATTTCTTTATTGTTGTTTTACCAACTGTATTTCGCAATGCAATCTTATATCATCACTTACTACCACCTGGCCTGCTTCTGTAACTGCATTCCACATTAATCCAAATTCCTTTCTGCTTATTTTTCCGTCTACTGTAAAACCTGCTTTTGTTTGTCCATAAGGATCAACAACCATTCCGCCAAATTCAACATTTACTGTAACGGGTTTTGTTACTCCACGAATTGTCAAATTACCATTTAATTGCGCTTCATCGCCCCGGGTTTCATACTTATGGGCTACAAACTTTAATTGCTTATGTTCTTCCGCATTAAAGAAATCGGCAGATTTAAGGTGTGTATCTCTTTGCTGGTTATTGGTATCTAATGAATGAATGTTTGCAGAAAACACAATATTTGATGTTGTTTTAAAATCATCTGTTTCCGTTTCTACTTCCAGGTCAAATTCTCTGAAATAACCTGTAACTGTAGTGATCATTAAGTGCTTTACTTTAAACTGTATTTCACTGTGCGCAGGATCTGGTTTCCATTTAATTGACATGGCCTTGATTTGGTTTTAGTAACGAGAACAATTTATACACCAAATCATGCTTTGATGGAAAAAATATTGCTCCAACAGCAAAATCATCCATTATAAAACGAAAATTATTTTTGTTATCCTCTCCCCATTTGTTTTAAGAAACTTACATGCGAAGCAATAGCGTGACGCATTTTAGGATATTCAATATAAGGCACCCCAAACTCTAAGCAGGTTTGCTTAATTATTCTACCAAGCTCAGGATAATGTACATGTGATATTTTAGGAAAAAGGTGATGTTCAATTTGAAAATTTAGCCCGCCTACAAACCAGTTAATAACCTTATTACGGGGAGCAAAATTGGCAGTAGTTTTTAATTGATGTATGGCCCACTCGTCATCCAGTTTTCCGGTAACCTCATCAGGCATAGGAAAGCTTGTATGCTCTACGGTATGTGCCAGTTGAAATACAATGCTAATAACCAGACCGGCTACAACTGCAAAAGTTGTAAAGCCAATGATCCATGATGTGAACCCAAGTGTGTAAATAGGTATGGCCACAAATAAAAACAAGTGAATGAGTTTAAACCCCCAAAAAATCAGGTGATCACCGGCACTCATTTTTTTTATAGCCATGCCCCCAATTTTACCTTTAAAATATTTTTGATAATCAAGGCTAAAAATCCAGAAGATATATAGCAGTGCATATAACAACCAGAAATAAATATGCTGGTAGCGGTGCATGGCAAATTTGGGTTGGGTAGTGCTCATCCGCATCCAGGGCTTAATGTCAATATCATCATCAACACCATCAATGTTTGTATAGGCATGATGAATCACATTGTGCTTCATATTCCACATAAAATGGCTGCCTCCTAATATGTTTAATGAAAAAGCCGCCAATTGGTTTACCCATTTTATTTTGCTGAAGCTTCCGTGTGCACCATCATGCATAATATTAAAACCGATACCTGCTGTTACACAACCAAGTATGATACATTCAAGGAGAGACCAAAAAACGTTGGGCGTAAAAAAAACAAGATGAATGTATAGAAATACAAAACTGCTAAAGAGAATGATAGCTTTTGTGTATAAGCGGGTATCCCCTGTTGCTGATTTACCGGTTTCTTTAAAATAAGAATTTATCCGTTGCTTTAGTTCTGTATGAAACGATTTGGTGACTGTCGCAAATTTTGGGTTGATAGTTACTGTGCTCATGATAAGGCTGGCTTTTCTATGAATAATGTTATTCTAATTTATTTACGTTTCCTGTAATATCAAAGCATCTAAACTATTTATGCCGATACTTTTTTGTGATGTAAATCCTTCCGCAAATTGCACACCAATCCTCTTTCCTAACATCCTTGCTCTTGCAATAATTGATTCTAAAAATTCAGGGCTTGAGATATAAGTCTGTGGTTCTTGTGTACTACCTGATGGATTATGAAATTGGGTTTTATATGCTTTGATGGACTGGAGCCGCTGCTCCCATACATCACTGATATCAACTATCAAATCCGGCTCATGAAAACGATCCTGCAAATAATGAAGTAAATATTTCGGGCGCCATTTCTCCTGCTCTGTTCCATCTTCACTTATCGTTTTAATTTTTTTTAAACCTGAAAGAAAACAGGCATCATAAATAAGTTGCCCTGCCCTGCCATGATCGGGGTGCCGATCTTCCAATATATTACCAATTACAATTTCAGGTTTATATTTTCTTAATACCTGGATTAACTGCATCTGATGTGCTTCATCATTTTTAAAGAATCCATCCCGCATCTTCAGGTTTTCCCGTACCGACACACCAATGATTTTAGCTGCTTCTGCTGCTTCATGATAGCGGCTTTCAATCGTTCCTCTAGTTCCAAGCTCCCCTTGCGTAAGGTCTACTATTCCAGCCTTTCTGCCCCTGGCAATTTCCTTGATTAATGTTCCCGAACACCCTAATTCAACATCATCGGGATGCACACCAATTGCCAATACATCGAGTTTCATTTTTGCTTTTGATTTTTAAGGCTGCAAGATAGCAAACGATCATGGTTAATAAACACTTCTAACTGTTAATAGGAAGGCCATTTTTGAAAAGGAAATAGTGCAAGTTGGCAGCAATCAATTTGCAGTTTTCGGTTTGCAAAAGAGATAAGATTGCCAACTGCAAACTGCCAACTACTTTCATGCAGTTACTAACGTATAAACTAATTAATCCTGATGCCTGGCTTAAAAGGATTGTCATACCAGGAGCCATTAATTTCTCTTACAATGGATTCAATCTGGCGATCAGTTGCATCATGAGCAATGTCATAATCCTGGCGAAGGCTGCTTCCAAAAAAGAAGGCAACTGTTTGGTATACTCGGGCATTAACACCACCACGGTATTCTTTTATTATCTCATAACAATTATTGCCCGTTTGCCTATTAATAAGTTTCATTAATACCCTTCCCTGGTAAACAGATAAATTTGAGAGTGGATCGGTAAACTGTTTTTTTAATATTTTCTCTTGCGACTTTATATACTTCTTACGATCATTTTTGGAACTAATATTATTAAGCCTGGCAGCCACCTCGTTTAGGGTAACTCCTGCTGTACGGGCATAAGGATAACAAACATATACAGCATTTCTCAACCTGTTATAACCTTCTAAATATTTTGCAAGTTTATCTGCCGACAAATTAGAAACATACACCATTTCCAGTTCCTTGTAAGGCATAGATTCGCCGTTGTAAATGATTGCGGATACAATGATGGTATCGTTAGGGCCCCATTTTGAGTTTACTTCCTGCGCATGAAGAAAGGAGGCATTAAAAATGAAAAATGAAAAAATGAAAAAATACCACCGGCACATTGATGTAAAATACAAAGAAAATTTATACCGGTTGAAGCATGGAAGACCGGTATGGACTTTAAACCAAACTTTAGATTTTTCTTAAGGAAGGACGCCCGAGCTGAATTCGCCGGATAGCACTCATGAAAAACCCAATTACCATAATGATAGTTCCCAGCCAAAGAACATTTATAAAAGGAAACTTATAGGCTTTAAGGGTGATATATTTCATTATTCCTTCCGGCTCTTTCGTGCCAAGCTGGATAGAGTTGCCGGTAAGCTTTTGAAGTTGTACAATTAAACTCTCTGCAGTGATTGTATCAGGAGATGATATTAATGTGCCGCTTTTATTGATCAGCAATTGCTCAATGGTGTAAATAGAACCTGTTTTTGCATAAACTTTTATACTTGCTACAGTGGCGCTGTCAGTTGGAGCAAAACCAGGCTGAGGAATATTATCTTTTGTAACAAGATTATCCAAAACAGCAAAACCCTTAGAATAGAAGACTGTATCACCTACTGCCATACTATGAGTTTTGAACGAGGTTGTATCTGCTGAAGCAGAAGGATCATTACTAATAGAAGTGATGTACGTAAAAATATCATGATCCCAAAAATGCTTCGAATCTGGATTTGCCATTAGGCCCTCATTACCTTTATAATTAACGAATGCATTTGGGGATAAAGAAAACTTGTCGCCGCCTTTTTTATTTTCAAAAGCCAACGTGTAAAACCACAAAGGTTTTTTTGGGTGAGATGAGTCCTTTTCATAAGTAACCCAATAAGAGCCCATGTCGGTTTTTAAACCCTTTACGAGGGTTAAATTTTCTCCAGGCATTTCCTTACTTTCTGCACCTAAAGGAACCATAATTCCGGAAGTATTATAAGACAAAACTTCTTTCTTTGAAGAAGAAATAAGAATACCTAACAATACCAATCCAAAACCTACGTGAGCAATAGACCCACCTGCACGTTTCATACTGCCGTTGACACCTATAAATATATAAGCGGCGTTAGCGATAATGGTGTACACACTGGCTGCAATTGCAAGCCATATCGCACCCAGGTATCCAATGCCATGATCCCGGTAATTTATATTTCCAAAAGCAAGAATTAATGAAGCCAAAACAATTGCTACTACAGAAGGAATAAGGAGCTTTTTTAAAAACTGCCCGGTGGTGTTTTTATATTTTAAATACATGCCAAAGCCTGTAAGCAATGCCAATACAACCGCAACAAAAACCTGGATTCTGTTATAAGAAAACGCTGTGTCCTCACCTAGTGCCAAAGGATTAATCAATTTTTCTTTTCCGGAAAAAAAAGCAGCCAGCTTATTAAATACAGGTATGGATGTCATTAAGCTAATAGACATGGCAGATAAGAATAAAACCAGTGACCCAATAAACATCCAGAATTCGCGGCTTGAAGTTTCTTCCTCTTTTACGATAGCAGGTATGTTTTTGTACCTTCTAAAAAAAAGAAATAAAGCAGGAAGTACAAAAACAAATAAAAATAATCGCAATTGCAAAGTAGTAATGCCTTCTCCGGTAAACGCATGTACAGAAGTGTCTTGCAAATCTCCGCTGCGGGTTAAATAAGTTGAGTAAAGCACAAGTAAAAAAGCAAGTATAGCAAACAGATTGCTTGCTCTTAGTGAATGGCCTGTATGCCGGTAAATAAGCATACAATGAATGCCTGCTACTAATACCAACCAGGGAACCAGCGACGCATTTTCTACAGGGTCCCAGGCCCAGTAACCTCCGAAGTTTAATGATTCATAAGCCCAGGCGGCGCCCATCATAACGCCAAGGCTAAAGATGCCACCGGAAAACAGCGCCCAGGGTAAGGCCGGCTTTACCCAATCTCCAAATCTTTTAGTCCATAACCCTGCTATGGCAAAAGCGAAAGGAATAAGGGTTGAAGCAAAACCTAAAAAAAGGACCGGCGGATGAATAACCATCCAATAATTTTGAAGTAAAGGATTCAAGTCATTGCCATCCTGAACCATAGAAAGATAATCGGGCCTTGAAAAGATAGGTGCAGCAAGTTCATTGCGTAGCAAAACAAAAGGATTGGAGCCTATCTCCCATCCGAAAATAGAAATACCTATTACCATGGTAGCCAAACAAAATTGCACAAAACTCACCACGGCCATAACCGGCGCTTCCCATTCCTTTTCTCTTTTTATTACTATCAGTCCTAACACGCAATGCCAAAAACTCCAAAGCAAAAAACTGCCTTCCTGCCCTTCCCATATTCCTGCTAATAAATATTTCGGCTCTAAAGATTTACTGCTGTGCTGCCACGCGTATTTATATTCAAATAAATGATTGCTGTTTATGTAAACTATAATGGCGAAGATTAAAAAAACAGAAAGCGCTTCCGCAATAAAAAAAATGCGGCCAAGCCTTTTCCAGTAACGGCTTTGATCAAAATCTTTTTCCTGTACGCTTTTAAAATAACTAAAAGAAGCTGCTAAAGAAGATATAAGTGAAAGTATGAGTAAAAAATGCCCAATTCTACCCGGGCTAAGGTGCTCGCCAATATAATCCATCAATAAACAATTAGTATTTGTTAGTGGTATCTATAGAGGCAGCTAAATTTTTTTCTGCCGCCTGCATATTGTCTTTGTATTTAGAAGGACATTTCATTTGAAGCTTTGTGCATTCAAAATATCCGTCACGCATGTACCCGTTAAGATCAAGTCCTTCACTTTTTTCAATATCAGTAGGTTTTGCATTTTTGTAGATAACCTTGCTCTTAAGGCCATCCTGATCCAAAGCATAAAACACTGTAAGATTAGGATCTTTCACCTGGTTATATTCGATAGGGGAAGTCTTATCCAGCTTTACCTTCACCACCACAAACTTGTCACTCTTAGCCTGTGCGGTTTTAAATGTTTCGTAAGTGGTAAGATCTTTAATAAAGAAAGACATCCCGGAAACAGCAGCTACAATTAAAATAAGCAATACAATGTGGATTTTTTTCATGGCTTTGTGAATACGGCGCAAAGGTAGAGCAAATTGAACCACGGATTAATTTGCCTATACCGATTTTAACGCAATAACGCTTTTTTCACAAAAATTATAGATACCTCCAAGACGGCAATTTTGCAACCTAAATATTCAGCTTTAACTTGCACCGCTTTTAAAAAGTTTACATATGGTTGATCTTTCTCAATTTGACTCTAACTGTGTAAGTAATCCCAACAATAATATTTTTGGCTTACCCTTCAATGAGGAGGATGCCCGTCTTATTCTTCTGCCCGTTCCCTGGGAGGTAACTGTAAGCTTTGGGTCTGGAACGGCACGGTCTGCTGAACAAATATTTAAAGCCAGCTTGCAGGTAGATTTATTCGACCCTGAATTTCCTGAAGAATGGAAACAAGGATTTTACTTAAAAGAATCTGATAAAAAAATATTACTAAAAAGCGATTACCTACGCAAAGAAGCAGAGCTCTACATTGATTATATTTCTAAGGGAGAAATTGTGAATGACAACCAGTTTATGCGCAAAACACTTAGAGAAGTAAACGAAGGAAGTCTTTTATTGAACAATTGGGTATATCATCAAACCAAAACACTTTTAGAAAGCGGTAAGCTCGTAGGCTTGCTGGGTGGCGATCATAGCGCCCCCTTTGGTTTTATGAAAGCAATAGCTGAAAAGCATGGCGACTTTGGTATTTTACAAATTGATGCGCATTGCGATCTTCGTGAATCCTATGAAGGATTCGTTTACTCACATGCAAGCGTTATGTATAATGCATTGAATGAAATTCCGGAAATCAAAAAATTAATACAGGCAGGGGTACGTGACTATTCTTCCGGCGAACACCATTTTATACAAAATAACAGGAACAGGATTGAAGTTTATTTTGATAAGGACATACGCACCCGCCAATACGAAGGCGAAACTTTTAAAGAAATTGTTGAAGAAATAGTAAGCAGGTTACCGCAAAAAGTATACATCAGTTTTGATATTGATGGTCTTGATCCGAAGCTTTGTCCCAACACGGGCACACCCGTACAAGGCGGTTTTGAAACAGAACAAGTCTTCTACCTTTTTAATACCATTCGCAAGATGGGTAAACAAATTATAGGCTTTGATTTAAGCGAAGTAAGCACCAGCGAAAATGGCTGGGATGCTAATGTTGGCGCCAGGGTACTTTTTAAATTATGTAACCTGCTGGTAGCAAGCAATCCCATTTCTAATGCATAGCATCCTCATTAAAAGAGAAGGTATAGAAAGAAGAAAAAGAAGCACCGGCTTGTTGCATATACTGGCCGGACTTTTTTTAATGGTCAATGCTATTGCTTACTTCGAGCAACTTGGGTATAAAAGATTACTTCCGGTGCTGCCATTTTTTTTAGTAGCAATGCTGTCATTGATCTATGGTTTATTCAGAAATAAAATTGATCCGGCTGCCCAATACAACCATTGGGTGCGCATGTTACAATTTTTGATGTTTTCGCTACTCGGAATTTTTATGTTGAAATCTAAAATGGAGTTTAAAAACTTAAGCTTATTTATTTGGGCTGTTATATGTATCCCGCTTTTGTTTACTGAAAGAAAGATATTTCATGATGCAGCCTTAACGTTTAATCAGAACAACATTATGATTCCGGGTTATTTTTCTAACAAAGTAGTTCCCTGGTCATCTATAAGCAACGTTATTATACGGGCTGATTTTGTAACCATACACTATCCGGATAACAAGTATGTTCAATATGAAGTGTTAGATAATGTTCCTTTAAAAGAAATAGAAAAAATCAATCAATTTTGTCAAGAAAAAATTTCAGCGGCAGTGCTGTAATAAGGAATTTATTATCGTGTTAACATCATCTCCATATATTCTTTATTCTGATGGCAAAGGAACTATTTACGAAGACACTTCTTTATATGTAGTGGGCCGCAGTGGATGGGATGCCTTTCCTGTGCCAGTTGAAGAATGGATTGAATTGCCCGAAGGTGGCCAGCTTTATGAACTTCCCGGACGAAGGGGAATTGGTATAGATGTACAGACGGGAGAAATGCGTTTGTGTGAAAAAGGATGGGCTGTAGCAGCCTTTATACCACCGGCGCATACCGGCTTTTACCTGGCTGCTTATGAAACCATACCTGGTGCACCCACGCTACCACTCTTTTGTTATACAGCAGCAGGTTGGCATAATGAAAAATTTTTTGTTCCTGCTGTGCGTATTGAAGAAGATATACGCCAGGAATGTGCTGGCTTTGAAGGAGACAAAGTAACATCGGGTGTTGAACAACTTTTACAAACATATCCCCACAACCGCCTTGTAGCCCATCTTGCTAATAATTGTGCGTTAACATATCATTGTCCTGCAGCACGCAATTATTTTATTGGAAGATGGGAATGCCCGATACCCACCTCGCCTGCCTGTAATGCAAATTGTTTGGGATGTATCTCTTTTCAACCAGCAGAAGAAACCATTGTTTCTACACAGGACCGCTTAACTTTTAAGCCCACGGCTGAAGAAATAATTGAATACACGGTTCCGCATTTACAAACTGCCGCTTATCCTATCGTGAGCTTTGGACAAGGTTGTGAAGGTGAGCCATTATTAATGTGGGAAACCATCCGGAAAGCAATTATTAAAATAAGAAAACACACATCAAAGGGAAGTATTAATATCAATACAAATGGCTCAAAGCCAGAAGCTGTAAAAGCCTTATGTGAAGCAGGCCTTAATAGTATAAGAGTGAGTACGAACTCTGCCCGTGCAGAAGTGTACCTGCCCTATTACAGGCCTAACAATTATAAGTTTGATGATATTATTGAAAGCCTCAAAATAGTGCGTTCTTTTGGTGGCTGGACTTCTATTAATTATTTCGTTTTTCCCGGAATGACAGATAGTGTAGCTGAATATGAAGCGTTGCGAAAGCTTATTATAGATACTGATCTATGCATGATTCAATGGCGCAATTTTAATATTGACCCGGACTGGTATTTAGGGAAAATTGGCATGGCTGAAACCGGTGAAGTGCTTGGTGTAAAACAATTGATGGAGTTGATCAGGGAAGAATTTCCAAAATTGAAATTTGGTTATTACAATCCTCCAATTGAACGCATCAACGGAAGGTATGAACTGGATTTCGCCCATTGATGCCTAATATGATACAGAAAAAAATAATTATCATTGGGGCATCTTCAGGAATTGGGTGTGAAACAGCAAAATTATATGCACAGCAAAATTATATGGTTGCTATAACAGGTCGTCGTCAACAACTGCTAAACGATGCAAAAGAAGCTTTCCCCCAAAATATAATAACTGCATGCTTTGATGTGATGGGCGAAACAAACCGTGAACAATTAAAATCTTTAATTTACCTATTAGGTGGCCTTGATCTCATTATTTATTGTTCTGGTTATGGCGAACCATCTTCGCAGGTTGTTTGGGAAATAGAAAACACCACTATTAAGACCAACGTTAATGGATTTGTTGAAATAGTGACTTATGCCTTCAACTATTTTTTGGAGCAAGGTTATGGTCATATTGTAGCGATCTCATCGCTTGCTGCTTTAAGAGGTAATAGCTGGGCGCCGGCTTACAGCGCCAGTAAAGCATTTATCAGCAATTATGCAGAAGGCCTAAATATAAAAGCTAAAAAGCTAAAGAAAAATATTGTGATTACTGATATAAGACCGGGCTTTATTAATACAAAGATGGCTAAAGGGAATGGGCGTTTCTGGGTGGCATCTCCTAAAAAAGCAGCGCAGCAAATTGTAGCAGCAATACATAAAAAAAGAAGAATTGCTTATATAACCAGGCGCTGGTACCTCATTGCAATACTTATGAAGCTATTGCCGCACAGCATTTATAAACGCATCGGGTAAATGTTAAAAGAATGAGCAAGGTTTCGCGGCTTATGTAATTTGTCTAACTTTTGCATTGTTTAATAATCCAAAAGACTAATAAATTTTATGAATCATAGTCTGTCTATTTCCGCAGAATTTGAAAGGCAAAAAAACATTAAAGCTTCTGCTATAACGTTAGGTATTGCAGCAGCCCTGCTACTATTATTTATTTTAGTTAAGTGGCCTTTGCCTACTATCCCGGCTACTCCTATGCAGGAATATCTTGAAGTAAATCTTGGAAGCAGTGATGTAGGCTCTGGTGACGATCAGCCTCTTTTACCGGGAGAGCCTGCTGCTGCAGAACAACCTTCCTATACACCGCCCCAACCTGTACAGGCGGAAGCAGAAGATATAAAAGATGTAGAAACAGACGACCGGGTTGATAATGATGCACCGGTTATTAAAAGACCTACCACAGCAAAACCTACAGCCACAAAAATTAATAACGAAAATAAAACGGTTAAAACGACAACTGCCCCAACTCCCAAACCTGTAGCGGTAGCACCGCCCAAACCTAAAGCTGTACTGGGAAGAACAACCGGCGGAAATGGCAACGGGGGCAATGGCGCAGATACTTATAAGCCTGGCACCGGCCAGGGAACCGGAGGTGGACAAGGAGACCAGGGAACACCGGGCGGTGATCCAAACGGAAGAACATACACCGGTACACCCAAAAGCTTTGGTGTTCGAGTACTAAACATCCCAAACCAAAGTTTTGAGGACGATTTTAATGAGAATGCAAAAGTGGCTGTAGATATTGTAGTGAGTGCAGCCGGAAAAATAACTTCGGCATCACTTCAGCCCAGAGGTACTACCACTTCCAATAGAAATGTTATAAACATTGCCCTGCGCCGTGCAAGAGAATTAAAAATGGGTGAGTCTGATGGAGGACAAAAAGGAACAGTCATTTTTAATTTTAAAGTAAAAGGATAATCTCATATAAATAACATTCCGCTATATCCCTTAGCTTGCGTTTTAATATTATGAAAGTAGCCGTATTCAGCACACATAAGTTTGAAAAAGAACATTTAATTGTTGCTGCGCAAAATAAGCACGAATTAATTTTTATAGAAGCGCAGCTATCTGCTAACACTGCTTCTTTAGCTCAAGGCTGCGAAGCCGTATCCATTTTTGTTAATGACGATGGATCAAAAGAAGTTTTAGAAAAATTGGCAGCCTTCGGAGTTCGATTTCTGGCCTTGCGGTCAGCAGGATTTAATCATGTAGATATTGAAAAAGCAAATGCCTTGGGCATTCTAATAGCACGTGTACCGGAATACTCTCCCTATGCAGTTGCAGAACATGCTGTAGCCCTTATGCTGGCCTTAAATCGTAAGCTAATAAAAGCAAATAATCGTATCCGGGAAGCAAATTTTTCTTTAAATGGCCTTACTGGTTTTGATATGCATGAAAAAACAACAGGCATTATTGGTACAGGTAAAATTGGAAAAATTGCAGCAAATATTCTTTTAGGATTTGGATGTAAAATTCTTGCTTATGATTTATATCCTGATGAAGATTGGGCAAAGCAACACCAGGTTACTTATACTGATATCAATACCCTTTGTGCCCAGTCCGATATCATTACACTTCATTCACCATTAACAGAAGAAAATAAATATCTTATTAATAAAGACCATATCAGCAAAATGAAGAAGGGCGTGATGTTGATTAATACAAGCAGGGGTGGTTTGATACATACAAAAGATGTAATCGCAGGATTAAAAACAGGTCAGATTGGTTATTTAGGCCTTGATGTGTACGAGCAGGAAAAAGAACTGTTTTTTGAGGATCATTCAGACGATATACTCCTTGATGATACCATTGCCCGTCTCATGACTTTTCCAAATGTGCTTATAACCAGCCACCAGGCTTTTCTTACAGAAACTGCTTTAAACAATATTGCAGAAACTACTATTGCTAATTTAGATGATTTTTCCAGTGGTAAACTTTGTAGAAACCTGGTTTAAAATGTTTGATAAATAAGCTCTGGTCAGACTTTTTTCATACTATGTTGCTTTGGCAAACCGGATTAAGATAACAGTGAGCTTATCATCAACACAAAGTCGTATTCTATCTTTTGCAGTTGCAATGCCTCTATAGTTATGAAAAAAGAATAAACTGGCTTAGGTTTTTCTGAGGTATTAATTTCAGTTTCGTTCACTTATTTTTCAATTAAGGTTTGGCCACAATTGCCAACATTAATCTAAGCTAACACGAGGTTAATATAGCAACGTGTAAACAAGGCAACCAGATTAAACAAGCCTTACTGAGCAAGCCAGACAGGCATTTGGTTGTGCAACTGCCTGAATTGCATTTCTGTTTTTTTAATTCTGATCTTATTAAAGCATACCTGGGCCTTCCCGGTCTTAGATACCCCGTTTATACCTGATAAGCCCTGGATCGTCCATTTATAATTCTGGCGATCTCTTCTAAACCAATTGTCTTTAAATACGCGTCCCGGTGGAAATATATAGTAGTTGCCATGTTTTATTAGATGATAACTATAAGCATCTGCTGTAATATTTTCTGCCCAATAAGAAATAGGTTTTAGACCCTCCAGCGTAGCCGGATCAATAATGTAATAAACAACTCCATTCTCCTCCTGCACAGGAACAGCCGCAGCAACGTGATAGTTCCAATAGTTAATTAAACTCCCCCACCATTCTCTTCGTAAAAAATTACCCCCAAATACCCAGGCTTTACAATTCGGTAAATTCCATGAATCAAGTAACATACAGATAGCGTTTGCCCTGTCCTCGCAATCGTTGTTAGCATCTCTCCATCGAAAAAGGGTATGCTCCCTAAAAAACGTAAATAGAGTGGCTGCTCTTTCTTTTGTAATAGCAGGCATATAGCTTAAGTCATCTGCAAGGGTATACTCGAAAAATGTTTTTTGTGCTTCTGCCATGTGCTTTAAAATAATCAATTATTTCCACCGTAATGGAAATGATTATAATAAAAAAGCAAGCAGTCACTACGTAAGTATGATAGTCGTACACCTTTCTCTTCAGATTCTTCGCTGGCCGGATTGTTTTTCTTAGATGTAGTGCCTGCTTCCTCATCTGTAAAATTGCTTTGTGCAGTACCGCCTATTTAAATCTGTAGGTTGGCGTTCCTGTATAGGAGTCCTTTCTGTGTTGGGATTGCCTTCATTTAGTTTAGTATGTATGTCCGGCGTACCACTCATATTTGTTTCTTTCATAAAGTTTATTTATAAGATGGTTCGAATAAGGAATGCCCGTTACAATATTTTTTTGTTTTTACGCACTACCCTGATCTCATAGAGCTTAAACTGAATACAACCTCCGTTATGAGGGTTGATTACAACAGTATGGCACAGTTCTCGATAAAAGTAATGGCAAATGCAGATTATGATTGACAATCAAAATACCCCATTAAACAATTCTTCACCTTTAGAAAATGCAGAAGAAAAGAATGATGTTACTCCTACACCAAGCGAGGACAGATATGAACGCGGAACCGCAATCGACGTATTCGCTTCAAAGGAAGACGCATTTCCAGAAAAGCACAATAATAATGATGTAGCTACAAATGATGGCTCTGTGTTGGAAAGCTTAGATACAGCCTTTCACAACAAACCTGGCTATACAAATGATAATATTGTATCATGCAGTAACAGGGCTGACTATGATGAGGAGATATCTTCCGGCAAATCTGATAATGAAGATGAACTGGATGTATTAGGCGATAATGCCGCTAAGGAATAATTGGGCGATAATTTGAACTAAACTAATCAACGGCCTAAAAACCTTCCAAGGAAAGAACTGCTCTTTTTGGAATGATACTCGTTTACAACGTTGGTCAATAAATGACCTGTATGAAACATACATGCAAACTCATCAAGTGTTCCTGCAGCAACCCAATCTTCTGTTCCATCTTTCCAAATTAAATCTTCTTTGGTGATAGACTGGCCTCTTACTTCGTCCAATGAATAAGGACCAAGAAACTGTTGGTTGCTGTGAACAAAATAGATTTTCATGGCATTGGCATTTGAAGCATTAAGGTAGAAAACCTATTTGAAAAGAAGCATTGTAAAAACGCTTCATGTTAATCGTATTTATACGAGCCGGTTTTCCACTGAAGGAGACATGAGTAGCCTATTGGATAAGAACACCCTCAATCGTCAATATGCCACTATTCAAGCAATTAATTATCAAAACATATACAAGGTTAAGGAAGCCAATGAAATTATTTCGGTTTTATTACGATAAGAGCCAACCGAACCTGCGCCCTGAAGTGTAAGATAAGAATGCATTTTACGAACACTCCACCTTACCCCCTCCCTTCCATTTCTGTTTCTACCAGTTTATAATGCATGGCATGCGGAAGTGGCGTAATAGGTTCCCCTTTATAAATGCCCCATACCTTAGTAAAAGCTGCGCCATAATAGAGAATGAGTGCCGAATAAAACACAAACAATAGTAAAAGTACAATGGAGGCAGATGTGTCATATAGTGTATTGATATTACTATATGTAAGTAACCAATGAAGTATGATTTTTCCAAGGGTAAATAATAAACTTGTGATTATACCACCTGCTGCTGCAATTTTCCATGCAGGCCTTCCATCCGGCAAATAGCGAAACACCAATACAAACCAGGTGGTAACTATAATGAGGGAAACTATATAATGTAGAATGCTATTAAAATATACAGAAAGTATAGGAGAAAATTGGAAGATGTATTTACCAATAAAAACCTGCATGGCTTCACCAAGCAGCCCAATTACAAATAATACACCTGCTGTAATAATTACAAGCACCGACTGGAAGCGGGCACGCATGCTTTTTAAAAGGCTTCTATTTTTAAGGGGCTTAATTTTCCATATTTGGTTCAATGAACTTTCAATTACTTTAAAAAGGGTGGTGGCAACAAATACCAAAAAAATAAAGCCACCGATAGTTATGTACCAGTTTTGTGCAAGCTGTCTGAAGGCAGTAATCACCTGCATTAATTGATTTACTGCTTCAGCTCCTACTATCTCAGTAAGGCTTTTAAATAATTCCACCCTTATTATACGGGGTTCTAAAACAAGACGCAACATTTGTATGAGGATAACCAGTATGGGTGGTAAAGCAAAAGTGGTAAAGAAAGCTGTAGCTCCTGCCATTCGTAATGGATCATTTTTCAAAAGTTCTTTTGAAGCATCTTTTAAAAGCTTTATAATAGTGGCAATATTTTGCTTGTTTCCCGCCATATTCATCAGGGCATAATTTACTGCATATTTTTCTTACGGTTAAAATGTGTTCTATGTAGTTGATAAGAAGGAAGAATTGTAGGCCAGGCTAAGGTGCTGCTATTAAGCTTTGGTTGCGGCGCTCCGTTCATCGTTCGGTAATGTTATGGAGCAGTAACCCGCAGTTGGAGTAGTGTTTCTTTTTTCATCTGAACTAATTCAAATCTCAAATTTGCTTTAATTGATCTTTTACTACTTTAGCCCCTCTAAATAAGCACGTAGGATATATATTATAAACAAATGAGAATTAAAAAAGCCGTTATTACCGCCGCTGCCCGTGGCGAACGATTATACCCCGTAGCCGATACTATCCAAAAAGCAATGCTTCCCGTAATTGATATTGATGGCTTGTATAAACCGGTCATACAAATCATTTGTGAAGAAGCTTTCTCAAGCGGCATTGAAGAAATATGTATTGTTTGTGCTCCTGGTGATGGAGAACGTTACATAAGCGCATTTACTTCTTTGCGTGATAACCTGGTAAAATCATTTAGAAATGTTGATTGGGCCAAAGAAGAAGCAGAAAAAATTGATCTTTTACTAACCCGGATTCAGTTTGCAGAACAGAAAGAACCAAAAGGTTATGGTCATGCCGTGTATTGCTCTCGTGAATTTGTAGCCAACGAACCTTTTCTTTTATTGTTAGGCGATTACCTATATATATCGTACTTAAACAATAAAAGATGTGCGGCGCAACTCATCGAACTTGCCTCTAAGGAAGCTTGTTCTGTCTCTGCTGTAAATCCCACTATTGAGCATCAGGTGAGCAGGTATGGCACACTCACCGGCAAACACCTGCCTAATAATGATGGTGTTTACCAAATAGAAAAGATTATTGAGAAACCTTCGTTAAGCAAAGCCGAACTTGAATTGCAAACGCCCGGACTTCGTGCCGGCTACTACCTCTGTTTTTTCGGCATTCATGTTTTTACACCCGCTGTTTTTGATCTTCTCGAAAAAGAAATGGCTAAAGAAACATCTAATGTATTATTGACACCGGTGCTGCAAACATTAGCCACAATAGAAAAATACCTTGCTTTGGAAGTAAAAGGAAACCGCTACGACTTAAGTCGGAAACACGGAATATTGCGGGCACAAGTAGCATTAGGATTAGCAGGTAAAGCGCATGACGAAACACTGACAACTATGGTAGAATTGCTTGCCGAAGCCAATGCGGGTAAGGAGAGAGATGGCAGTTGATAGTTTTCAGTTAGCAGTACGGTGAGTCTGCCGTAATGTTCTTTTTTCAATAATGTAATTGAACTGCTTACACCGCCAACTGCCAACTATTTACTGCTAACTTCTAACCTTCAAACATCATCGCTAAACTAAGCTATCATGAACATCTTTATAGAAACCATTACTTCACCAGAACCTGATAAACGCAACCGCTCATTTTTTGATATGAGCAGCCGTCTTACTCCGGTTCAATTATTAAAGGCCTTACGTGAATTAGATGAATATCGAAAATCTACACCAAGTTTATATGACAAGGTGAGAGCTATTCTTTTCTTATATGCGGGCTTTCGCTTCTTCCTGATGGAAAGTAAAGACACTCCTCCAATTGGAAAAATATCCTACGGTGGTTTTGAAGATTTATTAGCAAGACGATTTGAACATGCTATAACAACATTCCTAAGTGACCTTGATAAAAATGGACCGAACGCAAGTTTATACAGCGCACTGGCAGAATCCTATCATCATTTATCCTTCCAGATTTTAGCAGGCCAGGTGCGTAAAAGTGTGCGGTCAAGTAAAGGCAATCAGTGGATGTTTAGAGTGGGACATGTTGAAGAACACCCGATTCGAATACACCCCAAATTATTGGAACGTAACGAAAACTCTCTTTTCTACCCATTACTACACGAGCAAACTTCTGTACGTATGGACCTGACACACAGTGGCTGGTCTGATATATTTTTCTTAGGCATGGATTATCCTGAAGGTGCAAGGGTAATTAATATATCCATCAACCTGGGCGTGTTCGGTCGTGATAAAGACATAACACCACCGCTTCATTGTTATGTACGTGTAATACCAGAACCTGTTTTGCGCTTAACAAGCATTGATCTTAAAACAACAAAAGATATAGACAGCCTCGCAGATCTTTTTAATTTCGGTAATGACTATTTAAGCCTTGTGAAAGCAGGCGTTATTGCATCAGGTTTGATACCACCTTCTTTTGAAGGAACTAACCAGCCATTGGCCAGTATCCTTGCCCGTATAGTGGCACCAGGCATGGGCATAGAACTGGTTACCAAAGTGAATGATATACCCAAAGGCTCCCGCTTTGCAGTATCAACAAACCTGCTTGGTTCAATCATAAGTTTGTTGATGCGTGCCACAGGGCAAACAAAAAATTTAGAAGGCGGCTTAGAAGAAAGTGAGCGGCGCCTTGCGGCATCAAGAGCCATATTGGGCGAATGGATTGGTGGCTCCGGTGGCGGATGGCAGGACTCCGGTGGTATATGGCCAGGCATCAAAGCCATACAAGGTACACTTGCAGAAGAAGGAGATCCGGAGTATGGAATAAGCCGCGGTACATTATTACCAAAGCACCGTGTATTAACCGGTACCGACATACATCCTGACATAGAAAAAAAGATCACAAATTCATTAGTGTTAATGCATGGTGGCATGGCTTCCAACGTAGGACCTATTCTTGAAATGGTTTCTGAAAAATATTTGTTACGTGGCGAAAAAGAATGGCAGGCAAGACAACAAACCAATCAAATTTTTGACAACATCCTGGAAGCCATCAGGGAAGGCGATATTAAAAAATTAGGGGCAAATACCGCCAGCAATTGGGAGGGCCCTATCAAAGCTATTATCCCCTGGGCTTCCACATATTTTACCGAACAAATTATTGAAAAAGCAAAAAAAGAGTTGGGCAATAATTATTATGGATTTCTAATGTTAGGCGGTATGTCTGGTGGTGGCATGGGCATGTTTGTAAACCCTGAGCATTACGAAGAGAGCAAAACCAAAGTGCTCCGCATTTTACGCCAGAAAAAAAATGAACTGTCCTCCTCCCTACCTTTTGCGATGGAGCCTGTAGTATATAACTGGAACATTAATCATAAAGGAACATGGGCAAATTTGCAAGAGGGTTTTAAAGCCATAATGCCCGAGCAATATTATGGTATTCATGTCTCGGAGCTGGTACGTAAAGAACCTTCCTCCATTTCTTATATACGCCGTGCGGAGATTGATCATTTCACTACCTATTGCGAACAGAATAATTTAGCCTATCCTTTGTTGCGCACCATTGTTTCTAATCTTTTTAAAGTTTCAGATCCTTCTTCACAAAGTAACAGAAGTGAAGAAAATGAAAAGGCCGGCCTCATTAAAAAAGAAAATGGTTTTGATTTTATACAACATGAAGAAATAAGGGAAGAGCTACAAAAAGGACGGATAGGATTATCACGCAACAGGCTGCCTGCAGAAACAGTAATAGAAGATGTAAAAAAGGACGACATAGTTCATCTTGAACGTTTAACAACAGCATCCATTGGTGAAGCAGCTATACGATCCGGCAAAGTGGCTGTAATGAGCCTTGCCGCAGGAATTGGTAGCCGCTGGACAAAAGGAGCCGGAGTTATAAAAGCATTGAATCCTTTTGTAGAAATAGAAGGTGTGCACCGAAGTTTTCTTCAAATTCATATAGCCAAAACAAAAAACATTGCGGCCACGTATAAAGGAGCAATTCCACATATTATTGCCACCAGTTACCTTACGCATGAAGCCATTGAAACGCAATTAGGAATTACAAATAATTTTGGTTACACCGGTATGGTTTATTTGTCAGAAGGCAGGTCTATAGGTCAGCGTTTTATACCTATGGAACGGGATCTTAGGTTTATGTGGGAAGATATGCCGCAGGAAATGCTTGATGAAAACAAACAAAAAGTTAGGGAAGCAGGAAGGCAAAACCTCATTGGCTGGGCAAAAGATAAAGGCGAGGGAACAGATTATATAGATAACATTGCTGCGCAACGGTTTTCTCCCTTAGGTCATTGGTACGAAGTATCTAACCTGATACGCAATGGAACGCTTGCACGTTTACTAAAAGAACAGCCGCAGGTGCAAACCATCATGCTCCACAATATTGATACCCTGGGCGCCGATATAAGTGCCGCCGCGTTAGGCCATCACTTGCAGTCCCGCAAAATGCTCTCTTTTGAAGTAGTGCCCCGTCGCATAGAAGATAGAGGTGGCGGACTTGCCCTTGTAAACAGTCATCCCAGGTTGTTGGAAGGGCTGGCACAACCCAATGAAAAAGATGAATTGAATTTGAGTTATTACAACTCCATGACTACCTGGATACAGGTTGATGATTTACTCAATTTATTTGGTCTTAATCGCGAAGACCTCCAGAATGGCGATGAAGCGCAACTAGCGAAAGCAGTGCGGAGTGTAGCACACCGGATACCTACTTATGTAACGATTAAAGATGTAAAATACCGCTGGGGGCACGGACAGGAAGATATTTATCCTGTGGCACAAATAGAGAAACTATGGAGCGATATGTCGGCCTTGCCTGATGTGCCATGCGGATATATTGCTGTGCCCCGTTTACGTGGACAGCAAATGAAAGACCCTGCGCAATTAGATTCGTGGGTAACAGATGGAAGTAAGGATTATGTTGCTTCTTTATGCAGTTTTGGGTAGAAAGTATTTGGTAACCGGCTATTGTACTATTATTTATAGCCTGTTGCCACAGTTTAACCCGCACTTAATTGCGGGGCTCAATTCATCGTTCGGGAATACTACCCAACACCGTTGCTGAAATTTTTTTATACTAACTTTTTAAAATGGTTACGGCGCTTTGCTTACAATAGATCTTATATATCATTCCTGATAGGTTCGGTACGATCAGGCTAACGTTTTAAATACCAGGTCTTCTAAAAAAGCTTCAATATCTTTTGGCCTTTTCTTTTTTGAAAAATCACTTAACCGTGGCAGGTGATGCATGAAAAAGTATTGCAGATGCGAAAGATCAATAACAGAGCTGGCAAGTGTATTAGGAAATTTATAGGCAGGATTATATTCTAAAAAAACTTCCGCTATCCTGCCTGATAAATCTTTAAAGGGCTTATAAAGTAAATCTTTATTGTTTTCATCCACATCCTTTGATAAATAGGTTTTATTTCCTTCTGCAATAGCAATAAAGTAAAGCGCCTGGTGATCAAAAGCACCAAAATTTATTTCCAGATTATCTTCCCATACCAAAATGTCTATAATTTTTTTTATTTTATTGGCAGGGGCTGTAATGTTATTGAGTTGAATGACAATTTGAAATTCAAGGTATGCCCAGTACCAGCTTACGAGGTAAATAAGCAGTTTGTGCTTATTTACAAAATACCTGTAAATAGTAGCCTCAGTAGTTTCTGTTTCGACAGCCAGTTTTTTAAAAGTAAATTGTTCATATCCAATGGACCCAATCAAGGTTATTGATTCCTTAATAATTTTTTTTCCCAAATCTGTACTTAAAGGGTTTTTCAAAAATAATTTGTTGTTAAGAGATGGATTAAACTCAATGTTCATTTTTAAATGTTTTTATAAAAATAAAACTAAAAAATAAAAAACATCATTACTTTGAATTATGATAGTAATGCTATTATATTTGCAATATATACTATCATCAATAAAAAAGTAAAAAATGAAAAGATTATCAAAATCATTCTTGCAAACATTATTTCCCTTTCTGTACCACATAAACTGTACAGAACGCAAAAAAGCGCTAGCTGCCATAAGGCAAAAGCTACCTGGTTATTGTATGATTTCAATTACAGCAATGGTTATAAGCAGTTGTGCTGTAATAAGGCCGGGCGAAGTAGGTGTAAAACAAAAATTTGGTAAACTCTCTGATAATATTACTACGCAGGGTACAGTTCTTTTTAATCCATTTACAAGTAAAGTGGTAAAAGCTTCTATACAAACCAATAATTTAGAATTATCTCTGAGTTTACCCAGTAAAGAGGGATTAAGCATTACTTCTCAAATATCTATCTTATACATGCTGGATAAGCAGAAAGTGCCACAGGTAATCAGGGCCATAGGATTAAATTATGAATCCATTATATCAAATGTTTTCCGGTCGGCTTCGGCAGATGTTTGTTCAAAATATTTTGCTAAAGACATGCACTCCGGTATGAGGGCAGATATTGAAAAATCAATAAAAGATAAAATGGATGAAACACTTACGGCGCAGGGAATTTTAATAGAATCTGTTTTAATGAAGAGTATTCAATTGCCGGAAGGATTAGCTGGATCAATAGAAAGAAAATTACAGGCAGAGCAGGATGCGATGCGAATGGAATTTGTTTTACAACAGCAAAAATTAGAGGTAGAAAGAATTATAATTGAAGCTAAAGGAACGAGAGATGCGCAAAAAATAATTGCAGAAGGTTTAACGCCTGAAATCATTAAAATAAGAAGTATTGAGGCTTTTAATCAATTATCTAAATCAACGAATACCAAAATAGTTATTACGGATGGCAAAACTCCATTTTTAATTAACCAATAAAACTGAATAAAATGAACAAAAAACAATTAACGGTAACCTTGCTTTTGATTGCAAGTGTAGTAAGCTCTTGCAACCAGGCAACAGAAAAAATAAAAGAACAAACTAGCAACATTGTTTCGCGAACAAGTGATAATGTTCAGAAAGTTATTGATGACCTTGGATTGGTGTACGTAGAAGAGGGAGCACAAAACATTATTACTTATGATGAAGTAAATGCCGCTCAACAAGCCTGGTGTGATGCTCTTGTAAAAATTGGAAAGCTAAAAGAAGAGGGTGGAGATTATAAAGCTTTTGCTGAACAGGTACTTTCGAATGCCTATAACTATGATAGTGGCAAAGTATTTTTCAAGCCAACTTTGGCTTACGGGGATCAAACTTTTAGAAACACTAAAAAGGGTGCATTGGCTTATTTTATAGGGGGCGATACTGAATACCCTAACGATAAAGGTTTTGCACTAACCCCCTGGGTAAAGGCCCGGTACGACAATGCAGGCGAAAAAAATGAAGGCATTCAAATTTATGGATCAGTGGCCATTACTATGGGTAATGTTTGGGTTACCGGTAAGGATGGAAAAGAGGTAATGGTAGATAAAACCTGGGTCTTTAAAAAAGGAAAAGATGGCAAACTGAAAATAATCGTTCACAAATCAGCACTTCCTTTTACACCAGCAGCTAAATAGGTGCAGGTGTCTTATATATCTTGGATGGTGTAATAAATTTTACCTGCGTTGATAAAAGGTTACGTTCTTACAAGAAAGAAGTACTGACCGTAAGATGTAGGTTTGAATTAATTAGAAACCACAAGATTGAGACAGCAGCTGACAACCACTTTTCAACAAGATAGAATACTCATTTTTCAACTTTAAATTAAAAATTATGAAATGTCCCAATTGCGAGCAACTTCTTCAAATTTCAGAACGGCAAAATATAGAAATTGATTACTGTCCTTCCTGCCGGGGAATTTGGTTAGATAAAGGTGAACTTGATAAGATTATTAATTTATCGAACGAGCAACTATCCCAGGTTTCAAAAAAACATGACGATGACGATGATGATAAGGATGAAAATTACAAAGGGTATAAAAACAATCAGCAGAAAAATGACAATTACTTTGATAACCGGAATTATGCTAATAAAAACAATAAGAAAAAATCTTTTCTTGGAGACCTATTTGATTTTGGTTGATTAAAAAGGAGGCGAATGACTTAAGAGTAGCCGGGTGTAATTGTCTTAAAAAAACATTGATTTATCCATTTCCGATTATAATTTATAAACCCTGATTTGATAAATTTTAATTTCTAAGATAAAGGCCGCAAAACAACCTGAAACAAACAATAGGTACCGGCCAGGGGAAAACAAAACTAAATCAACAAAAACTGAGAATGCCCACTAAAAAAACGGTACTGATAACGCTTGTGTTATTTGTAAGCGAAAGTAGTTTTAGCCAGAGTGTTGGGTTAGGCAGCTGGAACATTATTAATGTAAAATCAGACATCAATAAAAGGTGGAGTGTATTTGCAGAAGCACAATTGCGGTCTTTAAAATTTTATGATCATTTTCATTACCACGAGTACAAAGCCGGTTTAAACTTTAAAGCACAGCCCAACGTAACCTTTTTTAGGAGCAGGCGATTATGATACATACAAAGGAGGCAATTTTATTAAGCCAAAAAACAATGCCGAATTTAGACTGTGGCCGCAAATTACATTGGTTCATCCCATTTGGATTTTAAAAATAGAACAACGTTACCGGGCTGAATTTAGATTTACGAGCAATGGGTATAGAAACCGGTTTAGGTACAGGGCAGGTCTTTCATATCCCTTCGGAAATGAGCAAGCAGGCTATAAACCTTATCAGATAAATTTTAGCAACGAGTTGTTTTTTACAGACAAGGAACCCTATTTTGAAAGAAACAGGGCATTGATATCCTTTGGTTATAAAATGACGAAGCAGACATCTGTACAAATGGGCTATCTACACCAGTTTGATTATAAAATAAATGATGAAACAGGTCGTGATTTTCTACAAGTGGGCTTCTACCTGGATATCTCAAATAAATGAGCATTTGATAATTATAATTTATTTCCTAAAAGAGATCATTAAAAAAATAGAATATGAAAAATATTAAAAAATCGTATCTGCTGTTAACATTCCTTTTTGGAGTATCATTTACTGCAGTATGTCAGCCTTATCAAAAGGGTACATTTTCAATAAGCATGGGCGGTGAATTATTGGTTTCAGAAAAAAAATTATCTGAATCGCATCATACAGGCGCAGGTGCGACACTAAAAGGCGAATACGTGTTTGGAAAACACGCAACCGCCACCATTGTAAGCGGGTATTATTTCATGCAGGGCAAAGACAAAGCATTGATCAATTATGAAAATATTTCTGCAGTTCCGGTTAAAGCCGGCCTTAGATATTACTTTGGTAATTTTTATGGCACTGGAGAAGCAGGTGCAATATTTTTTTCAGGCTTCAACCAGGGCAGTAGCTTTGTGTATTCATTAGGTATGGGGGATAAAATCAAATTGAATAACCGTGTTCTTGATATTACACTGCGCCATGAAGCCTGGGTTTTAGGAGGCAATTCTAACGGACTTATTGCATTAAGAGTAGGGTATGAATTTGCTGTTAATCAACGATCAAATATCTCCCGACATTCGCATTGAATGAAGCAAAATTAGCTACGCAGTGTAGCCCATAGAACCTACTTATGTAACGATTAAAGAAGTAATACCGGTGGGGCATGGACAGGAAGATATTTATCCTGTAGCACAGATGGAGAAACTCTGGAGTCATATGCCGGCCTTGCCTGATGTGCCGTGTGGGTATATTGATTCATGGGTTACAGATGGGCGTAAGGATTACGTTGCTTCTTTGGTAGCCGGCTGTTATTTTACTATTGATCGCCTCGTATCAAGTTTATCCCGCACTTGATGCGGGGCTCAATTCATCGTTCGGAAATAATATGGAACATGGCTTTTACATTTTGTTGCTAAACGCCCTTTCAGGTCTGAACGCTTCAATGTTTTCACAAACCAAAATTTGTCCTTACCCCTTTTGTAAGCTTTGCAATTACAAGATTATAAGAATCGTCAATCCACTTGTATATAATTTTATCAGGAATAGAGTTATCTATTACAATTCTATTCCAATGCCGTTTGCTTAAATAAGAAGGCAGTTGTACCGCTTCATAAGTTGCCCTTAGTTCATCACCAAATCCGGGTTGCATTTTACACTAATACTTGTAAAAGTTGCCACATCAGTAGCTGTAAACATTTTTTCTGCAACCTTAAAAACCAAAAGATCAGAAGCATTGGAAAATGGGAAAGATTCCGTTACACCCTTTTTACTTATGCAATAATTTCGGTAATCTTCTATGTTCATTATATAAAAATATTTGTAGTAATAAACTTAAAAAAGCGACTGTTGCCAGCCGCTTTTTTAAGTTTATTTATAAGAATCACTGCATAAACCTAACGGCGCTAAGTAGTGGTCTTTTTGCACTTGCTTTCGATGTTTTAAAGACAATGTAAATATCTTCGACTGTACCATAAGTTTTTACTGCTAGTGGCACGGTTGCATTTCCCTTTACGTCTTTCAAACTAACGCCTGCTATCTTATTTCCTTCAGGCTTATTGGATCGTATTTCAATATCAAAGGCTTCAAGGTTAGCCAATCCTATACTTATTAATTCAATACGGGTAATTCCAGTTAAATCAACATTTGAAATTTTTATCCAGCCATCATTCTGCGGAAAACTTAAGTAACGTGTGCCCGCTGAATCTTTCCGGTTGAATCCGCTGGTCTCTCCCATATCATTAACGGAGATGGTATTGTTTCTTAGATATACCGCACCGGAGTTTGTCAGTGGCCTGATGCCTCCACCAGCATTATCTGTATACGTCGCTTGTATTGTAAATACATTCTTGCTAAGCTTTGAATCGGGTGCTACAGGAGTTACCCTGCCGGAGGAAGGTAAAGATTTACTTGACGCTTGTTTATTGTCTAATGACAACACCCATTGAACAATCAGGCCAGCATCAGCCTCTTTCATTGTAGGATGGGCAGGCATCGCGTTTTCACCCCACACGCCGGCGCCACCTTTAAGAATTTTGCTAACAAGATAACTGCCGGCATCGGTGCGTCCTGAATATTTCTGGGCTACAGCTTTATAAGCAGGTCCGATAGATTTTTCATCAACCTTATGGCAGCTTTTGCAATCAGATGATAGCATCAAATTTTTGCCAGCGATGGCAGCTGAAACTACCTGGTGTCCCATTGCCTGCTCTGCTTTGTCAAGACCTTTTATATAATCTGTAGATACAAATAAATTACTCAGGTTAATGCTGTCACCAGGATCTACCACATTTATTTTATACTCCACTGGTTTGCCTGGGAAGTAAAAAGATTTATTTCCTGCTATTACAATGTTAACCTCCGGCTGGTTATTTCCTGCATAAACTTCTGTCGTTCCACTCCGGTTGGTTGCCTTTTCATCATCCATCACTTCAACCCTTACGTTGTATTCACCAGGCTTACTAATGGTATGTGATAATTTAGGTTCTTTTGTTTCTATTGTTTGATCTCCTATTGTCCATTTGTAGGTAAGCACATCTTTCTCAGGGTCTGTTGCTTCTACAGATGCGCTCAATTGGAAAGGCAGTGTACCCGATTTTTTATCAATAGTAACCGCACCTACTTTTGGAGGCCTGTTGCCGGCAAAATAATCGACCCTTGACAAGCCCGCATCTGCATTTTTGGCAAACCAGCCAGATCCATACTCCAACAAATAAATGCGGCCGTCAGGCGCTACTTCCATATCTATAAGTGAATTGAATTTGGTGTTTTCCATAAAAGGTTCCATCTTATCAAAATCACCATTGGGCAACATCGTAACCGCTTTTATCCAGCCGCGTATCCAATCATACATAAACAGTTTTCCATTGTAATAGTCAGGCAAGCGTTTTTCTTTAGAAAAGTCCTCTGTATAATAAACAGGACCGGCCATTGCATTCCGTCCGCCGGTACCAACCTGTGGAAACTCGGTTGAGGCATCATACGGGTACCAGATAAACGCTGGTTGCACAGGAGGTAATTCCTGCAAACCGGTATTGTTTCTTGAGCGATTCATTGGCTTTGCAGGATCTATTAATAAACCGGTTTTACCTGTCGTATAATCGTATTCATAATAAGGAAAATTATTGCCTACCATTAGCGGCCATCCAAAAAAGCCAGCCTTTCTTGCCTGGTTCAATTCATCATAACCTTTAGGACCTCTAGTATCAAAACTATCCACACGTGCATCAGGTCCTACTTCACCCCAATAAAGGAAACCTGTTTTTTTATCAACAGAGATGCGGTATGGATTTCTATTACCCATCACAAAAATTTCGGGCCTTGCCTTGGCGTTGTCAGGAAAAAGGTTTCCCTCAGGAATTTCATAACTACCATCAGGCTTTATGCGAATTCGCATGATTTTTCCTCTTAGATCATTTGTATTACCTGAAGAGCGCCTGGCATCATACTGCTCATGCCCCGGAGCATCATTCAGTGGGCCATATCCGCGATTAACAAACACCTGTCCCTTTTCATCAAATGGCGTGGAATTATCTCCTGCGGAAATATAGAGCAGGTTGTCCTTTCCAAATGCCAACGAACCGCCCGTATGGCAACATATCTGGCGTTGAGAATAAAATTGCAGGACAATCTTTTCAGATGAAGTGATAAGGCTATCGTTTTTAAATTCAAACCTTGATAAGCGGTTAACAGAAGTATCTACAGGACTGTAGAAAATATATATGTAATTGTTGTTCTTAAAATCAGGGTCAGTCGTCATTCCCAAAACGCCCTCTTCTGCGTTTACATTCGGCACTCCCGAATTAAAATACGCATTTAAGAAACCAACTTTCTTTATTGTTTTTAATTTATCGCTGTACAACATGATATCCCCGCGGCGTTGCGCAATCAATACATCCATATTCGGAAGTATCGCCATTTCGGTTGGTTCATCCAATGTGCCTTGTGTCAGAATCGTTTTTTGAAAACGGTCTTCTTCAGGCATTAGTTGCGACTTTGCATTGCCATAATCCAGATCTTTGTTTTCCCCTATTGCATATTGAATACCTCCCAATAGATGTTTGAGGTATGCCGGTTCGGTATATGATTCGTTCGTATGACCAAGTCCGGTATAAAAGGCCCGGCCCCCATCATATTCGTGATACCATGCCATAGGATGACTGTCTCCAAGTTTTCCACCTGTGTATGATTTTTCATCAATGGTCAGCAACACTTTTACATCCTTATTCAGCTTTTTAAAATTATACCATTCATCTTTCCGTTTCCATTCTTTAGGCAGATCTTTTGTAGAAATATGCGTAGCATCCGTCACACGCAAAACAGCATCCTGTATCTCTGGATGGCCTTCGAAATAAGCTCCAACCAAACGGCCATACCAACCCCAGTCATATTCAGTATCTGTAGCCGAATGCACACCAACATAACCACCGCCTGCTTGTATAAATCGTTCAAAAGCAATTTCCTGCTGTGTATTTAAAATATTGCCGGTGGTATTTAAAAAAACCACAGCCGAATATTTTTTTAAACTATCCTCGCTAAAAAAATCGGCGTTTGTCGTGGTGTCAACTTCAAAGTTGTTTTCGGTCCCCAGTTTTTGCACTGCTGAAAATCCAGCCGGTATTGATTCGTGATGGAATCCTGCAGTCTTTCCAAACACAAGAACTCTTGCCTTGCCTGAGCGCTTCTGCTGGCAGGAAACAATGAAAATGGAAGAAAGTAATAGAAAAAAAAGTGTTGGATTTCTAAAAAGCTTCATTAGTGATTATTTGTAATTCTTATGGCAAATTTTGAGGACTGAAATTACAGCCTAAATACGATTGAACGTGCTTATTGTGTATTTATTGACATTCTTAATTATTTACTGTTTTGATTATCTAAAGGCATAAATCTTTGTATCATTAATCCAAGGGAAACAACACCGATAGCTGCAATTGGAATCAACCACAAAAAACTAACATCAGGTAAGAAGTTCATGAAAGAAATTTTCTCGTTGAAAAACAAGACAATTATGAAAGCTTCACTGATTAAAGCTGCGAAAAAAGTAGCCGTGCCTTTTACCGCTTTTATATAAAAAGCCAGCAAAAATATACCAAGTATAACCCCATAAAACAACGACCCTAAAATATTAACTGCTTCAATCAGGCTTTGTCCCAACTGCCCCGCAAACTGCACCACTAAAATGCTGAATACCCCCCAACCGAAGGTGTACCATTTAGACAATTTATATTCCTGCAAGGAGGTTAACTCAGGTAAGTAACGTTTATGAAAATCAACAACTGTGCTGGATGCCAAAGAATTTAATGCTGCTGCAATAGACCCCCAGGCAGCCAAAAAAATAATGGCTATTAACAGCCCTTTTAAGCCGGAAGGCAAATGTTCTTTTACAAACTGCAGAAAAACATAATTGGTATCATTGGTATCCTTACCACTAACTTTTTTGCTTAAAACTTTAAATTGATTTCGGTAAAAAGTAATAGAATCATTTGCGCTTTTTAATTCGGTAGTTGCCTTAGAAATGGGTCCTTCGTCTCCCGCTTTAACAGCATCCGTAAAAGCCATTGCTTTCTGTTGTTTAATAACAGCAATGGAGTTGTACTTTGTTTGCAAAGTTGAAAGCGAATCTTTGTAAACTGATCCTTTTGCTTCGGATACTAAACCCGTATTGAATGATAGCGGTGCTGGATAAAACTGGTAAAAAGAAAAAACGAGAACTCCGATCAATAATATAAAAAACTGCATAGGCACTTTAACCAATCCATTCATTAATAGCCCAAGTCGGCTCTCTTTATTATTTTGCGCTGTAAGGTAGCGGCCCACCTGCGACTGGTCGGTACCAAAATAAGAAAGGGAAAGGAAAAAACCACCGATCACACCGCTCCAGATATTATACCGGTCGTTCCAGTCGAACTTTCCGTTTTCGACGCCTGTGGTAATTACGTTAAGCTTACCCATTTTGCCGCTTATATGAAGGGCGTCTATAAAGCCTATGTTTTCAGGAAGTAGTTTAACCACCATATACCCGGCTAAAAACATTGCAGCAAAAATGATGATGAATTGCAGTTGTTGCGTGTAGGCTACAGCTTTGGCGCCACCATTTACAGTGTACACAATCAGAAAGCCACCCATTATAATGTTTGTCCAAAAAATATCCCAGCCAAACAAAGAAGATAAAATAATAGAAGGTGCATAGATGCTAATACCTGTAGATAAGCCACGTTGCAAAAGGAATAAAAAAGAAGTTAATGCCCTTGTTTTATTATCAAAACGCTTTTCCAGAAATTCGTACGCTGTATATACTTTAAGTTTATTAAAGGCAGGAACAAAAGTGATGCAAATAACAACCATTGCTAATGGCAATCCAAAATAATATTGCACGAAGCGCATGCCGTCAGCATAAGCTTGTCCAGGCCCTGAAAGAAAAGTAATAGCGCTGGCCTGAGTACCCATAATACTTAGTAAAACCAAATACCACGGCAAACTTCTGTTAGAAAGAAAATACCCTTCAAGATCTTTTGATGTACGGCTTTTATATATGCCATACATCATCACAATACAAAGTGTTAGCACTAATACGGCCCAATCGGTGAAGCTCATGAAAAGTATTTAGTGAATAACCAAAAAAAGCATATTAGCAAGATGAGAAATAAAATAACAAACAAGTACCATTGCGTCCAGTTTTTAAAAAGCGGCACATCCTCATTTTCTTTTTTCATGATCAACGTTTACGTGGTAATACGGTGGCCATTAAACCAACGGCTAAACCAATTATCAATCCTAATTGCACCCGCTTAAGAAAAAAGCCTAGCAGGTAACCTGCCAATACGATAAGTATAAATGCAATATTCCCACGTCTTCTAT
>JAYULK010000035.1:0-14922 GCA_043763635.1 Chitinophagaceae bacterium
GAACCTGTAGTTGTTACATTGCCTGTGGCCGTGCCACCTGTGCTCATCCAGCTTGTAGTGTACTGTGAGGACAAGATGTCCGACAGGCTATAGGCAGGAAAGGCAACCTTGCTGTTATCCCAGTTTAAAGTTACCTGTCCTGTTCCTCCGGAAATTTTATTGATGGTCCAATGTTCATTAGGGTTAACAACAGCGATTGGTGCAGTAACATTTGAGGTATTGGTTGTAGGGCCACTATAAGTGGCATTAATTTCTGCAGCCCCCGATAAGTTGCTAATGGCTATGCTTCGTAAATAAGAATTATTACCCACAGGAAAAGTAAAATTAGTGGCACCTGTCTTTTTTGCCCAGCCTGTTACATGTGCAGCATCTGTAGCACCTGTGTAAGAGGACCCGCTTTCATATACCAGGTAATTAGGTGTAGCTGAAGAAGCAATCAGGCCATTTGTAAAAGTATGTGTGCCGCTTATACTAAGGTTATTGTTTAGGGTAACACCGCTTGTATTATTTGTATTTAAATTATAGGTTTTAAAAGTCTGCGTGCCATTGATCGCCTGGGCTGCAGCTCCGTTTAGAAATAATGTACCTGTGCCAACTGCCATTGAAGTCTGGGCATTTGAAAGGTTTCCCCTGATATAAAGCTGTCCATTGTTAGTAAGAGAAGCACCGGCATTATTAGTAAAATCATTTGCTGCATACAATATATTGGTACTTCCGGTAATGTATAGTATGCCTGTGTTGGTCGCCGCTGTTTGGGCTAACGCAATTTGAGCAATAAAAGTTATAACGCTAATTACAAGTAGTTTTTTCATAAGATGAAGTTTAAAGAGTTTGTGATGCTTTTATTTCTTTAATTCTTCTACCATTTTCTTAAGATCGTCTATTTGTTTTTGCTGCTCTTTAATAGCGTTTACTAATACAGGGATTAGCTCAATATAATTAACAGCCAGATTTTCTTTTGTTTCATCGCCGACTACTACCTCAGGAATTATTTTTTTTAAGTCCTGAGCTAAGAAACCAATCTTAGTAGCTTTGTCAACACCTTCTTTCCAATTATATTGAACAGAACGTATTTTCATTATAGTAGATAAGCCATAATTTAAGTTTCGAATGTTAGTTTTCAGCCGTGCATCGGATATATTCAGACTATTATTTGAATAGATAAACTCCCACCTTAGGCTGCTTGACCCTAGGTCATATGTGCTAGTAGAAGAGGGTAGAAAATCATCTGAGGCCCGTATACCTGTCCCAGATGTTAGCCTTAATTTTTCGTTGACCTGATTGTCTCCCCCTGCATACAGAATTACATTTTTTCCGATAGAATGGTTCCCAATAAAAAAGTCATTGCCTGTAGAAAACAGGTATGCCGTATTTACACCATTTAAAATATTTGAAGCGGCTGGAATGTAGCTACTGGAATTGATTCCCATATTAATATAATTAATTAATTCAGTAGCATTATCAGCCGAGGCAACTATATCGGCGCTAGCCTGGTTTCCATTGCTTTTATTTTGGATATTTAATTGTAAATAGCCATCCTTTGTTCCCTTACCTGTAATTACATTGAAAGATGAAGTAACTCCTGCATCCACGATAAATTTTTCAGGATTTGTAGCGTCAAAAGCGGAAGTACCAATTGCAACATTCCCAGTTGCGCTTATGCGCATTCTCTCTATACCGCCCGTACCTGTAATAAAAGGTAAAGCGAAAGCTGTTGTTGTGCCTAAGCTGGTTACTCCGCTAACCGCATTACCTCCTTGAGACCAGTTGGTGGAGCTTCCACTGGGTAAGGCATAACCAACAATGTTCCAGTTTGTGCCATTGCTTATTACCGAAACTGTTTGGTATTGGCTGCTTAAAATTTGAGAAGTGGCGCCATCAATAGTTTGCGAAGAGGTAGTTGCAACTGTTAATACAGATGTGTTGGAACTTGCGTTTTTAAGAGTGTACATTCTACCTGTAATGCCCACTGCAGTAGGTAAAGTAACTGTAGTCGCAGAGGTTCCTGTAAATATTAAATTACAATCTGCAATAGTAGCTGTGGTAGCTGCGGTAAAAGTTCTTATACCTGTAGCCAGCGAGCCATTAACTTCTAATGTGGAAAATGGAGTTGTGGTGCCAATGCCAATTTGCGCATTAGACAACAAAGTCAGGGCAATAAATGCCAGTAGGATGGATGGTTTTTTCATAATGACAGATGGATTTGACAACAAAATATCCTGCAATTACACTGTTACATAATTTAATTGGAAAAAGAAATGGAGTTTACAGAAAACGGCTTAAAGTATGCTAATGGTTAACCAATAATTGAGGTTATAGAACAACGTAATGATTGAAACTTTTTAATTTTTTTTGATGATCGTATAATAGATATGAGCAACATCCTTTTTATTATTTATTGTTAAGTATGAATACCTAGCGTAGTCAAGTTTTTTACTTACCAGATTTAAAAACCTTGCGCATTCCTTTGAAATGGTATTACAGTACATTTTCTTAGTACATAGTCATTCATCCGACCAATCCAACCCTGTTAAAACTGTTTTTATGAGCCTGGCCCAATCAAAAAAAATTGACATCTTTCTCAGTGTAAACAGAAGTACAATAGATGAGTATTTTAACCCTCATGATCCTGCTCCCATTTATAAAAGGCAATTACGCAATGACCTCATTATATATATAAACGAATCGGTCAGCACTTACTCAAGATATACCACACTCAGATACAAAATTTCCAGCAATAAAGAAGATAAAGACTTAATTGAACCATTCATGCATGCTATGCGCAGGCACTTTTCTTCAAAAGAACAAATAACGAAACTTGAGTTTGAAAAATTTAAGAAAAGATCTTTTAAGCTTCTTTTTATGAGTTTGAGTGTTGTAATGGTTTGCCACGGTATACTTCCCTTATTATTTGGCGAAAGCGAGCTGGGTGCAACTATTATGAGCAGTGTAGATGTTTTATGCTGGGTGGTACTTTGGAAACCCATTGAGCGGCTCATCTTTTACTGGAACCCATTTTTAAAAGATATTTCTCTTTTTAATAAGCTTTCAACTTCTGAAGTAATCATTATGGAATATGCCTCGGGAGCTTTGGAGATAGAATCGAAAAATAAACTACGTGCAAGTGCTTAAATATTTTATCATACTGTTTCATTGCCTCTTGCCCTTTTTTGTCCTGGGACAAAAAGGAGTAGGTATGGAACAATATTATTACTGGCAATCAAAAAGTGCAAACACTATCGTACCCAAACTTTTTTATCAAAGCCCAAAGAATTGGCATGCAGAGTTTCGTTATAATTATGAAGATGTACAAACAGCTTCAATACATTTTGGAAAAAAATTTTCTTTACCTGACGTTTTAGATTTGGAAGTAACCCCAATGGGTGGTTTAATTTTTGGCAAACTAAATGGTGCTTCATTTGGTTCTCTGCTCGAACTATCTTACAATAAATTATCATTTTGCAGCGAACCGCAATATGTCCGCTCTTTCCATCATAATGATGAAAGTTATTTTTATTCATGGTCGGAATTGGTATATGATTTTTCCTCTTCTATTTATGGCGGCGCAGCTTTACAACAAACAAAGCCTTATCAGCAGACTAATGTTTTTGAACCCGGGGTTGTTGCAGCAGCAAGCATTGGCAATTTCGAAATTCCTTTTTACTGTTTTAGTCCTTTTGGTATTAATAGAAATTTCGTTCTTGGTATCAACTGGCAATGGCAAAAAAAGTAATTTAAAAGATTGATGTTCTATTAACTCCTCTTCCCTTATTTTTCCAGTGCTTATTTTAAGTATTATGTTGGAATGTTTTTAGCAATATCAATTTGTAGGATTATAGCTATAACATTTGTTAACCGGTTATGAATGGATGATGAACTTTTTTATCAGGCGGTCAACCACAGGGCTAAGGAATATAATCTTAATCCTTTGTTGTTGCTTTCAGGCATTGAAGGACTATACAGTTTTAAAGACGTTGCCCTTAACGAAATGAATTACCGTTTTTTGGATAATCTTATACTTTCAATTTTTGCATTGCGGGTAGGAGATAGCTTTCATAAAATTGCTGAACAAAATCTACTCAATACCAACTTTGTAATTCGCGAAGCTGCCGCATTAGAATTAAATGAATTAAGTACAGAGTATATTGCTTTATCCTCTAATTCCTACCTGCAATCTTTTGCTTCTTTACTTAATGGAAAAACACGAATAAGAAAATACCATGAAAAAGCACTGGATGTTGCCGCACTGGAGATACAGTTAGCCCAGGAGCAATTTAAAAATACCAGTATCGGTTCTATTGTCTTGCACATCTGTACAAAGCCTTCCACCGATTTTGACTTTTCATTTTTGTTTACAAAATAGCTGCGTTAACTATTAAAAAGACCGTTTAATCAGTTAGATTTAGGAAACCAACGAATCAACTTGGGCGGGTATCATCTTTTCTTATTTTTAATGTCTTAGAAATATCTATGACTATTTACCATTTTACAAAAATGACGGAGCGTAAACAATTAGAAGCCCTTGAGCAATCAGGAGTTTTAATTGCAGAACGTAAATCGGCTTACTGCGATATAAAATTATACCAGCTAAATGGTTTCTATGTTGAGGTATATCTCCATACTCATTTTAATGTCATTGTCAACATTAACCCATTTGCAAATATGGATCTGCTGGATCCTTATTTTGAAAAAATGAATATTGATTCTCTGGTACTTGCCAGTTGAACTTCTCTAACCTAACCGCTCTCTTTAAGCAAAGAAAATTGCTTATTTTCTAACTTTATACTTTATCAAACCATGCCTTGTTGCTAATTGCAGAGGTATACTGCTAAATGATTATCTCATTTTTTAGTGGTTACTTTTTAAATCAATAACTTGATTAAAATTTTCGGATAACAGTAACAAGCATGCTATGAAAAAAATATTTTTTTTGTTTTTTTGTTTTATTATTTGTAGCCAACTAACTGGCCAGATAAATTTTGATAATAAAATTGCCATTATTCCCGAGCCGGTAACTCTTAAGAAAACTGGCGGCTCATTTACATTACCCAAAAATGTGGTTATTGAAGCAGGCACACAATCCGGATTAAAGCAGGTAACTCAATTTTTAAAAGACAGGCTGTCCGTTCCCACAGGTAGTAAGGTAACAGTTACAAACGTTTCTTCTAATGCCACCATAAGATTGTTATTAAATAAAACGCTGAACAATACCATTGGCAAAGAAGGGTACCAGTTATCTATCACACCAAAGAACATAGTAGTAGAAGCTAACGAAGCAGCCGGTTTATTTTATGGAGCGCAAACGCTGGTACAGTTGTTTCCAAAAGAAATTGAAGGTGATGTAGTTCAAAATATTAAATGGGAGGCGCCTTGTGTGGAGATTACGGACTTCCCCCGTTTTGGTTGGAGAGGTATTATGTTTGATGTATCCCGCCACTTTTTTACCAAAGCAGATGTAAAGAAATATATAGACCAGATGGTGCGGTATAAATATAATTTATTACACCTGCACTTAACAGATGATGAAGGCTGGCGCATAGAAATAAAAGGACTGCCGCGATTAACGGAAGTTGGTGCATGGAGCGTAAAAAGGGTAGGTTACTTTGGCACCTTTGCTCCGCCTGCTCCAAATGAACCAAAAAATTATGGCGGCTTTTATACACAGGAAGATATTAAAGAGCTTGTTCAATATGCTAAGGAAAGGTTCGTAAATATAATGCCTGAAATTGATGTGCCGGGCCATAGCCTTGCAGCAGTTGTATCCTATCCTGAATTGTCTTGCACAGAGGGTGCAGACAAATACCAGGTTCGGTCAGGAGAGGTTATTATGGATTGGTCGCACGGGCATCCACCAATAGCTTTATTAGATAATACACTTTGTCCCGCTAACGAAAAAGTTTATGATTTTTTAGATAAAGTGGTAACGCAGGTGGCAGCACTTTTTCCCTTTGAGTACATGCATTTGGGCGGGGATGAGTGCCCTAAGAATTTTTGGGAAAAAAGTGATGCTGTGAAAGCCTTAATGAAAAAAGAAGGGTTGAAGGATATGAATGAAGTGCAAAGCTATTTCACAAAAAGATTAGAAAGGATAGTAGCATCCAAAGGGAAAAAATTTCTTGGTTGGGATGAAATTCTTGAAGGTGGTTTAGCTCCTAATGCAGTTGTAATGAGCTGGAGAGGAATAAAAGGTGGTATTGAAGCAGCAAAAATGGGACACGAAGTAGTTATGACCCCGACAACATTTGCCTATATTGATTATATGCAGGCTGATCCCATAATTGAACCAAGAATATATTCTTCGCTTCGTTTAAGTAAAGCCTATCAATTTGAACCTGTTCCTGAAGGCGTTAATGCGAAATACATAAAAGGCGGACAAGCTAATTTATGGACTGAACAAGTTTATAATATGCGTCATGCAGAATACATGACGTGGCCAAGGGGTTGGGCTATTTCTGAGTCTTTGTGGTCGCCAAAACAAAAAAAGAATTGGAATAATTTTTTTAGTAAGGTTGAAATACATTTTCAGCGCTCTGATGTTGCAATGATAAAATATGCACCAAGTGTATATGACCCGATTTTTACAGCTAGCAAAACTGCCGATAAACGATTGAAAATTGAACTAGGTACTGAAGCCCGGGGTTTAGATATTTACTATTCTTTCGACAATACATTTCCTGACAGGTTTTATCCAAAATATACAATTGCTCTATCAGTTCCCAAAGAAGCAGTAATGCTAAAAGTTATCACATATAAGGGGCACACGCCCGTAGGCCGGATGATGATGATGCCTGTAGAAGAATTGCAAAAACGTGCAGATAAAGGTCCAAACTATCCGTAGCCTTTGTACCTATGCATTTTTTTAGTGGTGTTCGGAAAGCAAAAAGCCCCCGTTGCCAGAGACTTAAAGCGTAGCGAGAAGCAGACTTGAACTGCCGACCTTCGGGTTATGAATCCGATGCTCTAACCAGCTGAGCTACCTCGCCATTTGTTGGTGTGCAAAAATAAGGGTTCAACATCTTTTCCTAACAGTTCTAAAAAATTAAAGTAAAAAAAGCCCCTTGTAGAAACAAAGGGCGCTAACGATTGCTTGCCATATGAAAAATGTAAACTGCAAAAGCAGAAAATATATTAATAATGTCTTATAAAATTTTTATTGGGGTAAATTTTATTTTATTGTATTTATAAAACAAAAATAGTAACAAAAGGTTGAAATATTTTACAAATAGACAAAGATTGCTTAAAATACCACGCTTAATAAAAATAACTTATAGAAAAAGGGTGTATTAAACACCCTTTTTCTATAAGTTACCTTATTATATACTGTTTGAATCACTGCCTACTATACTATTTGTATTTGCAGCGGCATTTGTTTTAGGATTATGTTTGGTTTCAATATACTCTTTAAAATTCATTACATCCTGCCTGATAATTTTTTCTAAAACCGGGTTGAATAATTTAGCAACTCCGGAACCTAGTTCGCCTGCCGGGGGATGATAAATGATTACAACTTCTAATTCGGTTCCTTGTCCATTTAAAGCATCATGAAACGTTACTTTACCGGCATTATTAATGGTTGAATTTGGTAAAGATTGCCACCCGATCATATAGCCTGGCTCTTCCTTTACAATTTCAGCATTCCATTTAATCTTACCAATGTTCCCAGGTATAATTGCTTCCCAATGTGAATGTTTGGAATCTATCTCAGTAACAGAACCTAGATGTTTCATAAATAAAGGAAGGTTTTCAAGCTTGCGCCAAAAAGCATACACTTCATCTTTCGGTTTATTTACAATTAGGCCGGTCTTAATGTTTATTGCAGAAGTATGACTTACTCCTTTTGTTTTGCCTATGCTGCTATAAAAAGGGCAATGACCCGAGGTACCCCTATATAAAAGAATTCCTCCCAAAATTGTTTTTGCAACTGCTTTAAGCGGATGTTTGGTAAGGTTGTTTATGCCTGAGGAAAGCAAAAATGCTCCAAGTGTTGCACTCGTTAAACGTTCATTCCAATCTACATTGATAACATTGCTTCCGCCGGCAGTTGGTTGCATCTCGTTATCGGCATGCCAACTTCCGTATTGTTCATTATTTGCCATAAAATATTATTTGTAATGTTCAATGCGAAAATCTTGCTTGCCTTTTATTTATAGTTTCAATGATGAGTAATTATTAATTAAACTGTTGATAATCAATAAAAAAAAACCTTCAATAAACTCTGTTTATTGAAGGAGAATATTTTGTATTATATAACTTGAGTATGAAATTACCCAACAGCCATTCTTGTTTTAAATTCTTTTCTATTGGGATATTTTAAGATTGCCTGTTCAAGGCAGTTCATTGCTTCGTCTAAATCTTTAGTATTAAGTACATAAGCAAGGCGCACTTCATTTTTCCCTAAACCTTGTGTGCTATAAAACCCCGTAGCGGGAGCCAGCATTAATGTTTTGTTTTGGAAAGAAAAAGATTCAAGCAACCACTGGCAAAATTTGTCAGAATCATCAATCGGTAAACGTGCAATAGCATAAAAAGCACCGCCGGGGTTAGGACAAAAAACTCCTGGCATTGCATTTAATCGTCTAACTAATAAATCTCTTCTTGATAAATATTCTTCTTTGGTAGTATCAAAATAGGAAAGTGGTAAATCTAAAGCTGCTTCTCCCATAATTTGTGCTAAACCCGGAGGGCTTAAGCGGGCCTGGGCAAACTTCATAGCTGAATCGTACACTGCTTTATTTTTTGTTACCAGGGCGCCAAGTCTTGCACCGGTAGCGCTATACCTTTTGCTTATCGTATCAAGCAACACCACATTATTTTCCAAACCTGCTAATTGCATGGCACTAATGTATTCACCGTCATAACAAAATTCCCGGTAAGCTTCATCTGAAAGAAGGTATAAATTGTTTTGCAGGCAAATGGATTTTAATGCTTCCAATTCTTCCCGCTTGTATAAAGTACCCGTAGGGTTATTTGGATTGCTGATGATAATAGCTTTGGTTTTATCAGTAATTACTTTTTCAAAATCTGAAATGGGAGGTAATGCAAAGCCCGTTTCTATGTAAGATGTAACAGGGACCACTTTAATGCCCGCGGCTACTGCAAAACTGTTATAATTAGCATAGTATGGTTCGGGTATAATTACTTCATCACCAGGATTCATACAAATAAAAAAGCTGAACATTATGGCTTCTGATCCACCGGTTGTAACCAGAATTTCATCTTTGCTAACGTTGATACCTGCTTGCTTATAATATTGAACTAATTTTTTTCGATAGGTTTCATTACCCGCACTATGGCTATATTCCAAAACCTTAATAGTTGTGTTACGAACCGCATCCAACATGATTTGAGGCGTTTCAATATCAGGTTGGCCAATGTTTAAATGAAAAACATGTATCCCCTTTTGTTTAGCGGCCTCAGCATAAGGTACTAACCTTCGTATTGGGGACGAAGGCATGTGCAGGCCTCGCTCACTAATTTGTAACATCGTGCAAAAATAATGTTTGAAGTTCTTTTATACTTAACCGCAAGCAATTCTTTATAGAATTAGCTAATGATTTAAACTATAATTATTGAAAGTATAAGTGAAACTCATTTAAATGGCAAAAAAAATCCCTACTTACCGGTAGGGATAAATAAATATTTGTAATGGTTTAGCTTTTAGCTTTTGTTCCGGGCGCCTTCTTCTCTTTTGCATAAGTATCAAAAGCTGCCGCATCTAATACTTCTCCTGTAATTTTAAGGTTCTTTGGTTCTTGTATACCAGCAACTTTTACAAATACATCCTTGTTAAATGCGCCCCCGGCAGCAGCATTATAATTAACCTTCAATTTAATAGTAGAATTTGGAGCAATGGGTTCTTTTGGAACTTCCGGCGTTGTACAACCGCAAGATCCATAAGCATTTTCAATAACTAAAGGCTTGTCACTAACATTTGTTATTTCAAAATAAGTAGTAACCGGAACACTTTGTTTGATCTTACCAAAATCAATCTTTTCGGTTTTTACTTTAATCACATCATCTGCTTTTTGCTGAGCCATTGCAGAAAAACCCACAACAAAAGTGGCGGCAATCAATAATAATTTTTTCATGTACTTATTTTATTTGGTGTTTTAAAAATGATACGGGAGCATTAGCAGGAGCAGCGCCAACCGGAGCTTTCCATACCTGTCCCTTAATTGTTAATACCTTACTTTGGTTGCCATTGTATGTGATAGTGACAGGCTTGGTAAAAGAACCTTCTGAGGCAGCATTGAAGCCTACCTTTATAGATGCAGTTGCTCCGGGAGCGATTTCTTCTCTGCTCCATTCAGGAGTAGTACAACCACAACTTGCAGCAACATTATCAAGCTTTAAAGGTTTATCACCTTTATTTACTATTTCAAATACATGATAAACAGGCTTACCCTGGGGAATTTTGCCAAAGTCAAATTCAGCTTCTTTTAAAGAAAGAACTTCAGGAACTGCGGTTTCTGTTTGTGCATCAACCGAAAAAAAAGCACTTAGTGTAAGTAGGGAAAGAAATATTTTTTTCATCTAAAAGGATTATGATTTCAAAAATACATTAAACTTGGTGTTATGTAAAGTGTCTGCAGGATTTTATATTTTTTTTACGGGTAAAACAAAACATCACTTAAAACCTATTTTTGTCGCATGGAAAATACCTTGGAGGTGGCACAAAATCAGGATGAAAGGCTTTCGTTTGATAGCTTTCGTTTTGAAGTATTGCAGGATTACCGCTGGGTTTGCATTAGCCGCGAAGTAAGTTTGCTTAGCCGCAAAGAAGTTCTTACAGGCAAAGCTAAGTTTGGCATTTTTGGCGATGGCAAGGAAGTAGCACAAGTTGCCATGGCAAAATTTTTCCAGAACGGTGACTTCAGAGCGGGTTATTACCGTGATCAAACTTTTATGTTTGCTTCAGAACTTGCTACTGTTGACCAGTTTTTCTCGCAGCTTTATGCCGATCCAAATATTAAACACGATCCATTTAGTGCAGGGAGGCAAATGAATTGCCATTTCGCAACTCCGTTTATGGATGGCGAGGGCAATTGGCTGGATTTGGTTAATCGTAAAAATATAAGTTCAGATATATCCACTACAGGCGGACAAATGACAAGAGCATTGGGTCTTGCTTATGCATCAAAAAGCTTTCGGCATATAAAAGAACTCAAACAGTTTTCTGAACTTTCTAATCATGGAAATGAAGTGTGCTTTTGCACCATTGGTGATGCTTCTACCTCCGAGGGGCAATTCTGGGAAACCATGAACGCTGCCGGCGTATTGCAGGTACCACTTGCTGTTTTTGTTTGGGATGATGGTTATGGCATATCCGTTCCTAAAAAATATCAAACTACAAAAGGATCTATATCTGAAGCTCTTAAAGGATTTCAAAAAGAAGAAGGAACGAACGGTTTTAATATCTATTATGTAAAGGGGTGGGACTATGCGGCTATGTGCGAAGCTTTTGAAGAAGGTATACGATTAGCAAGAGAAACCCATACACCCGTACTGTTTCACGTTGATGAAATTACACAGCAGCAAGGTCATTCTACATCTGGTAGCCATGAAAGATATAAGGATAAAGAACGCTTGCAATGGGAACGTCAATGGGATGCGATGGGAAGAATGCGGGAATGGCTTCTGGCAAATTCTTTAACTACGGAAGAAGAACTCCTGGAAATAGAAAAAGAAGCAAAAGAACATGTAAGGGCTAAAAAAGCAGAAGCATGGAATAGGTATTTATACCCAATTAAACAGCAGGTAAATAATGTAGTTGAACTAATTAATGACGCATCTAACAAAATCCATCATCATAAAACAGAACTTAAAAAATTAGTTAAAGAGATAAGTGGCATTCGTGAACCAATGCGGCGGGATGTAATGCGTGTTTTAAGTGCAGCCATAGAAATGGGAGAGAACCATGATGCCTTGTTTTGGCTTAAAGATTATTATAAAGACCTTAAGGAAGAAAATGCAGCGCTGTACAATACTTATTTGTATGATGAAACGGATAAAAGCGCTTTAAAAGTTAAGGCAGTAAAAGCTCAATACAGTAATGATGCATCTACTATAAATGGGTATGAAATATTGAATAAATACTTTGATCAATTATTCGCTTCTCATCCAAAGGTGCTGGCATTTGGAGAAGATGTGGGTAGCATAGGAGATGTAAACCAGGGATTTGCAGGCTTGCAAGTTAAGTATGGCGTTGAACGAATTTTTGATACAGGCATAAGAGAGCAATCTATAATGGGGCAGGGAGCAGGCATGGCTATGCGGGGGTTACGGCCAATTGCGGAAATCCAATATCTGGATTATGTATTGTATGGCTTGCAGGAATTATGCGATGATGTATCCACTTTACATTATAGAACAAAAGGGCAACAAAGTTGTCCGCTTATTGTTCGTACGCGGGGCCATAGGTTGGAAGGCATTTGGCATAGTGGTTCGCCTATGAGCATGTTGATAGGAGCATTGCGTGGTATGTATATATGTGTGCCCCGTAATATGGTTCAGGCAGCCGGTATGTACAATGTGCTTTTGCAGGGCAATGATCCCGCTATTGTGATCGAGTGTTTGAATGGCTACCGGCTAAAAGAAAGGCTACCCAATAATTTGTCGGAATTAGTGGTGCCATTAGGTATACCGGAAATTATTCTTGAAGGGAATGATATAACGATTGTATCATACGGCTCAACATTAAGAGTGGTAATAGAAGCGGCTCACCGTTTAGAAAAAAGAGGCATTAGCTGCGAGGTGATTGATGTGCAAACCTTATTGCCTTTTGATATTCATCATGCCCTTCTGGGATCATTAAAAAAGACAAGCAGAATTTTATTTGTTGATGAAGACGTGCCTGGTGGCGCCGCTGCTTATATGTATAATAAAGTGATGGAAGAGCAGGGAGGTTACAAATGGGTTGATGTAGCTCCAAGAACATTAACCGCAAAAGCCCATCGCCCATCTTATGGAAGTGATGGCGATTATTTTAGCAAGCCAAACGCTGAAGAAGTGGAAGCGGTGGTTCTGCAAATGATGGCTGAATAAACGCGGAGACAAGTCAGCTTAAAAACCTGCTGCGTACTTCCTGGGAAGGAACCATGCAACTTTCCTTTTTCCCAAACCATTTATATCTACGCTTTGCTATAAAGTTATAAACGCCATCTCTTATAAATTTTGGTATTATCCATAAAGCCTGCGTCCATTGCCAATACCATGAAAGATGCTGCAAAACCTTAAGCGCAGCGGTTGATTGTAAATAAGCTTTTCCATTCTCAATAAAAACAAAAGAGTCAATATCTCGTGGAACGTCAAGTTTGTTTAATAAATCCTGTCCGCTGTTTGATTGTAATGCACTAAATTTTATTAGTTTCTGCTTGTCTTGTTTTATAACAAAGTTGACCATACTGTTGCAATAGTTGCAAACGCCATCAAATAAAATAACAGGGGTTTGTGCTAACATTTATGTGGTAAAATTACAAGATAAAAACATGGATGTTTTAGGTAACTTTAAATCATGAATGCAGCTTCAATGCCCGTAGAATGGCTTCCGCAATATACCTCCAGGGATTATGAAAAATGGGAAGGCGATTGGGAGTTAATCAAGGGGTTTCCTTACGCTATGTCTCCATCTCCAAACTATAAACACCAGGCTGTAGGAAGCCAGTTTATAGTTTTAGCTTCGAATGGTTTAAAACAAAAACATGTTGATTGCACTTGTAAGGTTTTGTATGAATTGGATTGGATTATAAGTGAACAAACTGTTGTTCGTCCTGATGTGATGATTTTATGCGATACACCACCTTCAGATTTTGTAAGAATTCCACCTGTTTTAATACTCGAAATTTTTTCCCCTGCTACAAGGCTTAAAGACCGCAACCTAAAATTTAAATTGTACGAGGAAAGCGGTGTAAAATATTACCTTATGGCAGATCCTGAAAAAAATGCCCTTGAAGTATTTGCATTAAAAAACAATAGGTTTGAAGAGTACCATGAAAACATGTTTCATTTATCTTCTTCATGCAGTATTCAGCTTAGCCTGGCAGATATATGGCAATAAGGAACAGCGTTTAAAGCCTTTTTTATTTACTCAAGGTTGTGAAACACCTTTTGAACATCTTCATCCTGCTCTAGTTTATCCACAAGCTTAAAAAGTTCCTGTGCTTGCTCTTCCAGCAAAGAAACCGTAGTGGCAGGAATCCACTCAAGTTCTGAAGTTAAGGGGGCAATGCTTTTTTCTTCAAGGGCTTTTTGCATATTGCCGAATTCGCTAAAAGCACAACGCAATACAACTACTTCTTCACCATTCTCCCCTGTGCCTTCACCCATTTCCTCAAGGCCGGCGTCTATTAATTCAAACTCTAATTCATCTGTATTTAATCCCTCTGTACTCAATTTAAAAACACCCATTTTTTTAAATTGAAAACTTACACTACCACTATTGCCCAGGGTGCCATCCCCTTTATTAAAAATTGATTTTACATTGGCTACCGTACGAACATGATTATCAGTTGCTGTTTCTACTAAAATAGCAACCCCATGCGGCCCATAACCTTCGTACAATATCTCATCATAATTTATTAACTCTTTACCAAGCGCTCTTTTTATGGCTGCTTCCACACGGTCTTTAGGCATACCTACGCTACGGGCATTTTGAAAACAACGGCGTAGCGCAGCATTAGAATTTGGATCGGCCCCCCCCACTTTTACGGCTATAATAATTTCCTTACCAATACGGGTAAAGTTTTTTGCCATCTTATCCCACCGTGCAAACATGGTGGACTTTCTTACTTCAAATATGCGACCCATGATATAGTTTGTAATTTATAATTGAGCATTCAGCATTCAGCATTCAGCATTCAGCATTCAGCATTCAGCATTCAGCATTCAGCATTCAGCATTCAGCATTCAGCATTCAGCATTCAG
>JAYULK010000036.1:0-58835 GCA_043763635.1 Chitinophagaceae bacterium
ATTAATGCAATTGCAAAGTGCTGTAGAAGTAAAAGACAAACAAAGAGGAAAGCTGCATGAAGTATGGATGGATTCTTTTGACTGGAAGGAGTGCAGGAGCAAAAAGTATATAAATCAAAAGCTAAATTATATACATGCAAATCCTTGTAGCGGAAAATGGAATCTGGCTGCAAGTCCTGAAGAGTATGCTCATAGCCCAGCAGATTTTTATTTAAATGGTGTGAGCACTACCTTCGTGTAAAGAATGTTTCAGAACTGGAGGATATAGATTTGACAAGGCAAAAATGAGTGTTGCTATGTCTCACGCCGAGTCCATGCACTCGCACAAAGGCCTGGAAATGAGACTCGGCGGAGAAAGTAGGATCACCTGGTAGCGAACTTTTTTCTAATCGGAATATTTAGTTCTTTTTCCGCTTTATCAATCATTCTTGCATACGCTTCTGAACGAAGTTTTTCCTCTTCCAAAAGGTGTTGCAGTTCATTGATTTTGTGTTGAGGATCTGTGGCATCAGTGTCAGCAATATTTTTTTTATTCGGCAAAGAAGTAAAAGTTAAGTTGCCAAATGTAACCTTTTGTGATGCCTGGTTTGGCTCACTAAATCCTAATACACGCATCCAGGTTTGAATGGCGCTTTTAAAGCTAATGTTGTACTTGCGAAGCAAAAACATCTTTGTGCAGCCGGTTGCCAAATACTCCTCAATAACTTTTGTTTTGAAAGCCCGGTCATAATGTGGCTGAAATAGTTTCTTTTCCATTGTCCTGTTTTAAGTTTACTAGTGTGTAAACCCATTTCAGGACGAGACACTATGTCTCACGCCGAGTCCATGCACTCGCACAAAGGCCTGGAAATGAGACTCGGCGGAGAAAGTAGGGGCGCACCTCATTGCTTACAAGCGGTGAGGCCGCCTACTCGATTGGCAGCACACCTTAAGTTTTTCAATCTTTTCTGCAAACTCGCTTCCATGCTTTCTGCTCTATTCTTACCAGTTTGTTTGTCTCTGAATCAACATAGAACTCTCGCATTTCTGGAGACTGCTTAATCTCTGAGTGATGGACTGGACGAAAATCTTCTCCAGTCCAAATGAACTGCTGTGTCTTCTTGTTCCAAGGGCGTCCATCTATCATTTCCACCTTGTCTGCAACAAACCAGAAGATCATGTCTTTGTAATCTAGCAATTTGGTTGGAATTCGAGATAGTATTTCGGAGTATACTCCGTCCCAGTCCTTGCCTACTTGGTTTCTGAGGAACCTAACGAGTAAACCGTAATTGATTCTTCCATTTCCGAACTTCTCCGTTGTCCTGATACTTTGGTTGGTGGGTAGCTCGTCAAAATCTTTTGTCTTTTGGAGATGACGCTCATCAGCATATCGGCCATTGAGCACTCGTTCTCGCTTGCTACCAGAAGTCTTCATTACACTCATTAGCCATCTTTTGTTGTGCTCTCGCATCTTAGTTCGGATTGTATTTGGTTGCTGCCAACGATTGTATTACCGCTAATATACGCTACTTATCAAATGAAACAATTTTTTCAAAACCTTACATTCTAAGCACTTATCAAAAAAAACGCGGAAAAGAAAACCCGCGCAAATACAACTTAGGTAAGGGTTAAACGATCAAGGGGACTGATGATTTTAAGCAAATCTCTATTGCTCATGTGTAAATAACGGAGCGTTGTTTTAATATCATTATGACCTAACACAAGTACACCTGGGCTGCAAAGCAAGGCTGCATACTTGCCAGGATGAGGGCACAATCCAGTCTCAAAAAAAGAACATTTTTCTACGTTCGGAAAACATTTTTATGCGTTCGGAAAACATTTTTCCTTGTTCCAATAACATTTTTGGGCGTTCGGAAAACATTTCTTTGCCTTCGAATAACATTTCTTTGCCTTCCGATGATTTTTCTTTGGCTTCTAAGAACATTAATGTGCGTTCGGAAAACATTTGTGTGCCTTCCCTTAACATTAGAAGGTCTTCCGATGACAACAAAAAGGGGAAAAAAATTCTTTTTTTGGAGTGGAGTAATTTATGTCTTGCCGTTGTTGCGGAGTTGCATTTATCCATTTATGAGTAAGCAACAAAGGATAAACAGAATAAACAAACATCCGCCCAAGCATCGCCGTATGCCTTCTTTGGCTTGAGGCAAAATTATAAAATACCAGCGGAATTAATTTGGTTATGACAGTACCTTGCGCCAGGGTTGGGTAACCTTAAAAGACACGGTACAATTAAAGAAAAAATTTACACCATAATGGAAGCTAAACTTAAATAGTATAAGGCTTCATGGATAAAGTGACATTATCCTTTCATTTTGTTACCCCTGCTATGAAATGAAGCGTTGCTTAAAATCATCCTTCTGAATTATCTTACACCGCTTAATGTACGCCGAGATCATCATACCACTGGCTTTGCCAAAAAATTATACCTGGAAGGTTCCGGAAAAGATACTGGCCGTTTTACAACCCGGGTGCCGCGTAGAAGTAAACCTTGGAAAAAATAAGAAATACGCTGGCATAGTAAAGCGTATTCATAATGAAGCCCCTATAAGCTTTGAAGCAAAAGACATAATAAATGTGCTGGATGTTGAACCTGTGATACAACCTTACCAACTACAATTTTGGGAGTGGCTGGCAGATTATTATATGTGTACAGAAGGCGATGTGATGGCTGCCGCTTTACCGGCTCATTTTAAATTAAGCAGCGAAACCATCCTGGTTCTTAATGAAGAATATGGAGATGATTTTGCTACCCTCGATAATGAAGAATACCTGGTAGCAGAGGCCTTATTGATGAAGCATGAACTGAAACTTTCAGAAGTGCAGTATATCCTGGATGTGCCCCATGTTTATCCAATAGTAAACAGGTTGATAAGTAAGAAAGTTTGTTTTGTGTGGGAGTCGTTAAAGCAAACCTATAATGCAAAAAAAGAAAGCTTTGTGTTGCTGCATCCTGAATATGGAGATGAAGCCAAACTAGCAGATCTTTTAAACAACTGGAGCCGTGCCCCAAAGCAGATGGAACTGCTGCTTGCTTACCTGCACCTGATGAAAACACAAGGAGAGGTAACAAGGTCAGAACTTTTAAAAAAATCTGGCGCAAGTGATGCGCAATTAAAAGCGCTGACAGAAAAAGATATTTTGCGCATAGAAAAGCGTTCTGTGGACCGTATGAATTATGCGCCTAAAGATGTGCATATTGATTTTGAGCTGACACCTGCACAGCAGACAGCTAAAGAACAGGTTGATGAATGCTTTAAAAGCAAACAGGTTTGTTTGCTGCACGGTGTTACCTCCAGTGGTAAAACACATGTGTATATAAAAATTATTGAGCAATTTATTCGCACAGGAAAGCAGGTATTGTACATGTTGCCTGAGATTGCGCTTACCTCTCAAATTATACGAAGGCTTCAAAAACATTTTGGTGGATACATTGGAATTTACCATTCAAAATTCAGCCAGAATGAGCGGGTTGAAATCTGGAATAAAGTACGCACCGGTGAATTGAAAATTGTGCTTGGCGCCCGTTCATCGCTGTTTCTTCCTTTCCTAAATTTAGGTTTTATTATTTGCGATGAAGAGCACGACACTTCTTATAAACAACAAGATCCTGCCCCCCGATATAATGGCCGCGACGCTGCTATTTATATGGCTGCTGTAACCGGCGCAAAAGTATTATTAGGAAGCGCCACTCCGGGCATAGAAAGCTATCATAATGCTGTAACAGGCAAGTATGGCTTAGTAGAGTTGCTTGACCGTTTTGGCGATGTAAAAATGCCTTTGATACAAATGGTAGACACGAGAATGATTGCCAAAAACAAAGGAGAGAAAGTAATGCTTTCGCCACAATTAATTGAGGAGATAAAAGAAACGGTTGCCCGCAACAAACAAGTGATCCTGTTTCAAAACAGAAGAGGCTACTCACCTTACCAGATTTGTAATGTTTGTGGCTGGATAGCGCAATGCCGCAATTGCGATGTATCACTCACCTATCACAAGCTTTCCAATAAATTAAAATGCCATTACTGCGGACATATATATCCACCGGTAAACACTTGCCAGGCTTGCGGAAGCGATAAATTGATGCAGCGGAATTTTGGTACAGAAAAAATAGAAGAAGTATTGGACAAAGAGTTGCCCCATATAAAGATCGGAAGAATGGATTTTGATACCATACGCAATAAAAATGCACATGATGTATTGATACAACAATTTGAACAAAGAAAGATTGATGTATTGGTAGGCACACAGATGGTAGTAAAAGGTTTAGACTTTGATAACGTTGACCTCGTAGGCATATTAGATGCAGATGGCTTACTGCATTTTGCAGACTTTAGGGTAAATGAGCGGGCCTTTCAATTAATGGAGCAGGTAAGTGGCCGGGCGGGAAGAAGAGACGGCGCAGGCAAGGTAATGATACAAACCAGCAACCCCATGCATCCTATAATTGAGCTGGTGAAACAGCATGATTATGTGGGCATGTATAAAGAAGAAATAGAAAAGAGAAGACAGTTTGTATATCCACCTTATTCAAAAATCATTCACATCACTTTTAAAAACAAGGATAGAAATATAGTGCAGGAAGCAGCCCATTTATTTGCTGACGGATTACAGGCTGCTTATGGCAACTTTATTGTAGGCCCGGCAGAACCTGTGGTGAACAGGGTAAGAAATTTATTCTTAATGGAACTCTTATTAAAACTTCCACGCGGTGGCCAAACAATACCCAGGTGTAAAAGCGATCTTTATAAGGCCATTGCCACTTTGCATTCTGAAAAAAAATTCAGGAATGTAGGCGTAATAGCAGATGTTGATGCTATTTGATTAAGAAGCAACACTGAACTTGAAAATCGTCTCTGTTGTATATACATCTTCCGGTTGCAACATAATAGAAGGGAAAGAAGGGTTGTTAGGCGCATCCGGAAAATGCTGTGTTTCTAAACAAAAGCCGCTTCTGTATTCATCTTTTGATCCGTTCTTGAAGGCATTCTCTCCACTCATAAAATTGCCGGTGTATAGTTGCATGCCCGGCTCTTTTGTATATACTTCCAGCACTATCCCTGATCTGTTTCCCTTTGCCCTTGCTGCAAAACCTGATGCGTCTTTGCCAATTTTATTCAATACAAAATTATGATCGTACCCGCTGCCGTTTTTAATTTGTATATGATCTGCATTGATGTTGGCACCAATGCTGGCAGGTTTGCGAAAGTCAAAGGGAGTATCAGCAACAGGTTCTATAGTACCAAAAGGAATAGCAGTTTCATCAATTGGCGTATAATATTCAGCATTGATTTGTAAAGAATGGTCTTCAATAGAACCACTTCCTGCTCCATTCAAATTAAAGTATGCATGATTGGTAAGGTTAACAATTGTAGTTTTATCTGTAACAGCTTTGAATGATAAATGAAGCTCATTTTCATCCGTTAAGGTGTAGGTTAATTCCACATCCAAATTACCGGGATAACCTTCTTCACCATCAATTGAATGGTAGGTAAGTAATAAAGATGAGTCATTCAATTGCTCTGCATTCCATACTACACTGCTAAAGCCTTTTGTGCCGCCATGCAAATGATTTGCACCATTGTTAATTGCCAGCACATATTCCCGGCCCTCCAATTCAAATTTTCCATTGGCAATGCGGTTAGCAACCCGGCCGGCTACTGCGCCATAATAGGCATCAGACGGGCTGTCAAAAGCTTTCACATTATCAAAGCCTACAATTACATCTAACAGGTTTCCTTCTTTATCAGGCACAAACATGCTTACCCACCGGGCCCCATAGTTTGTAATAGCTGCCAGGGCTCCATGGCTGTTTTTCAAAACAAAAAGATCTGTGTCCTTATTATCAATGGAGGTCTGAAAGGCTTGTTGTAAGGGTAAAACTGCCGGGTAGGTCATAAGTTATTCTTTAACCGGCAAGTTAAGAAATATGACCTGGAGAAGTTAAAGAACAAGCTTTAAAAAGGATAAGGAAATCTGATAAGCTATCGAAGAATTAGACCAACTCATCTTACCTTTCCATTCCAAAAAATTCAATTGCTCCAAAAATTATTGTTATGAAAATATTTGTTCTGCTTCTTTCCGTTATAATTACCAGCAATACCCAGGCACAACACAGCTTACAAAAATTATGGGAGAGTGATACTACATTAGCCATTCCCGAATCTGTTTTGCCAGACATAAAAAAGGGCATTTTATATGTTGCACTGATTGATGGCGCCCCCTGGGAAGTTGATGGCAAGGGAGGCGTTGGGAAACTGGATTTAAATGGTAAAATTATTAATGCAAATTGGATAACTGGCCTCAATGCGCCAAAGGGAATGGGCATTCATGGCAACAGGCTATATGTTGCTGACGTAACTCAGGTGGCAGTAATTAATATAAATAAGGGCACTATCGAAAAACGTATTTCAATAGACAGCGCCAAGGGATTAAATGACATTACAGTTGATAGCAAAGGAATAGTGTATGTATCTGATTCAAGAACCGGCAAAGTATACCGTATACAAAATGGCAATGCCATAGAATACCTTTCAGGCTTTAAAGGGCTTAATGGTTTGCGTGCCTATAATGGCAATCTGTATGTTGCCACAGGCAAAGATGTTTACAAAGTAGATGCAGCAAAAAACCAAACCAGTATTGGCGTAATTGACCAGGGAGGTGACGGTATAGAGCCAGTAGGAAATGGTGATTGGATTGGTTCTGCGTGGGCAGGGTATATTTATTATTTATATGCTGATGGAAAAAGAGATTTAATGCTTGATACGCATGAACAAAAGATCAATACTGCAGATATAGGCTATGATCCGAAAAAGAAAATTGTGTATGTGCCTACGTTTTTTAAAAAGTCAGTAGTGGCTTACCAGCTTAAATAATCTCACCGCTAAATTTATAAGCTGCACTGGTTGCAGTTTTTTTTATGTAATAGCCCTACTCTTTTGCTTTAATGTTTTGTCTATAAACCCAACAGGTGTAAGTTTGCACCTCTTTATGAAAGTTATAGATCACATCAGGCAAGCAAAAGGCACCTTAGTTTCTTTTGAAATATTACCACCGCTAAAAGGCAAAGGTATCAACGCACTTTTTGAACATTTGGATCCTTTAATGGCGTTTAAACCTTCTTTTATTAATGTTACTTATCACCGCAGTGAAAGTATGTTTAAAAGAAAGTCAGATGGAACATTTGAAAAGGTAGAAGTCAGAAAACGTCCTGGAACAGTAGGCATTTGTGCAGCTATTATAAACCGTTATAAAGTTGATGCAGTGGCACACCTTATATGCGGCGGCTTTAGCAAACAGGAAACTGAAGATGCATTGATTGACCTGAATTTTTTGGGTGTTGATAATGTATTGGTGTTGCGCGGCGATGCGCCAAAAAATGAAAGTTTTTTTGAACCGGAACCAGGAGGTCATAAGTATGCTATTGAATTACTGCAACAGGTAACCGATATGAACAATGCCATTTACCTGGAGGAAGATTTAAAAAGCGCTGTAAAAACCAACTTTTGTATTGGTGCTGCCGGTTACCCGGAAAAGCATTTTGAATGTCCCAACCTGCAAACAGATCTCCTTTTTTTAAAAGCTAAAGTGGATGCCGGTGCGGAATATGCGGTAACACAAATGTTTTTCGATAACAAAAAATATTTTGATTACGTAAAAGCCTGCCGTGAAATAGGTATTGAAGCGCCTATTGTTCCTGGTTTAAAACCAATCACATCAAAGAAACAACTGACCGTAATTCCAAGGACTTTTCATGTTGATATACCAGAAGAACTGTCTACTGAAATTTTAAAATGCAAAACAGATAAAGACGTGGAAGTGGTAGGCACCGAATGGCTATTGCAACAATCGAAAGAATTAAAAGCCGCTAACGTACCAATATTGCATTATTATACTTTGGGCAAACCAAACGTTATTGTTGATGTAGTGAAACAAGTGTTTTAAAAGTCTATTATTTTTTATACAAAAGGCCTCAAGATTTATTGATCTTGAGGCCTTTGCAATCGAAATCGATTTATTTTGAAGCTGTCCGTAATAAACCTGCCCATTGCGCCTGATTAATGATAACAGGATATTTCTTTTTCAAATCATCAAGCCAACGTTTTTCCAGAGCTGCCTGGTAATCATTTATCACCAGCCCTTTTGCTTCTTCAAAGCTTCTTTCTTCTGGCTCGTTATACTCGTGAAGGATATAAGCAAAAGATGCTGTGTTATCAGCCTTGTTTAGCAAGGGCTGTGTTATAGTGCCCTTTATTAAAGTGATAGCTGTTGGGCTTGGAATTTGTTTTAATTCAAATCTTCCGGAGTCGGCAGTTACTTTATCTGCCATGGCATTTACTAATTCCTTATAGGTGGCAGGGGCTTTTCTTATTTGGGCAGCCAACTGCTGTGCGGTATTTATATCACCTGCATAAAAAATTACGGCATCTGCACTTTTCGTCCACAAATACCGCCCTTTGTCTTTCTGATAATACAATTTTAAAGCTACAGTATCAGTTTGCGCAGGGCCCCATATTTGCCGTTGCATAATTTCAAAGAAAAGATTACCTTCTTTAAATTCAGCCATTTGACTTTTGAACTCTGGACTAAAATTTTCGAGGTTGTCTGTATAATAATTCATTGCCGAATTATCAATAAACTCGTCCCATACCTGGGGATAGGGTTTAAAGCCGCTTCCATCATCTTTATACCTTGCTGTTTGAGCGAAAGTTATCCAGTCCGCCGCCAAAGTAGTGTCATTGCCTAAAGTGAATATGGGTGTGTTGCCAGATAAATGAATGGGCATTGATGGTTGTTTGCTATTAAACAAGCTATCAGTGTATGCCCAAAGATCCGCCTCTTTATAAGGCAACTTTTTATAACCCGCCTGTTGAAAAACTTTCTTTATCAAAACGTACTTGCTGCTATTAATGCGGTCGCTCTGTTCTGTCTTTTCTTTCATTGCCTGCATTACTAAAGCGGTTCTTGTTGCACTTACAGGTTCTGCCTTGATACGTTTTACAATATGGTAGCCATGTTGGGTTAAAAAAGGTTTACTGACGGCTCCATCTTTTAATCTAAAAAATGCATTTTCAAACGGGGCGTCGTATTGTCCTACACCAAAATCTGGTATCGTGCCATTAGCAGCAGCAGATATAATATCGCCGCTAAATTTTGTTGCCAGCTTGCCAAAATCATCTCCTTTACTAATTCTTAAAAACAAAGAATCTGCTAATTTCTTAGCTACTCTTTTTTGCGCTTCATTTGTTTCGGGCGGAAAGGCAATTAAAATTTGGGCGCCTTTAATTTTACCCAGCGCTTTACGTTCGCCAAGGTTTTTAAAAATATGATAGCCTGCCTCAGACCGGTAGAGTAGCGATGTTTTACCTGCCGGAGTTTTATAAGCAAGATTTTCCAATTGATAGGGCAGGGTAAATACAGTTATATAACCAAGATCGCCACCATTATCCTTTACTGAAGGATCATCTGAATATTTTGTAGCAACTTCTGAAAAAGAAACATTTCGTGCCAATTGCTGCATGGCTTCCATTGCTTTTTTCCTGGCAGCAATTGTATCCCTTATACCCCCTTCATTTGCAAAACCAATAAAAATATGTGCAAGGTGAATATCTTTTTGGGAACGCATAAAGGCTTCTTCTGTTAGTTTATTAACTGTCTCCTGGTCCTTTTCATACATCGGCAAAATTTGCTTACGAAGGTTATCTACATCAGCAATCATTTGTGGTAAGGTATCATACCTCATGCCTTGCGCTTCTTTAATTTTAAGCCTTGATGCAATGTAAAGATCAAGATACTCCTGCATTGCCTTTGCAGTTCTGGCACTGGTATTATTCTTATTATATGCCTGTAAAAAATCTTTTACCCGAACGGAATCTTTACCATAAGTAAATAAAGTTTGAGAAGATGCCTGTGCAGATATAAACAGGGCAACTACCCAAAAGATGTGACGCATATAGTTTGGTTTATAGAATATAGAATTATTGGTTTTTTAGCTTATAGTCAAGGATCTCATCTACCTGTTTCTCTGTTAGTTTTTTGGCAATGATTTTTTTATCCTTGTCCAGCAGGTACAAAGTAGGAAAACTTTGTACATCATACAACTGCGAGTAGCCGGGTATACCAGCATCTACCCTCTTTTTTTCCTCTGTTTTGGAATAGTAAACATGGGTCCAGTCGGTTAATTTATAATCCTTTATAAAGGAAAGCCAGGTTTGTTTTGTGCCATCTGTTTCTTTAGCCATGCTAAATATTTTTAAGCCCATTGCCTTCCATTTACTTCTATAAAGGCTATCAAGTTTCGGCAGCGTTTCTTTGCAATGGCTGCAGGTAGGATCCCAAATTGTTACCAGCACAAAAGGAGCCTGCAAATCATATAAGGACAAAGGTTTACCCGTAACATCATTTAATTCAATATTAGCTGCCGGGTTGCCTGTAATGTTAGCCATCAGGCTGTAAGCTCTGTCTGTAATCATTTTTTTTCCTTTCTCTGTAAGCCATGTGTATTCTTTCTGAGCGATAAACTTTTCATACAAATGCACAAAAACTGCATCTTCCCACATAAATTTTTGGTTCAGGTAGCGGTTAATAAATTTTAGCAAAAGAAACTTTTGCATCTCTTCATTAATACTTGCATAGCCCATCATCCAGTCAATTTCCTTAATTACAGAATCCGCACTGGGGTATACAAGCTGCTCAAAATATTTGTCAACTCTTGCTTCAAAAAAAGGCGTTCTCACAAGTCGTTCATCATAAAAATTTACACCATCCCAATAATGATTTTTATAATATTTATAGGCAAAAAGTGAATCAGATTTGGCTGCTGCATTGTTCTGCGGTACTTCAGGTTCACGCATGCCTTTTAAAAGGGTAGCCAGTAAGCTATTGCCATCTTTACTAATAATTTCCGTTCTGTATTTTTTAACAGAAGCATTCACGGCTTCCATTTGTGCGGTTAACTTTATTGAATCTGCTGCTCCACTCTGGCTTCTTTGCATGCTTAATGATTCAAGCAGCTTTCCATTCATCATCATAAAATCCTGGTAGGATAAAAAAGCAGTATTTTCAGGGGAATTGATAAAGCTTATTCGTTTCGTTCTATTGGTATCTGCCAACACGAAAAACTTCTGCATTTTGTCCACCAGTACTTCAAAATTCCGTGCACGATCAGGATAGCCCACGAGGTAAATACCCCCGCCTAATTTTTTAGAGCCTTTAAAAACGCCTTCACTTTTTTCATTCAATAAAACAGAATCTATGATTGGCATTTGCTTGCCGTAATAATGGCCTAAATAGATGTATTGATTTTTTAAAGGTTTGAGCGTCACCTTAATTTCATACTCGTTCTGAGCAAAAACAAAGAGGGATAAACAAAGGGCAGTAACGGTGGCTTGGAACTTCATAGCTTGAATGATAATGGGTAAAAATATATAATTCAAAAATAAACTTGGTTAAAGAGATGCAAAAGGGAGGGAGAGAGTTGGCAGTTGATAGTTGGCAGTAAACAGCTTACAGTTACCCGACAAGTTAACTATTGCCTATTGCCCATTCACCATTGACAATTCACTATTCACCATTCACTTCTCCCCAGCAACTATTTCTTGTATTTTTACAGCGTGAGAAATAAGAAAAGTATTGTACTCCAAAAAGTTTTGATTGAAGATTATGCAGCAGAGGGAAAATCATTGGCAAGGCAGGACGGCAAAGTAATTTTTATTGAACATGTAGTACCCGGTGATGTAGTAGATGTTCGCTTGAACAAAAGCAAAAAAGACTGGGCAGAAGGCTTTCCAATACATTTTCATGAATATTCTAAAGAAAGAGTAGAGCCTTTTTGCCAGCACTTTGGTGTTTGCGGCGGATGCCAGTGGCAGATGCTGCCTTATGAAAAACAACTGACTTACAAACAAAAACAGGTTTTTGATAATTTAACAAGAATAGGAAAAATAGAGCTACCTCAAATGCTGCCCATTGCCGGCGCGGAAGAAACTAAATTTTATCGAAATAAGCTCGAATATACATTTAGCACTAAAGAGTTTACGCCGGAGAAGCCAGCCAGGAGTGGCCCCTCCCCAGCCCTCCCCGAAATAGAGGGAGCAGCCAACTTACCAGGCCAGCTTAAGCAAGAGATATTAAACCTTAAAACCCGTTTGAATTACACCGGAGTGACCGCCAACTCCCTCCCCCTAGGGCCGGGCCGGGGAGGGGCCGCCGGGGCCGCACTTGGTTTTCATGCAAAAGGTTTTTTTGATAAAATTGTTGACATAAAAAAATGCTGGTTGCAACCCGAGCCTACTAATGAATTAAGAAATGCACTACGTGATTTTGCCTTTAAAAACAACATCAGCTTTTACGATATAAGAGCACACAAAGGCTTGTTACGCATCATGCATGTGCGGGTGTGTACTACAGGCGAAGTAATGGTGAATATTGTTTTTGGAGAAAAGGACGAGAAGAAAATAAACGATGTGATGCAATTTGTAGATCAGCGCTTCCCTCACATCACTTCTTTATTATACACCATTAATTTAAAATGGAATGATTCGCTTTTTGACCAGCAACCCATTTCTTTTAAGGGCAAAGGATTTATAGTGGAACAGCAGGAAGATTTTCTTTTTAAAATAGGTCCGAAATCTTTTTTTCAAACCAATTCAAAACAAGGGGAAAGGCTATACCAGATTACCCGCGATTTTGCCGAACTAAACGGTAGCCAAACTGTTTATGATCTATACTGCGGCACTGGCTCAATAGGAATATTTTGCAGCAAAGGGGCCAAAAAAATAATAGGTGTTGAAATGATTGATGCCGCCGTAGCTGATGCAAAGGAGAATGCCATCCTGAACGGCATTGAAGAGGCCCATTTCTTTACGGGTGATGTAATAGAAATATGCAATGATGATTTTTTTACGGAGCATGGAAAACCTGATGTAATTATTACCGATCCGCCACGGGCTGGCATGCATGAAAAACTGGTACGTAAAATTTTAGAGATGGAAGCTCCGTTGATAGTTTATGTAAGTTGCAATCCGGCTACGCAAGCCAGGGACCTGGCTTTGCTTGATGAAAAGTATAAAGTAACTAAAATACAACCGGTAGATATGTTTCCACATACTCATCATATTGAAAATGTGGTTCAATTAAAATTGAAATAAAACGAATAATAACCAATGAGCGACTTCAAATTCAGAACAGATTCTTATCCACCTGTTGTAAAATACCTTATCATTTCAAACGTATTAGTTTTTATTGCACAGCAGTTGTTCGACTCTCAATACAATTTAACCGCTTTACTTGCATTGTACCCTATTACTACTCCCGAATTCAGGCCCTACCAGATTATTACGCACATGTTTACTCACTCGCCGAACAGGATATTTCATATCCTTTTCAACATGGTGAGTTTATGGATGTTTGGTAAAATTCTGGAAAACCTATGGGGCGCAAAAAGGTTTTTAAATTTTTACCTTTTATGCGGGATCGGGGCCGCAATTTTTCATTTATTGATTCAACATTATACAGGTAATTATAGTGCAGCAATTGGAGCGTCCGGGGCTGTTATGGGTATTTTTATAGCGTTTGGTTACCTCTTTCCAAATACTGAATTGTTCCTAATGTTCATTCCAATTCCTATCAAAGCAAAATGGGTAGTGATGGGCTTAATTGCCTACGATCTTTTTGGTGGAGTAGCCAATTCAAGTAGTGATAATGTGGCGCATTTTGCACATCTTGGCGGGGCTATTACTGGTTTTATAATTGTGTTAATATGGAATAAAAAGAATCGTCAGCGATTCTATTAATTAATCAAAACGTAATTTTATCTTCATGAGCTACTACCGGCAAGAAAACAGGCGCAGCAGGCTTTTCGTGGGGCAGGATGGTAATGCGTTAACTACCCTCATCGCTATAAATCTGATTGTTTTTGTATTGCTTGCTTTAATAAAGCTGATCTATTTTTTTAGCTCTGAAAACAGTGCGGAGGGCCTTTCCGCTTTTAGAAATAATATTCTTTATTGGGTGACGCTTCCGGCAGACTTATCTCAGTATATTAAAAGACCATGGACGATTTTTACACACATGTTTGTACATGAAGGCGTATGGCATATAATAGGCAATATGCTTTGGCTTTGGTGTTTTGGATATATTTTGCAAGACATGGCCGGTAACCGGAAAGTCTTTCCGATATTTTTATTCGGTGGTCTTGCCGGTGCAATAGCCTACTTAGCTTCCTTTAACCTTATTCCGGCATTAAATAATCATGTTGCCGGAGCAGAAGCCTTGGGCGCATCGGCAGGCGTCATGGCTATTGCAATTGCCACAACCGTGATAGCACCTGGGTATAGAATATTTCCAATGCTTAACGGCGGTATTCCGCTTTGGGTAATCACAATGATTTTTGTAATTATTGATCTTGCCACCATTCCTTATAATAATCCCGGAGGACATATTGCGCATCTTGCGGGTGCAGGCATGGGCTTTTTGTTTATGTATATGTTGGGAAAGGGATACGACTGGAGTATATGGATGAACAATGCTTTTGATTGGGTGAATAATCTGTTCAACCCTGACAAACCTAAAAAAGGAAAAAACATTAAAACAGAATTGTTCTATAAAAGCAAAACAACTCCTTATAAAAAAACATCAACGTTTAGCCAGCAAAAGATTGATGAACTCTTGGATAAAATCAATCAAAAAGGCTATAACTCTTTAACGCAGGAGGAAAAAGATTTATTAAAGCGGGCAAGTAAAGAAGATTTGTAAATTGCGTTAATGGCCGGCTTCTCTTCGTTCAGCAAAAAAATCTTAGTTTTTTTAAATGTTATGGCTGCAATCGTTTTTTTGATTGCCTGCGCTGCGCCATATTTAAACCCGGGCCAATGGTGGTTTTTTTCCATTATCGGGCTTGGTTTTCCCGTTGCATTCATCATACAGGTTCTTTTTATTTTTATGTGGCTGCTTATCCGTCCACGTTTAATATTAATATCACTTATTAGCCTGCTTATTGGTTGGAAAAACATTGCCGTATCATTTGCTTTTCATCCCCCCAAAGAATTTGTACAGCCCAAACCTGCAAATGTATTAAGGGTAGTGCATTGGAATGTGGCAAGGTTTGTAGAATGGAGCAGGAACAACAATGCAGGCAGTCAAAAAAGATTAAAAATGATGCAGCAACTGAAAGCACAAAACGCTGATGTATTGTGCATTGTTGAGTTTTTCCATTCAACTAATCCAATCTATTACGACAACCTGCATTATGTATCAAAAGAACTGGGATACCCTTACTATTATTTTTCCTGGGATGATGACGGAGGCGATCAATGGGTAGGCCAGGCTATTTTTTCAAAACATCCAATTGTTGATAGCGGCCTCACACGTTTCACGGAGCCTACAATAAACGAATCGTTGATTTATGCCGATATTGCCTTTAAGCAGGATACTATAAGATTGTTTACCACACACCTTCAATCGGTGCGTTTTGAAAGAGAAGATTATGAAAGCATTGAAAAAATCAAAAATCGTGATGATAGCCTTATCAGGAATTCAAAAAGTATTTTTAGCAAACTCAGGCGTGGCTTTGTGTACAGGGCAAGGCAAACAGAGATAGTAAAAAAACAATTAGACAAATCGCCCTACCCCTTAATTATTACGGGCGACTTTAATGATGTACCTAATTCCAATACATATTTTACCATAAGCAAAAACTTACAGGATGCTTTCCTGGCGAAAAGTTTTGGAATGGGAAGAACATTTACCAACATCTCCCCTACCCTGCGTATTGATTATATACTCGCTTCTAAAAACTTTTCTGTGCAGCAATTTAACAGGGTGACGAAAGAATATTCAGACCATTATATGCTTGTAGCTGATTTCATACCTAACTAAACCTCGTCCATTATCTTTGCACACTTCATGCAGCATTTTGGCTGCAACAAGAATTGATATGGCATTGAAAGTTTATAATTCATACACCAGAGATAAAGAAGAATTTATTTCATTAGTACCTGGGTTTGCGGGAATGTATGTATGCGGCCCCACTGTTAGCGGAGAAAGCCATCTTGGGCACGCACGACCTTATATAACGTTTGATGTAGTGTACCGCTACCTTACTTACCTGGGTTATAAAGTGCGCTATGTACGCAACATTACAGATGCCGGACACTTTGAAGAAGAAGGACGAGCTGCTGAAGATAAGATCGCCACTAAAGCATTTATAGAAAAACTGGAGCCTATGGAATTGGTGCAAAAATATACCAACCTCTTTCATTGGGCGATGAATGAATTTAATTGTTTGCCTCCTTCCATTGAGCCAACAGCTACCGGCCATATTGTAGAACAGATAAGCATGATTGAAGAAATTATAAAAGCTGGTTTTGGATATGAAATGAACGGCAGTGTATATTTTGATGTAAAAAAGTATGCTTCGTTATATAATTATGGAAAGCTTAGTGGCAGAGTGATTGATGATTTGCTGGAAACAACAAGAGACCTTGAAGGACAGGAAGAAAAAAAAGACCGTGCTGATTTTGCTTTATGGAAAGCTGCTCCACCCGAACATATTATGCGCTGGAAAAGCCCGTGGGGCGAAGGTTTTCCCGGATGGCATATTGAATGCTCTGCTATGAGTACAAAATATTTAGGGAAGGAATTTGACATACATGGTGGCGGTATGGACCTTCAGTTTCCACACCATGAAAGCGAGATTGCCCAAAGCACAATATGCAATCATAACGCACCTGTACGCTATTGGATGCATAACAATATGATAACGATCAATGGCCGTAAAATGGGCAAGAGCTACAATAATGTTATAAAGCTCACTGAACTGTTTAGTGGCAATCATCCTTTGCTTGAGAAAGCATACGCTCCTATGACCGTACGGTTTTTTATTTTACAAACGCATTACCGCAGTACGCTTGATTTTGGTAATGATGCCTTATTGGCTGCAGAGAAGGGTTTGAAAAGATTAATGGAGGCTTATGAGTGGCTAAGCCAGTTAGCAGTTGATAGTTGGCAGTTGACAGAGGGGGAACTGCAAAATAACAGAGACTTAGATGAAAAAGTTGTTCGGTTATTGAATGAATTTGATGAATTTATTAATGATGATTTTAGCACGGCAAAAGTATTAGCCAATATGTTTGAGTTAGTTCCTGTGGTCAATTCATTAAAAGATAAAATCATTTCGGCTGATGCTATATCTCCTCAGACCTTACAACTATTACAAACAAAAATGAAAGTATATGTAGAAGATATATTTGGATTAAGAACTGAAAAAGCAGCAGAAGAAGATAAATTAAAAGGCGTGATGGAAGTTTTGATCACGCTTAGAAAAGAAGCCCGGCTAAGAAAAGACTGGGCTACATCTGATAAGATACGCAACCAACTTGCGGATGCCGGAGTTTTACTAAAGGATGAAAAGGACGGAGCCATGAGTTGGGTGCTAACGTAGGCCTATCCTCCGGCCTTCTCAAAGGTTGAAGAATAACTGTAAAACCACAACATCCAACATACCCACTTCTTCTGCGGTGAATAACGAAAATCAGTGGGTACATTAATAAATAACAAGGGATAACATTCTTAAAGGTTGTGCTAATTCAATAACAAATCCGTCGGTATTATAATTTCCCACTGATGCTTGTTTGCACCAACCTTTCCTGCATCCATTAAATAACTATACCTGATGCCAAAGCTTACTGGCAATTGGTTCCACCATTTGGTATCAAAAAACAATTCAACACCCGTGCTTCGCAAATTATTCGAGGAGCGGTTTTCAGCAGCATATAGTTTTGAAAAATCATAAAACAGGTTTGTCCGAATGCGTTGAAAATAAATAATACCGCCAAAACCCCAGTCAGGATAAGCAAGCGGAAGATGATAATTTACAGAAGCCCTCCACATTTTTGAAGAATCTGATTCTGTATAACCTCTTGCATTTGAAAAACGATTGCTGAACAAAATATTATCCGCATCTTCTTTCTGATATGAACCTGACAGCACAAGGCTATGATTTGCAAAAGAAGGAAGATAGAGTTGGGCATTGCTGATTAACTGGTAACCATTTTTATTAAGCCGTTGGCGATAACCATTAGAAATAGCATATCCGAATTTGGGAAAAATATTTTGTTTTGCTTTTGGCAGTTGTTGCGACCAATTAAGAAAGTGAGACAAATAAGGTGTATTAAAAGAACGGAGAATTTTTTTTGTTTCGCCTGTTGGCAACAGTTGGTTTATTACATAGTTTGTTCCAAATGCCAGGTTCTTATAAGTTTTACCTCCCGTAAAGTTTAAAGGAATATAATACCCGGCATTTACTTCATAAGCGTCTAAGGTTGCCGGCGCCACAGTAGCAGCCCCGGTACGAATGAAAATATTTCTATTATAAGTGTACTCGCCACCCACTGTAAGCACAGGAAATAAAGCGCTGTATGCAGCACTTACACCTGTACCATGCGATCTTTCATTTTGATTGTAGCGGTAAAAAACTTCAGTAGTAAAAGTATTGAGCACATTGTTGCCATACAGTGTATAGGTAAATTCAGGGTCGGAATAAGAAGGCCGCCAACTGTGAAAATTAATAAGCCCGGTTCCTTTTTTATAAGAGCTTACAACAAAATTTCTATTAGGTGTATGTAAAATATTTTCGCCAATCTGAGCTACCGGAAAAATGAATGATTCTTTTAAAACAAATGAAGTATCAACGTTTTGCCATAGTAAGGTTGCCGTTTTTCCTTCTTTCAATTGTAAGCCATTATTTGTAAAATGAGAATAAACAATCTTATCATCAACAACATCAGCATAATAGTTTCCTGTTTGGTTGTCAGTTAGTTTTAAAATGTTTTTGCTCGTAAGAGATAAAGCATATAAATCATCATTACCATTGTATGCTCCGGTAAAGTATACCGTATCATTATATATTGACGGGTACCCCACCACTGAAAAAACAAGAGGAGTAAGGCTTTCCATAGCCTCTGTAGCAATGTTCATTTTGTTAAGAGAAATTGACCCATCTTCCCTCCTGATTCCTGTTATAATATTTTCTTCATTAATAAATCGTGGATGAATAAAAAACCGGTCATTTCCTTTTACTTCTTTTAAAATGCGCCCGTCTTCACGATTTAATAAATGAAGCTCTGTTTCTGTTTTTTCATTAATAGATACGGCAATAATTTTTTTACCTGAAGGAGAAAAATCAGGAGTAAAATACTTTCCGTGTTTTGTTATTTTTTTTTCTGTCTTGTTCCTGAGGTCTAAAATAACAATGTCACTATAGTCTGTTAATGACCAGCGTGGGTTGGTGCTGAAGGATGTATATAGCAAGGAACCATCATTGTATGATACCCACTCTTCTGCGCTTATATTTCGCTGTTTTATTTTCGTTTCACCCTTTTGATCCGTCAGATAAAAAGCAGGAATTTTTTTATAACTGTCTTTCAAATAAATTATGGAATCATGTCCAATAATTTTCGGAAAATAATGGTTGGTTACAACTTTGTGTTTCTTGCCATCAGCATCAGAAACAGGTTTTATATTTTGCTCCGTGTTGGCAATTGCATCCTGTAAAAAATATTTATAGCCAACTCCTGAATGTTTTTTTATTCCTTTTCGAAAAGGGTAAACCAATCCTTTGAAAGCAGCAGCATCATTGGTGACCTTCTTCCAAAAATCTACTCCATATTTTTCATACCCATAATTTACCAACAGGTATCCTAGCTGGTAATGATCGGGAACATAATCTTTTAATGAACCATTTAATAATTTCATTAACCTGTAACTTTCGCCAGCTTGCCATAAGCTTTTATAACCACCAAGAAAGAGCGGTAACCGGCCACGGCCTTGGGGCGTTAACGATGTTTCTGCATGTACGGCATCGCCTTCAAAAAACCAGTCAGGTATAGTAAGCGCATTTGCAAAAGCTCTTCCCTCCTGGCCAAATAAAGCAGTAAATGTTTTTGTTATAAACCCTCTATTAAAATTATTGTATTGCTGTACGTGTCGATATTCATGCACAGCAAGATGTTCGCTCCAGGGAAGGTTACCTAAATCGAAAATATTTGAAGAAGGAATTAAATAATACTCGCTGCGAAAAGGCCCTAAACCCACATACCCGTTAGCAACAGTTGTATTGCTATGCAGCACAATGTTTATCTTTTTCAAACCCCTGCCCAATGAAGCCGGTTGCTCCAGCGCCATACGATGAATAATGGCAGCCACACGTTCTGCCTGTTCCTTGTTGGAAGAGGTGAATATAATACGTGCGGTATCCGTATTAATCTGTTTCCATTTTGTAGAAGATGGAAATCCTCCAAAATTTTGCGCTTCAATTTTACCCCAGCATATCATTACAACAAGCAGCCAACAAATTCTTATCATAGCCTAAGTTATGAAAGGAAGTTAATGCATAAAATAATTCATTTCAATGCAGCAAGCTTTAATGCGGCAAGAGAAATTAAAAAGTGTTTTGCCAGGGAAATTTTCTTATAATAATATGAAAGAATAACTGCGAAAAGCCCCGTGCTTAATGGGTCAATGCTTTATTACATTAAAGAACTTCCATTTTCAATCTCAGCCACGTATGCAGTTAGCTCCAGGTTCATAGCGTTTTTGTATTCTTTTGAAATTTTATCAACCAGTTCATCAATTTTATCTTCCTGCACCAGGTTAATAGTACAGCCTCCAAAGCCGCCGCCCATCATACGGGCACCCAAAACAGCGGGATTACCTTTTACACTTTCTACAAGAAAATCAAGCTCTTTACAGCTTACTTCATATTCCTTACTTAAGCCTTCGTGTGTACGGAACATTTTTTCTCCAAGGGCTTTAATGTTACCTTCTTTCAAATCTTCACAGCCTGTAAGCAGACGCATAATTTCTTCTACAATAAACTTACACCGCATATAAATAACAGCATCTTTCGGGGCCACATAATCATTCAGCATTTGAAGGTCTGCATCACGCAAACTATTAATATAAGGCTTGTGTTCTTTTATCCACGCAACACCCTGTTCACATTGCTTACGCCTTGTATTATATTCAGATGAAGCAAGGGAATGTGTAACATTTGTATTTAAAAGAAGAATTTTATAGCCTTTTAAATCAAGCGGTACATACTCGTATTCCAATGAACGGCAGTCAAGTTTAATTACGTGGTCTTTCTTGCCAAACATAGAGGCAAACTGGTCCATAATGCCGCACATAACACCGGCAAAAGTATGCTCAGCCAATTGCGCTGCCTGCACCATTTCTATTTTCTCAATACCTAAATTGAATAAATGATTTAAGGCAAAAGCTGTAGCGCATTCAACCGCGGCAGAAGAAGAAAGCCCTGCGCCCAGCGGTACATCGCCATCAATAACCAAATTAAATCCACCTAATTGGTATCCCCTTTTTTGCAATTGATCTACTACACCTAAAATATAATTGGGCCATCTTTTATCGCTGGGCGCCACTGTGCTTAAACTTGATTGGTGCTGTTGCTGGTAATCTTGTGCAAATAAATTAATCTCTTCATCACTCCTTTTATTAACAGCTATATATATGGCTTTATTAATAGCAGCAGGCAGCACAAAACCATCATTATAATCTGTATGCTCGCCAATAATATTCACACGTCCGGGGGAACGTACAACTATGGGTTTATCATTATACAGCGTTTCAAACTTTTGTTGCAGGGCTGCTATGTCAAATTTATTTTTTGTCATGATGATGATGATTAACTAGCTAAAATAGTTTCAATACGGCTTAATTCGTCACTGCTAAACTGGTAATTATGCAGGCATCCTATAGAATCTGTTATTTGCTCCGGCTTGCTTACGCCGATTAAAACAGAAGTAATGCGATTATCTTTTAATATCCACGCAAGTGCCATTTGTGCCAGGTTCTGCCCCCTTTCCCTGGCCAGTTTATCTAACTGCTGCACTTTGGCAACGGAAGCTTCTGTTATGGCATCTTCTTCCATAGCCCCATTGCCCAGGTGCCTTGCTGCTCTTGAGTCAGGTGGAATGCCTTTCAAATATTTATTTGAAAGCAAGCCTTGTGCAAGCGGAGAAAAAGGAATACAACCAACACCTTCTTTTCCCAAAACATCCAGTAAGCCTCCTTCGGCGCCACGAACAAACATAGAATACTTTGGCTGGTGTATAAGGCAGGGTGTGCCTAACGATTTTAATATATGAATTGCCTTTCCCGCTTCTTCGGCGCCATAATTAGAAATGCCGGCATACAAAGCTTTCCCCTGACGTACAATAAGGTCAAGTGCAGACATTGTTTCTTCCAGTGGTGTTTCCGGATCGGGACGGTGATGATAAAATATATCAACATAATCAATGCCCATTCTTTTTAAACTTTGGTCAAGGCTTGACACAAGGTATTTTTTTGAACCCCAATCGCCATAAGGACCTGGCCACATACCATAGCCTGCCTTTGAGGAGATGATCAGTTCATCACGATAAGGCAAAAAATCTTTTTTAAGTATGGTACCGAAATTTTCTTCTGCAGACCCGGCGGGTTGCCCGTAATTATTGGCAAGATCGAAATGAGTAATGCCACTATCGAATGCGGTGCGTAAAATAGCCTGGCAATTTTGCAAGGAATCAAAATGCCCGAAGTTGTGCCAAAGACCCAATGACAAAGCAGAAAGCTTTAGACCGCTATGGCCACAGCGGCGGTACTCCATAGAATCGTATCGTTGCGTATCAGGTTGGTATGCCATAGATTTAAATGAGCAGCTAAATTAGGGAAAGAATTTTTTTTATATTGAAGCGATTGGTATATGAGTATCAATGGAAGTTAGTTTGCAGTGGGCAGTGGCAAACTCATTGCATGTTTTTGATTGAACGGCACAAAAGGAAGTAAACCTGTAGATTTGTTTTAAAGAATCTGGGTGCAAATCAAATGATTAATATGAAACGATTACTAAAAAAATGGACACCTCGGATTCTTGGAGCCGGACTTTTGTTTATTGCTGTTTTACTTTTATTTGTGTTGAATCCCACCTTGCTTTATGCCAATAAAACAAAGTATAACAACCTTATTATCTATCATAATTCGCCACTCCCTCCTAATTTTAAAACAATCCTTGATGAAGCATCAAGGATTGTAAAATCCAGCGAACTCTATAACCCGGATTTTAAAATACACATTTGTTTGAATGATGGTTCAGGTTATTATCCAAAGCTTATACAATCATTTCATCCCCCGGCTTTTGGAATTGGTTTTTATAACATAGTTGTAGTGATGGGACGTGCAAACTGGAAAGAAAATATTGTAACACTTAATGGATACAAATGGAACCTTTCACAACTGATAGCCCATGAGCAGGTACATTGCTTTCAATTTCATAAATTAGGCTTGATGAAATCTAATCCCATAGCAAAATATCCGCTTTGGAAATGGGAGGGGTATAACGAATATATAGCAAGACGAAATGAGGACCAGATATCACTCTTAAATAATATTGATCGCCTTTATAAAACAAAAGAAAAAAATAAGAATGAATGGTGCGTTCTTTTTGCCGACAGTACTGTTGTGGATAAAACTTATTACAATTGGTGGCTTTTAATGCAGTATTGCAAAGACGTAAAAAAAATGACTTACAATGAAATACTAAGAACTAAAACAACTGAAGAAAGCATAAAAAAAGAAATGATGAATTGGTATTCGCGTTCTATCAAGAAATAAAAAAATAGCTTATTGTGATGTATAGTTTAAAAAATGATCTTAATAGCCATAAAATTGCAGCGGTGCAATTTTCTTTTTGTTTATTATTTTTTGCAAATAATGGTTTGGCAAATAAAATTTTCTACAAATTTTCTGATACACTTATACATCGTGATGTAAAAGAGGCACAGCAGCTATTAAATAATGCAAAGCCCGGCGATACTGTATTTCTTAAAGGAGGAATATATTTTCTAAAGGACCAAAACCTGAAGCCAACGGTTTCAGGAACAAAGAAAGCATGGATAACTATTATGCCCCAGAGAGGAGAAGAGGTAATTTTTGATGGCACGTATTATCTTGATTCTATCAGTAAGGTAAGCAATGTGCGTGGGGGGCCGCAAAAAGCACTTATTGCAATTATGGATGTGAAATACGTGCAGTTAAAAAATATAAAAGTGCGACAATCACATGTAATCGGAATTGTGGTAGAAGGAAAAAATACCTCTAATATTCACATCGTGGATTGCAAATCTTCCGTTTCGCATAATTCGGGTATAGCAATATGGTATGCAGATTCCTGCAAGGTTATGAAGAGTGAGATCACCGGCGCTAATGACCAGGCATTACGCCCTGCAGGGCAACCTTTGCGTGTAGAAGCACCACACGAAGCGCTTACGCTTGCCGGAGCAACCAATTTCGAAGTTGCTTATAACTCCATTCATGATTGTATAAAAGAAGGGATTGACTGTAAAGAGGTAAGCAGCTATGGAAACATTCACCACAACACGGTTTATAATATTCCCCGCCAGGGCTTATACGTTGATTGCTGGTTTGGCAGGTTACATCATATTGAATTTGCGTATAACACAGTATATAATTGTGAGTGGGGCTTTGCATTATCTGCAGAAGGCAAGGGGGCTACTATGGATAGCATTTATGCACACCATAATTTACTATACAATAACCGGGGCGCAGGTGTTTTGTTTGGTGTTTGGGGTACAGATGGCCCAAGGAAACAAATATATATTTACAACAACACTATTGTTAATAATGGCAAGGCACAACACTGGTCAGGACTAACTGGTGGTATAGATATTATGTCATCAAATATTTCTGATGTTTTCATATATAACAACATATCGGCGTTTAACTATGGCTATGCAATTGCTACTTCTGTACAACCATCTGATTTAACTGCGTTCCTAATCAGGCAAAATGTGCAGATAACAAATAATGTTGAATGGCAGATAAATACACCCGGTACAGAAATATCAAAAGGAATTTTTAAACCTATGTATCCAATGCAGGGAAAAAATGCAGTGATTGCTGACCCCCTTTTTGTAAATGCGGATAAGATGCATTTTCAGTTGAAAAAATCATCACCTGCAAGAAACAAAGGCTGGAAGAAAGCGCCTTATGGAAAAGCGAAATACCTGGGATACATTCAGTAGATATAAACTAAAAAAAAAGCCAGGCAATCCCTGGCTTCAAAATATTATCAATACCATGCTGATTAAACATCAATCCTTGCATACTTAGCATGGCTTTCAATAAACTCCCTGCGGGGCGCTACTTCATCACCCATCAACATACTGAATACCCTGTCTGCTTCAGCAGCGCTATCAATAGTTACCTGTTTCAAAGTTCTTGTAACTGGGTTCATAGTTGTATCCCATAGCTGGGTTGCATTCATTTCACCCAAACCTTTATAGCGTTGTATATGCACACTGTCTTCTTTACCGGCGCCTAATCTTTCTACAAGCATTTTTCGCTGGTCCTCATTATAAGCATACGCCTGATCTTTACCTCTTTTTACTAAGTAAAGTGGGGGCTGGGCAATAAATACATAGCCTTGTTCTACCATCTCTTTCATATAACGATAGATGAACGTGAGGATCAAGGTAGCAATGTGACTACCATCCACATCAGCATCGGTCATAATGATTAGCTTATGATAGCGAAGCTTTACAATGTTCAGCGCCTTAGGATCTTCAGGTGTTCCCACCGTTACACCAAGGGCCGTATACATATTGCGGATTTCCTCGTTCTCATAAATTTTATGCTCCATTGCTTTCTCTACGTTCAATATTTTACCCCGCAAAGGAAGGATGGCCTGAAAGCTTCTGTCACGGCCCTGTTTTGCAGTGCCTCCGGCAGAATCTCCTTCCACCAGGTATAGCTCACATTTCACAGGATCACGCTCAGAGCAATCCGCCAGTTTACCGGGCAAACCGCCGCCGCTCAATACAGATTTACGCTGTACCATTTCACGGGCTTTTTTCGCTGCCGCTCTTGCCTGTGCCGCAAGAATTACTTTATTGATGATGTTCTTTGCTTCTCTTGGATTTTCTTCGAGGTAGGCCTCAATAACTCTGGAAACTGTTACATCAACAATACCCATTACCTCGTTATTACCCAGCTTTGTTTTTGTCTGGCCTTCAAACTGCGGTTCGGGAACTTTTATAGAGATTACAGCGCTCAATCCTTCACGAAAATCATCACCCTCAATGCTCACCTTGGCCCGTTCAAATAAGCCTTGTTTATCGCCATAGCTTTTAAATACCCGTGTCAACGCCCTGCGGAAACCTGCTACATGGGTACCGCCTTCCACTGTATTAATGTTGTTTACATACGAGTAGATATGCTCATTATAACCACTGTTATATATCATGGCTACTTCAACAGATACGTTGTTTTTTTCATCGCGGGCTTCTACAAACAGAGGCTTGGGTAAAAGCGGCGCCCTGCCAGCGTTTGCATCAAGCATTTCCACAAACTCCACAATGCCGCCTTCACTAAAAAAAGTTTTAGTGTATGTGGCCCCGTCATCATCTTTTTCCCGCAGGTCATTTATTGTTATACTTAAGCCTTTATTTAAAAAGCTTAATTCACGTAAACGGCCTTCAAGTATTTCTTTGTTGTATTCTGAAGTGATAAAAATTGTATCGTCGGGCCAAAAATGCACCAGTGTGCCGTGCTTGTCACTAAGCCCTATTTCCCTCACAGGATATTGAGGTGCACCAATTCTATATTGCTGCTCAAATATTTTACCATCACGAAAAACGGTTACATGCAACACTTTACTTAAAGCGTTTACGCAACTAACGCCTACGCCATGCAACCCACCTGAAACCTTGTAACTGTCTTTATCGAACTTACCACCTGCATGTAATACAGTCATCACCACTTCCAAAGCACTGCGGCCTTCTTTGGCATGTATACCTGTGGGAATACCGCGGCCATCATCTTCAACAGAGATGGAATTGTCTTCGTGTATGGTAACCTGAATGTTTTTACAATGGCCGGCCAGAGCTTCATCAATAGAGTTATCTACTACTTCATATACCAGATGATGTAAACCTTTTACACCGATATCACCAATATACATTGCCGGGCGTTTGCGAACGGCTTCAAGACCTTCTAAAACCTGTATGCTATCAGCACCATAAAATGAACTACTAACAGGGGTGGATGCTGTTACCAGGCCGTCTAAAATATCACTCATTGTAAACTAAAATTTGTATCAAAAAATGGCTGAACGCCATTCCTGCAAATGTACCGAAAATTAACGGCCAGGCCAAAGGTAAAAGACTTTAAAACACGGCTTTAGGCCTGCTGTTATCCCCTAATTATAAACAACATCTTATACAATCAATTCAGAACTTTATAAAGGCGAAGGGGCGCATTAGAAAAACGTTTAAATACTTGCATTGAGCATTGAGCGTGCCAAAAAAATTTAAGAGGTTGCTCTATCCTGGCGTCATCAAAATTCAGTCACTTCTTACTTGTGACATAACGAAAGCAAATTACCTATCTCTATAGATGTGCGTGTAAGATTCTCTTTTGAGTAATGAAAAGCATCTGGTAAAGATGCAGGCTTATGGCCTATTGGCAAAAGCACGTCGAAGTATTGATGGAGTACACTATCCCGTACCAGGGGAACTTTGCCAGCTATGCCAATAACAGGAATACCTTTTTTCTTTGCTTTAAGTGCAACACCGAAAGGCCCTTTTCCCTGTATGGTCTGAATATCTATACTGCCCTCACCTGTTATCACTACATCTGCCATATTTAATGCTTCATCGAAATTTGTAAGCTCTAAAAAATATTCTATGCCATTTACCAGTGTAGCATTAATACCGGCAAAAAGACCGGCTGCAGCTCCACCGGCAGTGCCCCCATATTTTATTGTTGCCATATTTTTGCCGCATTGGTTCATTACTGCTTCTGACAATTTTTTCAGCACCTCCTCTAATCTTTTTACGTCTTCCTTACTGGCGCCTTTTTGCGGACCAAAAACAGTAGCCGAACCCATTGCTCCTAATAATTCATTACCAACATCACACAATACTATTACCTCGGTTTTTAAAATTCTTGCATCAAACGTGGAGGTATCAAGGCTGGAAAGCTCCTGCAATATTTCCGGAATTGCCCTGATGTTCTTTCCTCCATTATTTAAAAAACGAATACCAAGTGCAGATAAAATTCCCGCTCCACCATCAACCGTTGCAGAGCCACCCATTGCAAGAATAATTTTATTTGCTCCTTTATCAAGTGCATGCTTTATAAGTTCTCCTGTTCCATACGAAGATGCTTTTAGAGGATTTAACTCATTCAGATTTAATAAACGTAAACCTGAGGCATCAGCCATTTCTATTATAGCGGTTCTTCCATTTTCAATCAGGCCAAAGGCCGCTCTAATTTTCCGGCCAAATGGATCCTCTACTTCTGCTTCTACCCTCGTGCCGCCCAATTTTTCTATGATCAATGCACCAGTTCCATCGCCTCCATCTGCAATGGCAAAACATTCAGTAGTACATTTTAATTTGCTTTGATGGAGGCCTTCCTGAATAGCAAGCGCAGCACCATGTGCATCAATACTATTTTTAAAAGCGTTAGGCGCAATGAGTATATGCATAACCGTTATAAAAGAATAAAGATAGAAGATAGATTATTAGCATGGACACCGGGGACATCCACATCGTTGAGCGTGTAGTTGTGAAGAACACAATAACAGATATATATACCTCGCTTGTTTAACCAAATGAGGTGGATAGGAAATACCACCAATAGGAAGGGTATGTGTTTGCGTACCTTTTACTATAATTTGAGTATCTTCAAAAATTTATGAATGGCTCTATGTTTTTTGTTGGACTAATCATTAAAGCCTTTTTTATGGACTTGTTATAAAAAGAGTTTAATCGTTTTACACAAGGAGAGAATTAAAATCATGAAAGCATTTATAATTCCTTTACTTTTCATTTTCCTTGCATCTTGCAACAACAATAAAAAGTTCAAGAAAGAAAAATGGCAAGAACAGGGTGACTTGAAAATATACATACATAGAAAATCTATGTTGAGTGACTTGACCAGGAATTATAAACTCACAGGTCTTTCGTACAGACAATTAATAAACTTACTTGGCGAACCTGAAAATAATAGCGACAACGAAAAAGACATCGTTTATTATGAAATCGAAACGGCTTATGGCTCTGACATCGACCCAGTTTACAGCAAGACGTTACAAATAAAATTGACAAAAGACTCAACCGTTGACTCTTATGCTATTAAAGAATGGAAAAAGCAACACACCAAAGAAGATAAAAGCTACAGCAACAGGGTTTTGGCGTTATAGTAGCTGACGAATAAAGGCTAAAAAATTGTGTTTTCATTTATTTTTGATGCAAGGTTGGCCTAACGTTCCGTGATTTGCGATACAACGCAAAGCCCTAATCCGTAAGTGGTGAGCTGGCTATAACCCATAACACTTGAGTACATCAAAACGCCATCCGAAAACTTCCAAAGATCCCAAAGCGTTTTGTGTCCTTATTAAAATTTGCCTGTGGTGCAAGTAGCCATATAAAATCAACCCTTAGCACTTTCAAAATATTGTCAACACCTGTTCCTGCTTCTATATAAGTTTTACCATTTAAGCTTTCAAATCTATGCGGAGATCCTTGAGGCATATTTAAATTATAATTGGCAGTGCCCAAGGAGCCTCTTAAGGCCCTGGCACTATAAAACTGCCTGAATTTTAATTTTTTTAATAAAGGAATAAAACGAAAAATTCCATTCCCAATATTGTGCTCGAAATTAATACCGGCATATTGATCATGAAGGTACTGGTACCTGTTCATAAGGTTGAAAGCATACTTGTTGTAATAATAAATTTCATTGCCTGGTGCCAGGTCAAGCAACATGTAAGGAAGGGTGCCAAAGGTTTTACCAGCAAACACATTGTAATAGATACTGCCGAAAGGAGGCAATTTTTTATAATGAGAAATGCCCCCTGAAAGTTTTGTGTAATCATACCCACTCGCAAAAACGCCACTAATTCCTTTGGTTAGTTTTATCTCTCCAATAGGGTAAGGACTACCAAGACTAATGCGGTTGAATGTACTATTCAAAAACTTTTCAAGAAACGCATACCTGAAGCGAAGTGATATTTCGGAAGTGGTTAAAGCATCGCCTTTTATTGCCCCTGCAAAAACAGATTTTGGCGGAAGATTTAATAACGGTTCAAAGGCCTTATTCAAACCAATAATATTTACAGAGAACCCATTTATCCACTCATGCAGGTAATCAATTTTCTTCTCATCAACCTTCATGTACTTTAAAGGCACTCCCGCCTTGCGTGCTGCAAGAGCAAAAATATTATCCTGGCTTATTTCATCGTAGTAATTCTGTCCATTATCAATATCCATTCTATAAGAAATCTGCAATGAAGTGCGGGGATTTTTTTTAAAAAGATAAGTGCCATCCAGCTTATATTTAAATCTCTTATCTCCAAAGCCATAAGCAAGGTAACCATGTAAAAATACCTGTTTGCTAAAGCGGGGATTTGTACCAAGGTCAAACCTTGTCCTTGTCCCTTCCACCACATTATACGTTATCCAATTTTGCCAGGGTCCTATTTCATAATTACCTATGTTCTTATAACCAATCGTCAAAAAATACATGGTATTGGTTAGCCTTTTAAATTCAGGCATTTTTAATAAAGTATCCACAGTCTGGTAAACCTTTCTTTCATTAACACTCAATTCCTCGTGCCTCCGCCCTGCCCAAAAAGAGTCGGGAGTTTCCTGTGCATCTTGTGGCAAAATTGTTTCTTCGATAAGCCTATTCTTACTTACCACCTTTCTTACACTATCATTATTTACCAGCACATCTTTATACATCGTTGTTTTTCTGCCAATAGCCGACAATCTTTTATCGCCAATAAAAGACATATCTACAACAAACTTGTCCCTTGCTAAAAACCAGGTGCTATCGTTTATAAGTTTGTACTCCTGTATAAGACTTAATGTGTTTACATAATTAATGTTGGCTTCCTTGGAAAGGCGCAAATTCATTTTTTGAATAGCCCATGTCGTATCATGTACCCAACAATCACCTTCAAAAGTATTTTCGCCTTTTCTACGTGGCGTAAACAGGAAATGGTAGAAACGCCTCCCAGCTACATACTGTGTATCGGCTACTTTGTATACATAGTATTCATCCCCATGATCGCTAATCGGACTAATAAACTGCTTATCAAATACAGGAATAAAATTGTTGTAAAAGTTTACTACCTGGTCCATGCCACCCAATAGCTTTGTAACACTTTCGTTTTTTATGCCAATGGTTTTAGTGCCCTTAAAAACTTCTCTCCTGCGAAGCGGATTTTTTTGATAATAATAATGCGAAATAGCCTCGGTAAGATAAACCGGCAGAAAAGAAACACCGTCTTCGGTTGTATCTATATTATCAAAAATAAAGCTGAAGTCCTTCATCAATGGGATCTTTTGAAAGGGAGATTTCTTTATGTTTTTTAAATCTATTTCCAGTTTATTATATAATTCATAAGAGAAATTATTGAACCTGTACCGATCATTCTCAGGCTTATGTTTTACAATACGCTTCCACATTTGCAAACCACGATTTACTTTGCCTGTTACCACCACTCCCATGTTGAATTTTCCAGGCTCAAGGTTTACAACAAGGTTGATAGAATCCTTTTTAAGACTGTCGGGATTTAATCCTAAGCGATAATCCTGAAAGCCAACAAAACTTATTTCTAATGTATCTTTTGGCCATTGTGTAAAATGAAAAATAAAATTACCCTCAGCATCGGCTAGTTTACCAATGCCGGAATGCTTAAAGGTTACCGAAGCAAATGGCACCAATTCGCCGCTCTGCTGATCTCTTATTCTTCCCGAAAGCACTTTGTTTTGTGCAGATAGAAAAAAGAAACAAAAACAAAAAGTGAAGGTTCCCACAATCCGCCACACGCTGCGACTGTTGCACTTTATCATACGTAAAAATAAAGACCTGCTGCAATTAAACAAGCTAAATGAATTTTAATTATCCCTGATAATGGGATATACCCAAAAGCCCCGGCATTATGGAAACAATGAGCGATAAAAGGCATGGCATTTGCAAATCTGTACATTATGAAACAACTCCTAATAGCATCTATACTGCTAAGCCGGCTACTTGCCTGCGAAAATGTAACCGGTGTTTTTAATAATGCCGGAAGCGACAGTGCTAAAATTGAAAATACAACCATAGTAACAGTGCCGGTAAGAGATATGAGCATTAATTCAGAAAATTCCTATTCTGATTTATTTCTTGATAGTACTGTAATAGAACAATATATCAAAGACAAAAATTTTAATGATTCCGCCGCACAAAACATCCGGTATTTTTATAATGCCCGTAACTACCAGTTTGCATGGTTCAATAGCGACGGCTTTACAGAACAAGGCAGAGGCTTTTGGAGTTTATATGACTATGCAAACGACCTGGGCGAAAGGGGATCATTACAGGATAAGAATCTTGACAGAAGGATGGACACACTTGCTGAAATTGACACGTTGTATGTACATGCATCTGACTCGTTGTTTATCACTACTGAGTTGGCCTTAACAAATCAGTTCCTACAATATGCAGGCAAAGCCAAAAATGAAAATGCTGCATTTGCTGACCCTTATCACTTTGTACCATCTAAAAAATTAGATGTGATGCAGTGGGCAGACTCTGTACTAACAAAACAAAATAATGATACATCATTATCTGGCAAACCATATAACTTATTAAAGGACCAACTAGCCCGTTACTATGATGTTGCTCAAAAAGGAGGCTGGCAACCAATTCCTGTCGGCGTGAAAAATCTTAAGAAGGGTAAATCATCACCCGTTGTGGTGGCCATAAAAAAGAGGTTGCTGTTAACTGGTGATATGACCGGCTCAGATACATCCCAGGTTTATAATGATTCGGCAATAGTGGCCATTAAATCATATAAGCTTTCCCATGGCTTTGACAGCACTGAACGCATCTCCGATTCATTGATTCATGATCTTAATATTTCTGTAACGGAACGCATGCAGCAGATTTTGATAAACATGAATCGTATGCAATGGATGCCTGCAGAAAATAAAAATCAAATGATAGAGGTAAATATTCCTGAATTTATGTTGAGCGTTTATGAAGGTGGTTCTAAAGCATTTGACATGAAAGTAATAGTAGGCAAAGAAGGCGCTCATACAATGATGTTTTCTGGTGATCTTAACCAGGTTGTGTTTAGCCCTTATTGGAACATTCCTGAAAGCATTGTAAGAGATGAAATTATGCCGGCTATACAAAAGGACCCCAACTATCTTAAGAAGCATAATATGGAAATAGTAAAAAAGAATGATAGCATCCCAACCATAAGACAACTGCCCGGTGATGAAAACTCTCTCGGAAAAGCGAAATTTCTTTTTCCAAACAGCTACGATATTTTCTTTCATGATACACCTGCAAAAGAATTGTTTCAAAAGAATCAACGAGCTTTTAGTCATGGCTGTATCCGCTTACATGATGCCCAAAAAATGGCGGCTTATTTATTACGTGATGATCCATCGTGGACACCTGAAAAAATTAAAGTGGCGATGAACAGCAAGAAAGAACAATATGTGAAATTAAAAAATTCAGTTCCGGTGATGATCAATTATTTTACAACCTGGGTGGATGAAAACGGGCAAATAAATTTTAGGAATGATGTTTATGGACATGATAAGAAAACAGCCTCAAGATTATTTGCCACGAATACTTCCATTCCAGATAATAAATCTGATTACGACTCTAAAAATAAGAAACCCGAAAGAGCAGATTCTGTAAAAATAAAAGCATAATTATCATAAGCGGAATAACTGGTGTGTAATTGGTATAAGCTATTTTAAAAAGTGTACTTATCCACAAAAGAAGCCTAAATTCAATTGTTGCATAAATTTTGCAATCCTCATCGCTTAATAATAAATTATGCTTTTACAATTCGCAAGGAACGTACACTTCACAAGGCTTGTAAAAATTAATTCCCGGCTTAAAGAGTTTAATCTTAGGAGAATACCAGATGCAACGGATTTAATTTTTCATGCTGATGTTGCTGATGACAGAGGAAACAGGATAGTGTTCCGGTTAATAAAAATAAGTAACGCCTGGATAATAGCAGACAGAGCTTTGCCAGGATGGATATTAGAAAGTGAAAAATTAATCAGCAATCTCATTATTGAAGAAGGTTTTTAAACAGGTGTAAGTTGGTATGTAACAATGCTATTACATACCAACTCAATGATTTTATTTTAATCTTCTTGTATCAATTGCTCCTTTAAAAGAATGCTGGTCAAATGTTTTATTTGCATCGTTTATAAGAGGAATTTCTTTAAACTCCTCCCCTGCTTTTGACCGGAAAGATGCACCTGCTATCGAACGTACTGCCATTGCCAGTGAGGCTTCATCCAAATCGCCCCAGTCTTTATCTATACCATCAGAAGCTTTAATATCTAAGTTTATCCCGTTAAAATAATTTCCTTCACCATTTTTGTTCACTGTACGAAAGGAAACAGGAAAAATATACCAGTCAAGAACCGGATAAGGAAAAAAGCCTACAGGTTTGCCATGTGTATTGGAAGGACCAACCAATGTAACATCCATATAAGGTTTAAGATTATTAATAAGAAGCTCGCTGGCTGAAGCAGTTCTATTACTTACAATGAAAACTATCTTGCTGGTATTGAGCGAACCCATCTTTTTAAAATTAGTTGTTTCATTGTATTCACTCAATTTGTCGTTAAACATTTGCTTCATCATTACTCCTCCGGTAGCAGATTGTGTTACAAGATAATTAGCCAATTTCTCCTGAACACTTACATATCCCCCACCATTGTACCTTAGATCTACTATCAGGTCACTTACATTTTGGGAAGCAAACCGGCTGAATAGAGAATTGAATTTTTGATACACATCAGTAGTATCTCCCATGAAGGAATTGAAAACGAGGTAACCAATTTTTTTTGATCCTAGTGTATAAACTGAATCAAGAAAAATTGGATTTTCCTGGTATCCGCTTGCTTTCAGGTTAACGTCAACAATTGTATTGTCAGGTTTAATAAATGTAAAGCTTGTATTGGTACTGCTGTATACGTTATTAGATACTTGTTCCCTATTAGTATAAGCTATGTTTGCACTACCATTTATTTTACTAATTCTCCATCCTCTGCGTATTCCTGCTCTTCCTGCGGGAGAAGTTTTTTCAATATAAGTTACTCTTAAATTATCCTCTGCCTGATAACTTACACCCATACCGAAATCTCCACCTATACCTGAACTAACGCCATCCCATTCATCTTTTTTCATAGCGAAGCTCCAATGATCTACAGGAGCAGAAAAACCAGGTTCCTGGCTATACTGGCGGATAGCTTCCATCATTTTCTCAGGATCGGAATATGATTGTTGGTTGAAGTTTTGAGGCAGTTGTTTGTACCATAAATACAAATCTCTCGTGTAAAGAATTGCAGAATCATTTGCATTAGCTAAAACAGGGGCATTTACTTTAACAGGCGGTGGAGTGACAGCTTCATCGCTTCTTTCCTTTTTGCAGGAATAAAAGTTCACTATAAAAAATACACAGGCCAGTAAGACACTAAATTTTGGATATTTCATACCAGTTAAAAGATTTGCAATACAAACGAGTTTACAGCTATTAAAGTTTTGCAGTTTTCCTATCATGACTAGCTTTTAACATTACGCTATACCTTCAGGCAAACGTCCAAAATCTCATGTAGCAGAACAAAAAAGGCTACGTGATATTCACAAAGCTCAAGGTGTTTCTAACTTATCATTTGTATGTGTAAACTGATACCTTAAATAGGAATTTAAGGTGGTGACCATTTTTATTTTCGTGTATGTGAGGCCCATTGTAAAGGATTCAATCTTACAGGGGAAATTTTATCAAACAGATGAGTTCTTATTGAATTCTGAAACCACTTCATTTTAGATTCCTTGTTATAAATGGCACCACTTCACTTGCCCAAAGGTTGTGTTCTTTCGCCGAATAATGTAACCCATCATCGGCTAATAAAGTTGGGTCAGTAGCTACCTGACGCGTAATAGAAGTAATATCTATGTAGGAGATACCAGATAAAACTGTAACTTCTTTATTAATTTTATTGAAAGTGTCTATTTCTTCACCGATACGTTCCTTACTTGAAGAACCAAACGGGGTGGCGCCATAGTCGGGTATAGACAATACAAATACATGACTTTTTTTATTGCCGGCCAATTGAATTGCTTTGTCCAGTAATTCTGTAAAGCGTAGTCTGTAACCCTCTGTATCTAGCTGCTGGTATTGGTCATTCACACCTATCAGCAAGGTTACTATATCAAAAGTTGCCAAAGGTTCTGCACTTTTTATAGCCGATTGCAGAGATATGGTAGTCCATCCTGACTGCGCAATATATTTTAGATCTTTTACCGTTATTTTTTGCTTATTTAATAGTTCTGTAATCAGGTATGGAAAACGTTCATTTTCCTTTACGCCTGCACCAATTGTATAGCTATCTCCCAAAGCAAGATATTTATAGGAGGCACCTGATGGGAGGCTGGCCGTGTCAGGTGGAATGATGGGCAAAGGCATTATAGCAGATTTTCCCTTTGTGCATCCCGCTGCTGATGAAAGTAACAAGGTAAATACAGCAAACTGAAAAGCAGAAAATATTACCAGCAATTTTTTCATGCTACTATATACGTAAAATATTTTTTTTCAGCTCCATTAAATAAACAAAATGCTTAGGTTTATTATCATGAAAGTTTTACGCAAGAGTGCAGGTATTTTACTTTTTAAAAACATTGGAGATCTTGAAGTTTTCCTTGTTCACCCCGGCGGCCCTTTTTGGGCAAATAAAGATAATGGCGCCTGGAGTATACCGAAAGGTGAATTTAGTGATGATGAAAAACCATTAGAAGCAGCAATAAGAGAATTTAAAGAAGAGACCGGGAAAGAGTTGAGTGGCGATTTTATATCATTAAAACCTATTCTTCAAAAAGCAGGAAAACAAGTAGATGCGTGGGCATTGGAAGGAGATACAAATGCAGCGGCTATCGTATGTAATACATTTAAGGTGGAATGGCCTCCAAAATCAGGGCAATGGAAATTATTTCCTGAAGTAGACAAAGCAGCCTGGTTTGATATTGAGACTGCAAAGCAAAAGATAAATCCTGCGCAGGTTAGTTTTATTGATGAACTGTGTAGCAAATTGAAATGATTTTCTTTAAGAAAAATATGTAGGGTGTGATTCCCACCTGGATTCCTGTTTGTTATAGTTTTTCTTTATAAATAATAAGCCCGGTCTTATTGTATACTCCCTGACTGGTGGCATGATATTACCAGCAATTATGGATAACTTTTAAAAATCGAAATATGGAAGAACGCAATAAACAGCCTCAAGACAAAGGCAATGCTGATGACATGACTAATAAAGGGCATGGCCCTCAAGGCGTTGACAAGGCGCCCGGGGAAGAAACTTCGCGGGATACCGAAAATGTTGTTTATGAAACACAAAAAGGAAAGAATAAAGTAGATGGCGATCCGTCTAAAGAAAGTGATCAGCCAATAGACATAGAATAGGTTTTAAATAAAGATGCTCCTATATTTTATTCAGAGAAATACCACTGTAAGGCTTGTTTGGTTTAATCATTGCTGGTGCGCTATTGCTCAACAAAATGAAGAGTTTATAGCAAAGATTCCTCATTTGCCTACTACCTCAACCTTTAAAATGAGTGGCATTGTATTAGGCTATATCCTAAGCATCGCATAACCTATAAACATTTTATCATGGCAGAAAGCAGAAACCAGGAAAACACCCAGGAAAACAGGGGAAGAAGCTCAAGCAGAGGATTCGCATCAATGGATCCACAAAAGCAGAAAGAAATTGCAAGCGCCGGCGGACGTGCAGCACACAAACAGGGAGTAGCACATGAGTGGTCATCAGACGAAGCTCGTGAAGCTGGCAGAAAAGGCGGACAAAACTCTCGTGGTGGTGGCCGTGGACGCAGCAGAAGCGAAGGCAGTGGAAACGAAGGAGATCGCTAAACCGTATCAACAAATCAAATTGTCAAGTGCATTCGTAGAGTGCACTTTTTTTATTTCAGGAGACTGCAATGGTTTAATCTTTAAACTTTTTCTTGAGTTCCATGAGCTTTGAATGAAAGGGATCTAAGCTTTCTTCTCTCTTCAGTATCGTAGCAGGGAGTTTGGTTTTGATAGGTTGCCTTGTTTTATCTGCAGGGTTAGAAACTTCTTTCATACTTAATGCTATTCTTTTTCTCCCTGCATCTACCTCTGTTACTGTTACCATTACTTTCTGCTGAAGTTTTACAACTTCATTTGGATCGGAAATAAACTTATTGCTTAACTGAGATAAGTGAATAAGGCCATCTTGCTTTACACCAATATCTACAAATGCACCGAAGTTGGTAATGTTGGTAACAACGCCTGGAACAACCATTCCAGGCTTCACATCTGCAATTGATTTAATTGTATCATCAAATCGAAATTCTTCTATCTGTGTACGTGGGTCGCGGCCCGGCTTTTCCAGTTCTTTTAAAATATCCTCTATGGTAAATTCTCCTACGGTTTCACTCATGTATTTTTTCTTATCAATTTTTTTACGGAGTTCTGATTTAGCTATTAATTCTTCGGGAGTTGCCTGCATGTCGCTAGCCATTTGCTCCACTAAATTGTATCGCTCCGGATGCACTGATGAATTATCCAACAAATTCGCAGCGTTTGGAATGCGTAAGAAACCGGCACATTGTTCAAAAGTTTTCGGTCCCATCAGCGGCACTTTTTTGAAAGCTTCCCGGTTTTGGAACGGACCATTTTGAGTACGGAAATCAACTATATTTTTCGCCAATGTTGCTGATATGCCGGATACATATTGCAACAAATGTTTAGAAGCTGTATTAACATCAACACCTACAAAATTTACTGCGCTTTCCACTACCCTATCCAATCCATCTTTAAGCTTCGACTGGTTTACATCATGCTGGTATTGGCCAACGCCTATTGACTTTGGATCAATTTTTACCAACTCACTTAATGGATCAAGTAATCTTCTCCCAATGCTGATAGCGCCACGTACAGTTACATCCTGCTCCGGAAATTCCTCACGGGCTACATCAGAGGCTGAGTAAATTGATGCGCCACTTTCATTTACCTGGAAGATGCTGATATGTTTTCCAAAATCAATGCTTCTAACGAGTTGCTCTGATTCGCGGCCTGCCGTACCATTTCCAACTCCAATTGCTTCAACACCATATTGCTGTACTAAATGCTTTACCTGTGCAACACTTTCCTGCCATTGGTTTTGAGGGGGATGGGGATAGATGGTTGTATAATAAACAAAGTTTCCCTGGGCATCCAGGCATACAACTTTACATCCACTACGAAAGCCTGGATCAATGGCTAATACAGGCTTTGAGCCTAGCGGGGAGGCCAATAACAGCTGTCGAAGATTTTCGGTGAAAACATGAATCGCTTCTTCATCTGCTTTGTTTTTACTTATTAAACGAAACTCATTTTCTATGGAAGAATTCAATAGACGGTTATAGCTATCTTCAATTGCTTTTTTTATTTCTGCTGCTGCACTGGTTGAAGCTTTGATAAATATTCTTTCTAATTCGTCAATGGCAATTTGTTTATCAATGCCTATATCCATTAATAAGTAGCCTTCTTTTTCGCCACGGCGTATTGCAAGAATTCTGTGCGAAGGACAATTTTGAAGCGGCCCGCTAAAATCGAAATAATCGCGGTATTTCTGTGCTTCCTCTTCGTCTTTTTTTGAGGTCAACACCTTGGAACTTAGCCGTGCCGTTTCTGTGAATAACTGCCGCACCTTATTACGGGCTCCTTCGTGTTCACTAATCCATTCTGCTATAATATCACGGGCACCTCCTAAGGCTTCTTTTATATCGGGCACCTGTTCATTTATAAACCTGGCAGCCTCAGCTTCTATGTTATTTATTGTTTGTTCAAATAAAAGTTTAGCCAATGGCTCTAAACCTTTTTCTATCGCCTGGCTAGCTTTTGTTTTACGCTTTGGTTTATAAGGCAGGTAGATGTCTTCCAATTCTGTGGAGCTGTAACATCCTTCTATGCGGTTTTTTAATTCAGGGGTAAGTTTACCAGCATCGTCAATGGTTTTAACAACTGTTTCTTTGCGTTTGATAAGTTCTGTAAAATAGCCGATCTCTTCCACAACATTTCCAATCACTACCTCATCTGCATTGTTCGTTGCCTCTTTACGATAACGGGCAATAAAGGGAATGGTGGATCCCTGACTATGAAGTTCAAAAATACTATTGACCTGCTTTATATTTAAGCTAAGCTTTTCTGCAATTTTATAGATATACTCCTGGGTCATTATTCACTATTTATATTGTTGTTTGGGTATAGGATTATGGGCTGCAAATGTAGGAGTTCCTAATGTTGGAAAAAGAAAATTGATTCGCTCTATTGGTAAGTGGCGGCAGGAGAAATATAAATAAAAATGGCTCGCAGAAAACGCTGAATAGAATTACTGAACGATGCAGTGAGTGACACAACAGGTGATGAACAGAATTACCGGAGCCGGTACCTAATTATAATTCCATGCAGATACGTTATATCCTGGCGGGAGAGCAATATCACATGGGCAAAACAATTCTTGAAGTTTGACTTCCCGTTAAAAACTTATAACATTATCGAATAAAAACACTGCCTATCTTTTTTGAGATAGCCATCTCCATTTCTTTTAAATGTTGGTGTGTTTTAAAAAGGGTAAGTTGCTGGTCAATGTCCGCCTTTTCCATATCAGCCTGGTTTTGCAGAAGCATTCGTTTGATCTTTTTCAACTTTAAGTAACTTATAGCTGATGTTACTTCGTCAAGTGTTTTATCTTCCTGTGATTTTAGAAAGGTTGAAAGCTGTTCTTCATTGCCTATTTTAATAGCGTTGAAAAATGATTTATAGTCTTGTTGAAATAATGATTTCTGGTAACCCGTTGATTGGCTTAGTTCTTTCTTCCAATGCTCGCTTTGTTCATACGGAAATTGAAGCAAGGAAACGGCAAGTGTGCTTAACAAACTATCCTCGCTATAAACAAAATAACTTTTATCAATAGGTTGCTGTGCTTCTACTCCTTCGCGGTAAGCAGTTATTAATTTAAGCACTTCAAGATTATCAATCAGATCTTCTTCCGGTATTTCAGAAAGGATAAACTCACAAATTTGCTGGCCTTCGTTCCATGCTTTATGCCCATGTTCTAATAGCACTCTGGCAATTTCCCTTTCCTGCAAATCGTCTTTAAAAAGCAGACTAAAAGTATAGTCATCAAAATTATTTTCCTCTGCCTTTTTTGCATTTTCTTCATGAACCTTCGCTTCATCAAAAGGCAGTTTTTTTTCCTGGATAGATATTCGGTTGCGAATAAATTTATTTACCAGGTTAGTAAATCCTGTTTCATCTATGTTTAATAACTGAGCACACTGCCTTATATAATCCTGTTGTTTTGTAAAGTCTTCAGCCTTATCAATTTTAGCTATTGTTTCTGCAATCTGGTTTACAACTTCAGCTTTTTTAGTAGCATCATTACCCGCATCTTTTAAAGCAGTTTCTACCTGAAAGAGAACAACGTCTTTTTTATTGTGCAGTATGAAATTTCTAAAAGCATTAGCCCCTATTTTTTTTACATAGCTATCCGGGTCTTCTTTATCTGGTATTAGCACAAGCTTTACATTCAGGCTTTCTTCAAGCGCCATATCAAGCCCACGTAATGCGGCTTTAATGCCGGCTGCATCGCCATCATATATAATCGTGAGGTTGTTAGTATATTTTTTTACAAGCCTTAGCTGGTCTTGTGTTAAAGAAGTACCACCGCTTGCTACAACATTTTCAATACCTGCCTGGTGCAAAGACAATACATCAGTATACCCTTCTACTAATAAACATTCATCTCCTTTGTCAATAGCATGACGGGCAAAATAAGTTCCGTAAAGAATTTTACTTTTTACATACAGCTCGTTCTCCGGTGTATTAATGTATTTAGGCGCTTTATCATTAGTCTTTAGCAGGCGGGCTCCAAAACCAATTACTTTACCACTATTGTTATGAACAGGGAAAATTATACGGTCGCGGTAATTGTCAATTAGCTGTTCGTTACGATTAACAATAAGCCCTGATTTCTGAAGCAGCTCCGGATTGTATTGATTGGCAATTGCTCTTTTAGAAAACAAATCACGACTGTCGGGTGCATAGCCAAGTCCAAACTTTTGAATGATATCTTCGGAGAACTGCCTTTCTTTTAAATAGCTTAAACCAATTTCCTGGCCTACATCAGTTTTAAATAATTGCTCTGCATAAAATTGCTGCGCAAACTGGTTAATAATGTATAAGCTTTCTGCAGTTTGGTATTGTTGTTTGTATTCTGGAGACGTTTCGGTTTCTTCAACTTCTATTTGGTATTTACCTGCTATCCATCTCAATGCTTCCACGTAAGAAAGCTTTTCATGTTCCATTATAAAAGAAATGGAATTGCCACTTTTACCGCAACCAAAACATTTAAATATTTCCTTAGAAGGCGATACAGTAAATGATGGTGTCCGCTCATTATGAAAGGGACATAATCCTAAATAGTTTGCGCCTCTTTTTTTAAGTTTTACAAATCCTCCCACAATATCAAGAACATCAATACGGGAAAGAATTTGCTGTATCGTTGTTTGGGTTATCACTTAGAGCAAATATAAGGTGTGGTTGTGGCGCTTATTATTTTGATATTAAGACTTAAGGAAAAACAGGATGTTTCTTAATGCTAATGAAATATTCTTATGAGAAATTAGCTTTTCTTCTTACGTAAATAATTGGCAGTGGAAGGGGTAGGCAAATTTTTGAAGGCAATTGGGATTTTTAATTTTTTATTATTACTTTGAAAACCACAAGCATTATCCACAAACAATCTATACACCTATGCATGCCTACTTCCGTAATCATCAATTGTACCTTGCAGAAAAATCTGAATGGTTAGACCGCCATGTAAATAAAACCAGTAAAAGAGCTTTAATGAAAATTGAAAGCTGGAAATTAATTGCTCAATCCGGAGAACATGAAGAACAATTAAGGCTGGTAAAAAAACTTGTAAAAGATTCTTTATTAAATCCTATTCATAACCGCTCGGTTTTGCACAAGGAAGGTTTTTACGTTTCCAACTTAAATAATTGATCTGGCAGTTAAAGGAATTTTCTTTTCAACGAAGAACCTTTTTAGCGCACTTTCTAAAGTAGGAAGCAATATTGCTTTCTCACTGGTAAGTACGCTATATTTTGGGCGAAGCGCTGCTTGTTTCAATTCTTGTGACGGCACTGCATTGATGAATATATCGTTCAGATGTGCCATGCTTGCTGTTTCAAAAGCTAACTCAGCCCAGGTAGCACTTCCTTTATTTACCAGATGCCACAATCCTTTTTCATCGTCAATTAATAAATCTAATGATGCGTGAACAAGGTCAGGAATATATGTTGGAGAAATAACTACATCATCTGCAACAGTAATTTGTTGCTGTTTTGATAAGTTATCCAACACATAATGCATAAAGTTAAATTCATCCCATGGTCCAAAGAAAGCACTGGTTCTAATGATCAGAGACGAAGGGTTAACACGCAGCACAATTTCTTCGCTTCTTGCCTTGCTTTCTCCATAAATATTTAAGGGCGAAACAATATCACTTTCCACGTAAGGCATTCCCTTCTCTCCATTAAAAACAAGATCCGTAGAAAAAGTTAATAGCTTAATGCCAAATGTTTGGCAAATGGTGGAAAGATTTTGTACACCGGTTGTATTCTCTCTAAAGCAACGTTCTGCATCTGTTTCCGCATCATCTACCCTCACATACCCCGCAGTATTTATAACAGCCCACGGTTTAAATTTATTTAAGATACTTTCTATTTTATTTGCTTCTGCAATATCACATTCCTGTCTTCCAACAAGAACAAAAGGAATAGATCGTTCCTGGCAAATTTTTGCAAAGGCTCTGCCCAGCGTACCTGTTTTACCAATAATTAAAATTGGCGATGCATTGGAATGACGATGAATAAAGTTTTCCATTGTTATAACTCCTGCAGGATATAAAATGCGTGTGCTTCTAATCCACCAACCGGCATCTTCAGTTACAGGATGTTTATGCTGCTCCACAGAACTCAGCTTTTTAATAAAGGAAGCCAATGCCGTAGGCCGGGGATGACCGCCACCACGTAAATCAAATACTCCTGGTTCATAAGTGCCCCGTGGTTTCGTTAATAATTTATTCCACCCATAAGAGCCTAGCATAGCCCAGGCAGTAACAGCTTTTATATCAACGCCTTTTTCTTTTACGTTTTTAACTGCATTCCATACGTGTTTAAACCAGCGCAACTGCTCTTCTCTATGACTGTGAAGATGAACTTCTGTAATGGCCATGGTTTTACCATAACGATGCCAAGCTTCCTGTAGTAATATCTCTATACCCGTTTTGTGCGGCGTATCTACCCTTACAACTTCAACATCTGCATAAGAATGACGACCGTTCCCCCCATAAGTACTTCTTGGATATAATGCAGTGCGTTCATCAAGGTAGCGTTCAGAAGTAATGTAATGGTTAAAGCCTAGTATTTCAGGCGCACATTGGTTATCCTTAAAAAATAGCACATCCTTTTCTGGTATTCTTAACCGCTTAAAATATTTCCATAGATGGTGATTGTTATCAACCTTGCCGGTTAATAAATCATAGGTAAGCCATCGCCGCTCATTTTCAAAAGTTGCCTGGTATTTTAGTTTTTTTGTAGTATAGGTTTTTCCCAGATCTTCTGTTTGTATCAACTTGGCAGAAGGATTAATTTTCCATATCTCCTGCATTGACAATACAGTGCCCTTCAGTTCATTCAAAAGCATTGTAATAAAGCTTTTGCCACTAACCTTGTGAGGATACCACAATCCATATAATCCACTGAAACGGGCTGTGGTTAAAGGTTCATTAACTGGAGTATAATATTCTAACCAGGGAAATTTTTGGGCTACTTCTTTTGCATATTGCGCAAGAAGAAAAGGAAATTGATCATCTAACAAATTAGTAAATGCAGGCCCGCTTCCATGATGAACAAGACCTGCTATAACATCTATATTTTTGTCTTTAAATATTTGAAGGCGATTAGCTATCCACCTCCAATCAATAGCATTTTCCTTTTGAGGCTGATATTTTTCCCACAGTATTGGATAGCGTATTTTTTTAATGCCGAGGTCACACAATAAATCAATATCACTATCGCGTTTATAATGTTGAGAATATTTTAACTGATCAAAGAACCTGTCTTTCACCCTGTTTATCGTACACTCAATTCCCCCCCATAGTTCAGGATCCTGATATGGAATTGCACTGCCCGTTGACATAGTTTAAATTGTTTACGTGAGATTTTTTAAAATTTTGTGTAGTAAAAAATTACTTCACAATTAAATAAAATCAAACGGCTTTCTCCTGAACTTTTACAACAACAGTTTTTGTTTGAACAGAGACATTCTCTATGTGACGTACCATCTGGCTCCAGGTTCTGTCCCACGAAATATTTGCTAAGAAATTATCAACTTTAGCAAGCCATGTTTTCCGGCTTCTTTTCTTCAATTCCTTCTCACCAAAAATTATAAATTCTGCTGCATTTGATGCTATGTGTACTAACTTATTATCAGCATACGGACGAATAACATCTCTTATAGGTGTAGAGATAACTGGTTTTCCGCCTGCGAGGTATTCAGGAGTCTTTGTGGGACTAATATATTTTGTCGATTCATTCATAGCGAATGGTATCATTGCTATATCCCATCCTGCGATATAATTGGGTAACTGTTTATAATCTTTACTACCCAGGTAATGAATATTATGATATTGAGGCAAAGATGCGGGATCGATTTTTACAACAGGGCCTATGATTACGAAATGCCAATTGGGCTTAGTTCTTGCTACTTCTGCTACAAGATCAATATCAAAACGTTCATCAATAACACCTGCAAATCCAAAGCGGGGATGAGGTATATGCGCCTGGTCTTCCGCTTCTTTTTTTATCTTTCTTGCTAAGCCAAAATGTTGTTTATCAATACTGCTTGGGAAAGGATATATATTTTGATGCCTTTCTTTCTTGGCTTCATAAATGCTATGACCTCCTGTAAATACTACATCAGATTTTTCAAGCAGTTGTTGCTCTCTGTTTTTTAATTCCACAGGGGCAAATTTAAATGAAGCCAATTCATCCATGCAATCAAATACAATGAATACAGGCGTCAGGTGTTCTGTAAAAGGCAATGCCATAGGAGTATAATACCAGCTAAAAAATCTATTGATCTTTTTAATAGTAAACAAGGAATCAACAAGTTGTTTTTGCCGTTGAATGTGCATATCATCTTTATCACGTTGCAAGTGTGGAACTACAACATAAAGATTCTTACTATCCTTTGTTACTACAAGTTGATCTGGTTCATCATGCCATGTAGGTTCTTCAACGAAAAAGACTCTTGTATGTTTTGCAAATCTTGTAAGTAGGTGTTGTGGGCGTTGATAAACGAAGCCCCATCTCAGGTGGGAGAAACACACTAAATCTATGTCATGTAAAAATGCACATGATACATCTTCTATATTCTTTATCATACTTTTATAAATACTATTTGCATGCCACGGATGATGAGGCTTTAAATTTTAAAAAACGAATTCTCCTGCAAAAAAACTTGTAGAAAAATGTCCGCAGGATTAGATGTAGCACAATTTCAAATTGCTAATTAGCACACTTAATAACCGCATTAATCCATCATATAAGTGCTATCATTATTGATATACAATCCAAGTTTAAGTAGCAGGTATAATTCTATTGGTTAACCATTTCAGATCGATCATAACTATACTAATACTTCTACCCTTGAAGGGTACAATTAGTAATTTGCTATAATCCAACTACAACATAAGACTACTGAAAGGAATTTTCATTTCAACAATTATAATACGTAAGCTAAATGGGCAGCAAAAGTTTAGTTAGCCTGCTGTTCTAAATTCCAAGTGGATAGAAACATTACTGCAAGGCTTTTCATATTTGAACTATAAACTAAGAAGGATAAAGAAAGAATCAACCAGATATAATAAACTAAACAACTTTCTTTTGTTTTCTTGCGGAAACTTTAAAAGTGACAGTTTCTAATTCTATGCTATCATATACTTCTTCAAGATCACATTTTTTATACCGGCAGGCATTCCATACATGATCTAAAGACACTTGTTCATCAGCCTCGTAACCTGCTGCCATTAACTTATTCCAACTGCTTTCGCGGTTTAAATCAGTAACGATTTTTGAGGTAAGTTTTGGAGAAGCAATCCAAAGCTTGGATTCTTCTTTCAATGCGGGCATTATATCGTGAAGTATCGAATTCAACTGTAATTCGCTGACTGCGAACACTAACGCGAAATCAATTTTCCTGGTTTTTAATAAGGGAGTAAGGTTTTTCGCAAAAGATAATTTACTAAACTGCTTTTCAATAGAAGATGGCAACCCTTGTATTAGTAGATTTTTTTCGTTTTCAAGTTTTAATTTCTCAAAAATCGTTTGTGACATACCTTTTAAAGTTTTTGTTAGAAAGAAAGCAGCTAAAATTGAGTTTTCTCAAACAAATTGGCATGCAAATGTATGCATATAAGCTGATAAAGAGAGGATTATTAAAAAGAAAAAACCGCTAAGTATAAATCAGCGGTTAAATAAAATGTTAGTTCTTTATTTTCCCATTGGCTTATAATATTTGAGAGCTTCGGGTAAATATTTTTGTAACTGCTCAATTCTTCTTTCTTCTGCTGGGTGCGTACTTAAAAATTCGGGGGGCTTTTGTCCATTTGACATTTTTGCCATGCGTTGCCAAAGAGCAATTGCCTCCCGGGGATTATACCCGGCCATCGCTGACCAACGCATTCCATAGCGGTCAGCTTCCAGCTCCTGATTTCTTGAAAAAGGCAACATAACACCTACCGCGCTTCCTATACCATAAGCCTGCATAAAAATATTTTGGGTAGCGGCAGGTTTTGAAGCTAAAGCGACAGATAAAGCCGTTCCACCCAATTGTTGTACAAGCCCCTGGCTCATTCGCTCATTTCCGTGTTGAAAAATAGCATGAGAAATTTCATGACCGAGTACATTAGCTAATGCTGCTTCATTTTGAGTTATTGGCAATAATCCGCTATACACTACTACTTTACCACCAGGCATAGCCCACGCATTAGCTTCTTTATTATTCACCAGGTTAAACTCCCACTTATATCCTTCCAGTACATCTCCTTTCCCTTGCTGCTGATAAAAATTTTGAACAGCGCTTGCCAACCTGGTTCCAATTCTTCTTACCATTTCAGCATCCCTATCGGCTGAGGGACTAACCCTGCTATTTGTAGATAAAAATTGTTGATATTCCTGGGTAGCCATTGCCTGTAATTCTTGTTCAGAAACCAGTTTAAATTGTTTCCGGCCGGTAATGGGATTAGTAGAGCAACCAATAAAGGTCGCCACTATCAAAAAAAATGAAATTATTTTGCGTGTCATTTTAAGCTGTTTCATTTATAAATCCAATGATTATACCAAACAGTTCACGGCAAAAAAGTGAAAGAGAATATTAAGAAATAATAGCTATTTATTACGGTTGCGACGACGGTCCCGATGTTTAAAGATTGGAACTTTGCTTTCATCTCCCCTAAGGATGCGGCGAATGTTTTTTTGGTGAGTGTACAAAATCATTAAAGAAACGGTAACGGCGAAGACACGATACAAATGTTCAGGTTCGTTGAAAACTAATAAAATTAATACGGGGAAAGCAATACCTGTAAGTATAGAACTAAGTGAAACCCAACGGGTAACGTAGAGTACCAACAAAAAAATACCAAAACAACATATTGCTACATTTGGTTGAATGCCCAATACCATTCCGAATAATGTGGCGACACCTTTACCTCCACGAAAATTAGCCCATATAGGATAGATATGACCCAAAACCGCAGCTAGACCAAGGCCAATTTGCATATTTATCAAATAGAGTTCATACTCGTAAGCATCGGGTAAAAAAAAAGCAATTTTAACTGCTATGATTGCTTTAAGCATATCAGCAATCATTACAAAAGTTCCCCATTTTGCGCCAAGTACCCTATAAGTATTAGTGGCCCCGGCGTTTCCACTGCCAAAATTACGAATGTCAATATTAAAAAAATGCCTGGATACGCAGACAGAAGTTGGTACACTGCCTATTAAATAAGCCAAAAGAATTAATAGAAGCTCATTCATAGAATTTGCCGCTTAAGGGGTGTAAAAGTAGAGTAAAACCAATAAGAGTAATGTTAAGATAGCCGTGAAATTACCCTTAGTTCGCTAACAATAAACATATCCAATTTTGTTTTTCATTTCGTTTAACCATCTGAAAACCTTGTATAGTGAAGGCTAAACAAATTTCTTTTTCATCTTCTTTTAATAGGCCGCTTAGCAATAGCATGCCTTTCGGTTTCACAATCTCCTTCAATCTAACACTATGTTCCAGTAGCACATTCCTGTTGATATTTGCTAATACAATATCATAAGCTTCTGCAGGCAATTCAGAAGATTGATATAAATTGAAACCTTCTATCTCATTGCGTTCAAGGTTTTCCAAAGCATTGGTAATACTCCATTCATCAACATCAATTGCTGTTATAAAAGAAGCCCCAAGCTTTTTTGCAAGAATTGTCAGGATTCCTGTGCCTGTCCCAAAATCAAAAACACTTTTATTTGTAAAATCCAGTTCACGCATTAGTTGTATCATCATAAAAGTAGTAGCATGATGGCCGGTTCCAAAACTCATTTTGGGGGTGATGATTATCTCATGTTGTACGTCATCGGCAGGTTGATGAAAGTGAGCACGTATAGCACAAAAATCATTTACAATTACAGGCTTAAACTTGCTTTCCCACAAAGAATTCCAATTTTGATCTTTAAGCGTATTTAGTTGAAATTCAAAATTCTTTATTATCACGTTTACGTCATAACTCTGAAAATCATCTTCTAAAAAATAAGCAAGTAAGAATGTTTCTACCTGCTCAAATCCTGTGGCGCCTAAATCTGCTAACTGGGAGATTAAAATTTCCTGCTCTACTTCCGTTGCTGTAATGCTGATCTGAATATAGTTCATGGCCTGTAATTAAAAAGGCTGCCTTTGATGGGCAGCCTTTACTATCTAAAATTTTATTATTCACCTTCATTCTGAGAGGCAGGCTGTTCTCCCTCATTGTTTGGACGTTGAGGACGCTCAATCTTTGGACGATCTCCTTCCCTGCGTTCGGGCCGGGGTGCTTCAAAACGCTGGCCTCCGCTTTCTCTTCTGTCATCCCGTCTTTGTCCATCACCTCTTCCACTAGCCTCATTTTGCATTCCTTCTGGTTTCGGCATTAAAACCTTCCTGGATAATTTGAACTTACCGGTTTTCGGATCAGTGCCTGTTAGTTTAACTTTTATCCTTTCCCCTTCAGTTAAAACACCTTCCAAAGTTTCTAAACGTTTCCAGCTAACTTCAGAAATATGTAACAAACCTTGCTTGCCCGGCATAAATTCTACAAAAGCACCATAAGGCATAATTGATTTCACAACTGCTTCATATTCCTGGCCTTCTTCAGGCACAGAAACTATGCCTCGTACCCAAGCCTCTGCCCTAAGCACGTTCTCTTTAATTGTACCAAATATACTAACCTCTCCCAGGTTGTCTTTTTCTTCAAGGTTAATGGTGGTACCTGTTTCCCGCTGAATTTCCTGAATAATTTTACCGCCTGGCCCGATCACAGCGCCAATAAATTCTCTATCAATGTACACCTTGACCATTCTAGGTGCATGTGGTTTCACATCGGACTTAGCTTCCGGTAAACAATTATACATGGCGTCCAATATATGCATCCTGCCTCGACGGGCTTGTTCTAATGCCTGGCGCATTACTTCAATTGGTAAGCCATCTACTTTTATATCCATTTGTATTCCGCAAATTCCATCTCTTGTACCTGTTACTTTAAAATCCATATCACCTAAGTGATCTTCATCACCAAGGATATCAGTTAGAACTGCAAATTTGCCCTCCTTAGAAATTAAACCCATGGCAACACCGGCAACGTGTTTCGGTATAGGGATTCCGCAATCCATCAGTGCCAAAGAACCGGCACATACAGTAGCCATTGATGAAGAACCATTCGATTCTAAAATATCACTCACTATCCGAACAGTATAAGCAAAATCGCCACCTGGCATCATTTGCTTTAAAGAACGTTCCGCTAATTTACCATGACCAATTTCCCTGCGGCTCGCACCTCTTAAAAATTTCACTTCGCCGGTAGAAAATGGAGGGAAATTATAATGAAGGTAAAATTTTGAATCTACAGATTTGCCAGCACTTTCAACCAATAATTCGTCTAAAGGAGTTCCCAAAGTAACGGTTGTAAGGGATTGAGTTTCACCTCTTGTGAAGAGCGCAGAACCATGTGGAGTAGGAAGGACATCTACTTCCATATCTAATGGCCGGACATCTTCAAGGCCCCTGCCATCCAAACGTATTTTATCATTCAGTATCATATCCCGAACCACATGATATTGAAGGTCGGACAAATATGTTTTTACCAGTTTTTGAATTTCAAAAGGTAATTTTTCATCATCTGTAAGGTTAGATTCCTGGCGAAGGGTTTCTATTATTGCTTCTCTTATAGAATCATATTCCTCCTTACGGGCAGATTTTTTTAGATTGCCTCGTGCCAAAACTTCCATCCGTGGCGTTCCCAATTCTGTAACTCTTTGCCTGATTGCTTCATTCTGCTCGGGCTTTGGATAATCACGTTTTTCAGCTACTCCAACAAGTTCTCTCAATTCTTGTTGCGCTTTAATTTGAACACGAATTGCGTCATGTGCTAATTGCAAGGCCTGGAGCAAATCTTCCTCACTGCACTCTTTAGCCTCGCCTTCTACCATCATTATATTCTTTTCTGTGGCAGCTATAATAAAATTAAGTTCAGAAGATTCAATTTCTGTACGGGTAGGGTTTATTTTAAACTGACCATTTATGCGGGAAACACGTACTTCAGATATAACTTCCTGTATAGGTATTGTGGATACGGCTAGTGCTGCAGAAGCAGCTAAACACGCCATTGCATCGGGCATAATTTCATCATCACTGGATACTAGTGTAACAATTACCTGCACTTCGCACAGGTAATCTTCAGGGAATAGTGGACGTAATGCCCTGTCAATTAACCGGGAGGTTAATATTTCATAATCATTCAAACGAGCTTCTCTCTTGAAAAAGGACCCTGGGATACGGCCTGCTGAAGAAAACTTTTCCATATAATCAACAGAAAGAGGAAAGAAATCCTGGCCTTCCTTAGGCTTTTCAGTTGCGCAAACTGTAGCCAAAATAATGCAATTGCCACTTCTAACTGTTACAGAACCATCAGCCTGGCGGGCAAGGCGGCCAGTTTCAATTGTTACTTCGCGTCCATCTCCCAGATCAAAGGTTTTGGATATTTTTTGTGTCAACATTTTAATAATTTGATTTTGGCTGTGAACTTTGTATGATTTCAAATCAGCCAGTTCTAAAGTTTAATTCCGACCTGTTAATGCAAAAAAGCTTGTATTAAAGCAAAAAGCCCTTCCTGTTAGGAAGGGTTAAAAAAGGCTACTTTATTTTATTTACGAATTCCTAATTGTTCAATCAGGGTTCTATAACCTTGGATGTTATGTTTTTGCATGTAATTAAGGAGGCGGCGACGTTGGCCAACTAAATGCATCAAACCGCGATGAGTTGAAAAATCTTTCTTATTGGTTTGAAGATGTGTTGCAATCTGGGCCATACGCTCAGTAATTTGTGCAATCTGTCCTTCAATAGAACCAGTATTTTTTTCCTCACCACCAAATTGGGCAAAAATGCCTGCTTTCTTTTCTTTTGTTAATGGCATCGTGAATTTGTTTTATACACCCGAATTAGGTGTTTTGATTTTTATATATTTTGGCGGCAAAGGTAAGGGAAATATGTTTTGAAAGAGCAGGCCCAAAACTGATATAAACCGGACTAATGAAAGTTTGTTGCTCTATAATTATTATTACAGTAAGAGCACTATTTAAGTTTTACCCGTTATAAAATTTTAGACAACTTTTTATTAGCATAACTCAAGGCTGCCACAGGGGACTCAAATAATTTTAGTTCGCCATCTTCATCTTTTAATATTTCACCGCTCGTTGCGGTTTGGGGCTCTTGCCAATAACATTTTGCAGTAAAATATTCTGTAGGGATTATGTTAGGATTTTCACGTTCAACATGATATGGTTCTATGAAGCCAAACATCTTTCCCATTTATAATTTGCTTTTCTATCATAATTCGTTTTTGGAGAAACAATCAAAGTTGAGGCCATTAAAAAATTTTAAGTCAATGACATTAAATTAATTTTACGCATGGCGGACACAGATCAATTATCAGTAGACACAAAATCAATACTTGGATTGCAATTGCCCACAGACCCAAGATGGGTAAACCTTGTGAAAATATCATTAGAAGATATATTGACTGACCACGCCTATTGTGAGCAAAAAGCAGCCCTTTCCTGCATTTCCCTCATTCAACGATACAGCAACAGGGAAAAATTGGTGCAAGAATTAGCTCCCCTGGTAACCGAAGAATGGGGACATTTTCGTTTGGTGTTGGCGGAGTTGCAAAAACGTGATTTAGGTCTTGGGCCTCAACGTAAGGATAAATATGCTACTGCTTTAATGCTGTTTACTCAAAAAGGGGGAAACGAGGAAGGGAGGTTACTTGACCAATTGTTATTTATGGCTATGATAGAAGCCCGAAGCTGTGAGCGTTTCAAACGTTTGAGTGAAGGCTTGGAAGATGACTATCTGCAAAAGTTTTACAGGCGCTTTATGGAGAGTGAAGCAGGGCACTATACCCTATTTATTGAATTAGCAGAAACTTACATTGATAAACACATTGTGCAAAAACGTTGGCAGGAATGGCTGGATTATGAAAATAAAATAATAGCCACTTTAGAAGTAAGGGGCGATAGAATTCATTAAGAGTTGCTCATTGGTGCCTTCTCATTGAAGGTCTTTATTTGGAGAAGTATTCAAGCTCCTTTTCAAAATCAAGATATGGGTATTGTTGTTTCAAATTCTTAACTTTGTCATAGTTGCTTCGCAAAAATTTTTTATGGGCATCTGTTGTTGGATGGGTGGGCTTATGCCGGGATGAAACAACCAAAGCTTTAATTTCCTGGGTCAGGCGATAAGTGTCACTACTCATAAAAGTCTCCAGAAACTTTTGTAGTACAAACTCGGTGGCCAGGTAGTTAGGATGCACCATATCAATATCATAAAACCGATAATCACGCAACACATCAATCACCAATTCATAAGAAGGAAAATAAAATAAGCCGTCGAATTTATTAACCAGGTGGTGAACTGCTTCAATCAATCGTGCCTTACTCCGGTTGTTTTCCATTACCCCATCGCGTATGTGACGCACAGGACTAATGGTAAAAATGATGTTCAGTTTTCTGTTAAAGTGAAAAAGTTGATGAATAGCATTATCTAACCGCTCTACTGTCTCTGATATCGGCATCAGATATTTTTCAAACCACTGTTGCGGTCCACGATGGCAATTGGCTACAGGCAGCATTTGCTCATTAACCAGGCGGTAACTAAATGAAGAGCCAAGTGTTATTATAAGCCAGTTTGCATCTTTCAGAAAATGATGTGCTGCATGTGAAGATTGATTGATTTTTCTTAAAACATCCTCTTTATCTACCCCGGAAAACCTGCTATGATGATTCCAGCTTTGCCACACTTCATTCAACAGGAATAAATCTTCCTCTTTGTATTCTTTGTTTTGAATGTAAGACACCAGGCTGTGGCAAACACTTGCGGGATCAAATAAAATTCCATTTGGATTTTGCAACACTTCGAACTTTAATTCGGAAAGTGCATTGCCTATGTGCTCGGTAAAACAAGATCCGACAGATAAAATCTTCTGCTGATGGTGTAATAATTCTGAAGCTTTCGGCACCTGTAAGTTGAGCATAAAATCCATCAGTGGCTAAATATTTTGTCAGCAATGCTAAGACTGTTTTGCAAGGCATCAAAATCCATTTCCGGCAAAACTCCTTGTTGCTGAAAGTAACTGATCATTCTTTCCATATTCATGTTTCCTACTAATTCATCATTAGCCATAGGGCAACCACCAATACCTTTTAATGCGCCATCAAAACGAACACATCCCGCCTTAAAACCAGCTTCAACTTTTTGCTGCCAGTTGTGTGATGTTGCATGCAGATGCACCCCAATTTCAACCAATGGATATTTGGGCATAAGGGTACCTAAAACAAAAGATATTTGTTCAGGGGTGGCGACGCCTACTGTATCAGCAAGTGAAATAATTTTTATGTCTCTCTGAACTATTTCATTCGCCCAATGCAGTAAAATTTCTTGATTGTATGCATCTCCATAAGGATTGCCAAAACCCATACTTAAATAAACAACCAATTGCTTGTTGTTAGTCACGCATAGGTTCTGAATCGCTTCTACCCTACTCAGGCTTTCATCTAAGGTGCTATTGGTGTTACGTTGTTGAAAGGTTGGAGAAACAGAAAAAGGAAAACCCAAATAGGTGATTTCATCATAAGTGCAAGCTTCCTCAGCACCGCGGGTATTAGCAACAATAGCGAGAAGTTTAGTAGAAGTACTGGTTAAGATTAATTTTCGCAACACATCTTTTGTATCTGCCATTTGAGGAATGGCTTTGGGCGAAACAAAACTTCCAAAGTCTATGGTATCAAAACCAACTTTAAGTAATGAGTTGATATACTCAATTTTTTTTTCAGTAGGTATAATTGATTTCCATCCCTGCATCGCATCTCTGGGGCATTCTATCAAATGAATTTGGGCGGTTTTGTTTTCACTCTTATTCATAAACTACAAAAGTAATGTTTGCGTTTATTAATAAGTTGTTGGCGGCTTTTAAGAAGCCTGGTAATTGCTCAATTAAAGCTTAATGGAAGAATATAAAATATGATAGATGAAAAACATCTAAATAAAGAATTAAAAGGAAAATAGCTTTATTAAAAAGCTCTTGTAATAATTGATTGATACTGGCGATTAAAACGCTACAAATCTATAGACAGAGAATAACAACAAAAATACTCTTGGACTACCACCATCCCTTGGTAAAATATACAATACCTGCTAAAATGGCTACAGCGCTTATCAGGCTTACATTACGGGAGCTTTTCTTTCTTTTAATTTCAACAGGTTGAAACTCTGTTAATACCCCTTTAATGGCAGCATCTACCGCTAATTCAAAATTTGATAATGCATTTGTTACCTGTATGTCCCGGTGAAAAGCAGATCCATTACTGTGAGAACCTTGAAGAGAGATCATTGTTTGATTTGTGCTTAATGGCAGCAAGGATACACTAATACAATTATTTGAATCTGCTGAATCACTAATGGCTTCATACACAAATTTCAGGTTATGCCTCACATTGTCTTCTGCTACAAATTTTATATTGTTAATGCTGTTTGGAAGATTTAGCACATGTTGTCTTGTTTCCTGCTCAGAAGCGTTTACAAAAAACTCTTTTGAAAGATAAGTTTGGCGGGGCATAGCTTTAGTTTTTAATGTTTAAAGTTGTATTGATAGGCTGATTTATTTTAAAGCTTTTGTAATAGCGTAGATGCCAATAGTAAAGTGTAATGGATTGTATAGAGCTTATTAAGATGATTAGCCAAAGCTGATCAGAAAAGGGCTTTTGTATGCTATTTGTTTGTTCCATTGAATGGATACGGATTAGGATAGTACAAGATAGAAATGAATAAATGCAAATGCAATAGTAAAAACTGCTTACTCATTTAGCGTAAAACAGTTAGATGAATACGTACAAATAGCCGGGCATTTTTACTTATTGAGATGGTTAGGTATAGCATTTTTAATAAAGCCATTAATAAACATGATAAATAAAAATTGCTCAGCCAATAGATATGGCTAACATTCACTTCTGCTTAAATTGCTTACCCTCCAAACTAACTGCCCGGGAGGAGGCACTAACAAAGCAGAGGGAAACATGGGCCTTTATTGATGATAGCAATTGCGGCTAAAATTCAACTTATAAGTTTGCGAAATGTGTTACATGAAGTAATGGCAATGTTTACATCAAAGTACCCTTAAGCACGAAGCATGAAAGTTTAAAAAATCAAATTAATTGCAAGGTTGCAACACACCAGATAAATATTAAGTAGTAATTAAGTGAGGCACTTATTTTTACAATAATATTTTTTTAAACATGCGTTACATTTTTTGCTTTTTCCTGTTTATAAATTTTTTAGCACAAGCGCAGAATAAAGTAACAGGTATAATTAAAGACAAAGAAAACAACCAGCCTATTTCAGGGGCCAGCGTTTTTTTAAATAACACCTCTATTGGAACTGCTTCTACCAAAGCAGGTACATTCGAATTATCTGTTCCGCCCGGGAAATTCGACCTTGTCATTTCTTCTATTGGTTATGAAACTTATACAACAACTATTTTAACAGCAACAGCATATCTAAACGTTTTTTTATTGCCTAAAGCCAAGGAGCTTGCTACGGTCATCATTGAACCCGCAGAAATAAACGGATGGGCAAATTGGGGAAAATTCTTTATCGAAAGTTTTATCGGCACCTCTTCTTATGCCGCCCAATGCACTATCAAAAATTATAAAGTCATTAAATTTCGCAACTCAAAAAAACCGGCCAGCTTACAGCGTATGCATCGGAACCTTTAATAATCGAAAACAAAAAGCTAGGCTTTACCATTCAGTATCAATTAGAGGAATTTAAATTTGATTTCAATTCCAAATATCTTAGTTACATCGGTTATCCTTTTTTTAAACAGTTGAAAGGCAGTACTGCCAGGCAAAAAAATGGGCTTCAAGCCGAAAGGAAGTTTATGAAGTTTCTATGATGCACTTCATGCGTAGCTTATTCCAAAACAAAATTATGAAAGACGGTTTTGAGGTAAGGCGGTTATATAAATCACTTAATCTTGAAAAAGAAAGAGTGAACCAAATTGTTCGCACAAACAGGGGAATTCCTGACAGTTCACAATATTATGACCGTATATTAAGCCAACCCAACCAATTTAGTATTGTAGGCAAAGATATTTTACCACGTGATAGCATTGCTTACCTGATTAATAATACAACACCAGCATTAGCTTTTAATGATTATTTGTTTGTTCTATATAAAAACAAAATAGCCCTTGTTGAATATAGAAAGCAATTTCCTAAAAACAGTGCGTCCATGCTTTCGGAAATTACATTAATAAACAACCAGCCAGTTGAAATTCAGGCAAACGGCAACTACTATCAGCCTTTGGATCTGATGAGTTTGGGCTATTGGAGTTGGTTTGAAAAAATAGCTACGATGTTGCCTTTCGACTACATTCATGCGAATAAATAACGGCTGACAGGTATAACTTTTAGCCCTATAGTATTTGCTAAAGGGGTGATTAATTTTTTTAAGAGATTGAAAAGCTGTTAAATAAATATCAAGGGCTAATAGGTGTTGCCGTATAAGAGAGACCTTACCTCATTGAAAATATTACGGAAGTAGAATTAAGTACCGTACGCAGTCTTTTCTTCCTGCAATTTCCAATGATGAGCTCCCTCCATCATATAGTTTTTACTTTGTTGGATGGCTTACATTAGTTGATCTAAAATTTCTTCAGCAGGTGCCTCGTAATTTATTTGAAGAGGCTCTTTAAAAGTAACAGAGAGTAAAACGCCTTTCTTCTTAAACT
>JAYULK010000037.1:0-3961 GCA_043763635.1 Chitinophagaceae bacterium
TAATGTAGGCATTGGTACTATAAACACCAATGATGTGTCTTACAAGTTGTTTGTAGAAACAGGCATACGCACAAGAAAAGTAAAGGTTGACCAGGCAACGTGGGCAGACTATGTATTTGAGCCGTCTTATAAACTTCCTTCTCTTGAAGAAGTAGAAACATTTATCAAACAGCATAAGCATTTACCTGATGTTCCTTCTGCAAGAGATGTGCAAAAAGAAGGACTCAACCTTGGCGATAACCAGGCACTGCTCTTAAAGAAAATAGAAGAACTCACGCTATACGCAATAGACCAAAATAAGAAACTGGAAATCGAAATATTGCGCAACAAAGCCTTGGAAGGAAGACTTAAAAAATTGGAAAAAGCAATAATGAAATAATCTGTGCTGGAAATTTCCTTTAGAATCAATCTAAAGTATAAGCCTGCTTTATTAAAATAAATTGAATTACAATACAATAACAAGTGTTAGGTTATTCATGATTGACGGGTAAAATTTTTTTGCTTCATCTGGACCTCACGGTTGTGAATTGCCAAATTTATTTTGCTATTTTTATTATTATTGGTTGCCATGCTTCAACTTCTTCTTTGATTTATTTATAGTAGATATATATATCTATGGTGTCTAAGTAATCGTTAAGGCTCCTACAATCTTCCTTCGTTCTTAACCCCTGCCCCGTCGTAGGTTGATTCATTTTAGATTTAGTACCAGGTCTTTGAACACTCCATTCTGCTCGCTTTACATCAACAGTTAATCGGACAAATATGGGTAATGATTTTTCGTTCGATCTTTTACCCTTGAGTTTGCCGCTCGAATTACGCACCAGAATTTGGAGAAGTTTGACGTTTTTTTCCAATCGCCAAAAAACAAAAAGCCCCGGATTTCCTTAATAGCTTGATGAGATTTGCCGTACGTTTTAATTCATGTTGCTAAGGGGAATTAAACATACGCCTTGCATCTGCCACTCATGCTGACCCGCTCTCTCTTGATCTCATAAAAAATTATAGCCATCCATTTGTAGGTAGATAAATCCGAAGCGATCAAATAAAGCAGGGATAATTTGGGAATAATTACGGTTAATTCAAAGAAATTTTTTCTGCAGTGCTCGTAGTAATTTCATAAGGGTTAGGCGATAAATCTTAATCGTTAGATAATCCATTAGTATAAGCGGCTTGATTATTCTGCCATGTATTACCATTTTAATTTGGTTATGATAACGGTCTGAACTGAAAAAAATTTATGAATAGAATCTTGTTGCTTCTGGGTTATTGGGGGTTCTCTCCATTTTTAGCTGTAAAAATAATGAGGAGCACCAACAGGAAAAACTTAAGCGGATTATTCTAACAACAGATTTGATCAATGACAGTGCGGCCGCATTTGCTTATGATTATTATCATAGCCCGCAACACATTTGGCCTGAAATTGATAATGCAGCAAAAGTATCCGGGATTAGAACTATGCAAATTTATAGATTAAAGACCCGGTTGTTCATGATCTTGGAATTTCCTGCAGATGCTGACCGGGAGAAGATGGGGGCTTTATATAGCAACTCAAGTAGCAGGATGAAGGAGTGGGATATAATCATGAACAAGCTGCAAAAAAACCCTTTGGATACATCGCAAAAAAATAAATGGGTAGAAATGAAATCCGTTTATAATTATGAATAATAGCCTGATAATTGAACCATAATAAAATGGAAGATTGCTTTACAAAATTATGAGGGGCACGAAAGCAAACCTTATTATCAGGCAAGACGCAGCGCAAAATTATAAACCTGCTTTGTATATAGAACTAATTAATAGCGATGCTTCTTATGAAAAAATACTGTTGCAACATCTGCAATTGGTACAAGCAAAATATTCGGGTATTGATTTAAAAAAGACAACTGCAGGGTGGGAGGTAAGCATACCTGAAAAATACAAAGAAGGGCATGAAGCACATTTTGCAAGGGTTACAGAAAAGTTTTGAAGTATGTAAAAGAAGGCAAGCTTCCACATTGGGAAGTTCCTAACATGCTGGCAAAATACTATACCACCAGCAAGGCATTAGATCTGGCTAACAAAGCCACTTCAGCAGCTAAATAGTGCAAGTAGTTCTGGAACTCTTTATCAAATAAGATCTATAAAGCAGATACCAGGAAACATCATAAATCTAAATAAATGAAAGCTTCTTTTGTGTGCATACTGTTCTTATCCGGGTTAGTAAATTTATTGGCACATGATAATATCAAATGGAAGAAAATATCTGTACTCGTGTATACAAAAAACGGTAAAGGCTATGTACATGAAAACATTCCTGCTGCTGTAAAATGCATACAGCAGTTTGGAGTGCAATATGGGTTTAAGGTTGATACCTCAAGCAATCCAACTGTAATGACAAAGGATAATCTGAAGCAGTACACAATGCTAATTTCCCCCAGCACTAATAATGATGTATTTGATAACAATACGCAGCGGCTGGCCTTCAGGCATTATATAGAAGCAGGTGGAGGATTTGTCGGTATTCATTCCGTTACAGGCACAGAACGAAACTGGAAATGGTTTAAAAATATGCTCGGTGGAACCTTTGCCTGGCATGCAAACTTTCAGAAGTTTAAAGTAAGGATGATCAATCCGGCACATATTTCTATGCAGGGTTTGCCAAAGGTTTGGGAGAAAGAGGATGAATGCTATTTTGCAAAACAACTATTTCCTGGTACTAAGGTTTTGATGGCGCATGACATCACATCTTTAAATACTACCGACACAGTGCAAAGGAATCTGATTACAACACATGCCGGTGGGTTTACTGAATTATATCCTGCTGTATGGATACATGATTTTGATGGCCGCCATACATGGGTTACCACATTAGGCCATGATAAAAAAGACTACATTGAAACCCTTTACATGAAGCATTTGCTTTAGGGCATACGTTATTTAGCCGGCGTTGTTAAACCGCTCAATTTTAAAAAAGCGTATGCCACATTTTTTGATGAGGAAGTGTATTATTGAAGTTTTGCTTGCCCGAATTACGCACCAGAATTTAGAAGTTTGACATTTTTGACAATCGCCAAAAAAAACAAAGCCCCGCAAATTCATATTTGCAGGGCTTTTGAAGCGTTTTCAGCCAAATTGATTTGTCTGATCTGTGATTCCGCTGGGACTCGAACCCAGGGCCCATACATTAAAAGTGTATTGCTCTACCAACTGAGCTACCAATTCTTACCCTATTTTACTTTGTTGGGATTGCAAAAGTAAGGCAAAATGAGTTTTAGGCAAACTTTTTTATACTTTTTTTTTAAAATTATTTAAACCGCTTACTAGGCTTGCGTTTGCTAACCTTATAGCAGCATCAATCCACAACCTCTTGCATCACTGTTTTGCAAACGCCCAGTTATTTCAAAGCTATTATTGGCATACAATATACCTACATCATCTGTAGCTAAAAAAGCACAACTATGTAAATTAGCTAAATCAATAACATTTACTACGCCTGCTATTTTTTCGGTTTTTGGTGCAATACATTTTATAGTTAAAGGCTCATCTTCATGCCTTAAAAAAATACGCATGTATGGTGGGCAATTATAAATTCCATTGCCATAAGAGTATGCTTGAGATAATAGCTCCGTCATACCATATTCTGAATGTACGGTAGTAATGCCTAAATTATTTTTTAATATTGTGTGCACTTTTTGCCTCGATAATTCTTGCTTGCGCCCCTTCATACCGCCGGTTTCTATAACAGTGCAATATTTAAGTTGTAGTGGGTAAGCTTCTGCAAAATCTAATAAGGCATAGGTAACGCCGAAAAGCAATGTGGGCTGTTTATTTTGTTCGTTAGATATTAATACATTTTTTAGCTCCTCAAAATTATATAAATAAAAACCGCTGTATTGGTTACCCGATAGTTTAATTAAAGTATTTACCATATAAACTAGCGAAGAAGCCCCTTTTTCCAGATATGAAGGTAATAAGCCAATTA
>JAYULK010000038.1:0-14565 GCA_043763635.1 Chitinophagaceae bacterium
TGGGCGTGAAAACGCTTATGCCCCTCATTGCTCAAGATAAGTTTTCCTTGTAATAATCAACTTTCATACTTCTGACTGTAGTGAGCCGATTGAAAGACGTTATGTCTGATAATCAAATAGTTAGGCCGTTTTGGTGTCAAACTCAAGAGATCCTCGTTGCCTTTATATACATTATCTCGTTACGAGACAGAGTATAAATGAAATGCTGTAATTCCTTACATACATTGAAGTTTCTTTAACAAAGCAGATCAAACTTCTTATTCCATTGTGGGTCTGATATGCATATTTCCGGCTTGCCCGGAATCATCGTTTAAATCAAAAATTATGAAAAGAATTTTACCTGTTATAAGTATAGTATTTATGATGGCGGCTTGCACCAGTAGCCCTACAACAACATCTATCCCCCTTGAACAAGCCCCTGTAGATACTATAGGATTAGCCCAGTTTCAAAACTGGAAAGCGCAAAATGAATTGGTGGATGCAAATGATTATAATATGCCTGCTGAATATGCTGCTGTTCCTTTAAAGCACGAAAGCACTAAGCCCGCCGTGACTAAGCAACGCAGAGCTAAAACAATAGCGTCTACTCCAAAAAGAGTATCAGGCTCAAGTAGTGGCTCTGTTGGCCATGAATCTGGTAGTTCCGATGGTACAGTAATGGGGTCAGAGTCATCAAACACAGCAAAAGCACCGGGAAAAAAGCGCATTAGCAAAGCTGCTAAAGGTGCTGTAATTGGTGCTGCGGGAGGAGCAGTTGCGGGAGCTGTAATTAATAAAAACAACCGTGTGGTTGGGGCTGTTATAGGAGCAGTTGTGGGAGCTGGTGGTGGTTATGTAGTGGGCCGCAAAATGGATAAGAAAGATGGCCGTTACCTGACACCCGGATTTATTAATAATTAAGAAATTAACATTGCCTCCTTCATTTTTTTATCCGGCCTGCACTGTCAGACCGGATATTTTTATGCTGCTAATCAAGCTTATTTTAATTTCTCGTTGAAGAAATCAATGGTACGTTTCCAGGCAAGTTCTGCTGCGACCTTGTCGTAACGGGGTGTTGTACCGTTATGAAAGCCATGATTTGCATTTGCATATATATATGCTGTGTACTCTTTCTTATTTGCTTTTAAAGCAGCTTCGTAAGCAGGCCAACCTTCATTAACACGTGTATCCAATGCTGCATAATGCAAGAGAAGCGGCGCCTTTATTTTGGGAACATCTTCTATTGCAGGTTGACCTCCATAGAATGGAACGGATGCTGATAAACCAGCAATTCGCACGGCCATCATATGGGCGATTCCACCACCAAAGCAAAAACCTACCACACCCACTTTACCATTACAGTCTTTATGATTTTTCAGGTAGCTGTAAGCGGCTACAAAATCCTCCTGCATTTCATTCCTGTCCCGCTTACCTTGCATTTCACGACCTGCATCGTCATTACCGGGATAGCCGCCTAACGGTGTTAAAGCATCAGGCGCAATAGAAACAAATCCGGCCAGCGCTGCTCTCCTTGCCACGTCTTCAATATGTGGATTCAAACCGCGGTTTTCATGAACAACAATAATGCCCCCAAGTTTCTTTTTTGTATCTGCGGGCTTTGACAACAATGCTTTAATTGTTCAGCCACCTTTTACTGAGGGATAGTTGACGTATTCTGATTTCAAGCCGGGGTCATCTGATTTAATCTGAATGGCGCTCTTATAATCAGGCATAAGAAAACTCATGAGCGACGTTACGGTAAGACTTCCTACCGCATATATAGATAACTTTTGCATAAAATCACGCCTGTCTATCCGGTTGTGTGCATAGTCATCATAAAGGTCAAACACTTCCTGTTTGATGTCTTCTTTTTTAATTTCATTGTTGTTGGCGGACATACTTTTTATTTTAAATCATTGCACATTGTCCTGTCCTTAAGATTATAAATCAGTGAAAGAGAGCTGCATCAGGTGCAGATTAAATTGGTGCAAAAGAGCCATAAAAGCAATGCAGCCGGTTATAAAAAACTAAAACTCCTGCACTACATTGTATAACGTATCACGTTCAACAGGTTTTCTTTTTACTCCTTTTATCAGGGCTATTATTTCTTCCGTGGTCATTGCAGGTGTTTGCTCTTCTGCACCAGCCATGGAATATATTTTCGTTGTGTCATCAATAGTGCCGTCAATATCATCAACACCAAATAGGAGGGAGAGCTGCGCATTCTTCCGGCCAAGCATGGGCCAATACGCTTTTATGTGCGGAAAGTTGTGAAGGTATAACCGTGCAATAGCATACACTTTCAAATCTTCTATAACGCTTACTTCGGGTATATGGCTCATGTCGTTATCGCCATTGCGAAACTTAAGGGGTATGAATGTGTTGAAACCGCCAGTGCGATCCTGTAGCTCACGCAGACGGCGCATGTGATCTATACGGTGCTCATACTTTTCTATATGTCCGTACAGCATAGTAGCATTGCTGTGAAGCCCGGCGTTATGTACCGCTTCATGTATCCCTAGCCAACCGTCAGCATCTACTTTATCCGCGCAAATTTGCTTGCGAATGTTCTCATCAAAAATTTCAGCACCACCACCAGGTATCGAACCAAGGCCTGCTTCTTTTAATACTTGTACGCCTTCTTCTACTGATAGTTTGGCTTTGCGAAACATATAGTCAAGTTCCACTGCCGTAAAGGCTTTGATGTGAAGATCAGGGCGGTGTTGTTTAATGCTGCGAAGAAGATCAGCAAAATAATGAAGGTTCATTTTTGGATGAACGCCACCCACGATATGTACTTCAGTTTCCCGCCTTCCATCATACTTTTTTACAATGTCCATCATCTGTTCAATGGTAAGTTCCCAGCCTTCTTCGCGGTGTGCATATAGTTTTGAATAAGCACAAAAATGACAAGAGAATACGCAAACATTGGTAGGCTCAATATGAAAATTCCTGTTGAAATAAGTTTTGTCGCCATGCATGCTAAAACGAACAAAATTGGCAAGCGACCCTACATACCCAAGGCTTCCTTTTTGAAATAACAAAAGACCATCTTCATCGGTTAAGTGTTGGTTGCTGAGGATCTTATTTCCGATAGACTGCAGGCCGGCAGGCTGCTCTTTAATAAGTTGGGCTATCGCTTCTATATTCATTACTGTTTCAAAATTCGTTGCGTAAGATTAGACCGGCCGTCAGTATAAAGTAATCGCACAAAATAAACACCGGCTGGAACGGTTGGCAAATTTACACTAATAATCTTCTCTGCATTGCCATTATATGCTTTCTTCCAAAGCTGCTGGCCTATGGCATTAAAAATCTGTATAGATTTTAAAGCAGCGGGCTGCTGATAATGACGAATGAAAAATTGATCCCGGAAAACAGTGGGGTATACCAGGTAGCCTTTTTCTTTTAGCATTGCAGGAAGAACTTCTGGTACGAAAGAAACATCATCTATAAAAATATTATTTTCACTATTGCCGCTTATTTTGAAATAAACCTGGAATGTTTGTTCAGTGCCGCTTAGGCCTAGGTTTACCGTATCTCTTCGCCATTGCAACGGGGTTGGAAAAAATTCTGTTGTAAAAGGTTGATCAGGTGCATTTAATGTTTGCAGGTCTTCGCCCCATTTTTTATAAACTGTAGAAAAACTATTACCACAATCTTTAGTAACCAAAATGCTTAGTGTATCAATGTCTGTATCTATAGTAAGGGGGAAAGAATAAGTAGCAGCGGCCAGGTTAAAGTATAAAAAGACTGAATCAATATTGGTTATAGAAAAAAGCGGGCTTATAAGATCGTCAAAGCGTTTATAATAAATGTTGTTCCAGTCATTGAACCATGCAGAGCCAGGCGCATTTTTCCCAATGCTGCTATTGTGTTTCCATGTTTCATCACCATCAGGATTATTAATTCTCCAGCCGGGCGGCGGAAATTGAGGAGATGAAAAATTTTCGTTTTTACGGGTTGTAAGAGAAACCACAGGGAGGACTTCAAAACTTATTTTGCTTGTATCATTCACCAAATTTTCATCATTTGCAGCATTGGGTAATGATGTGTACACAGTAAGCGTATTGAACCCTGTAATGCCTGAGATAGAAGGGAGGGAAACATTGGTTTCTGTGTAAGAAGAAAGGTTGCCGGTCCAGTTATAAAATACAGGAGTTCCCCCATTTAAAACAGAAACAATTTTTACGGACGTAAGCGCTACGGTGCCGCTATTGCGTAAGATAACGATGGGTGCAAACGTTCCGGAGCAAATGGCGGGAAAAGGAGAAATTATTTTTCTGATGCTTGCATCATTTATATAAGAAGGGGCCTGCTGATAGGCTTTTGATGTAAGTAAAGGAGACCGGTCTGAAAAATTTGATAAAGCGTTTTGCATTCTTACCTGCTGTCCTTTTGTAAACATTACCATAGCAGAATCGAACGTGTAGTCTAAAAAATTTTGGTACATAATACCAGGTGGGGCAGGAGAACAGTTATCTAGCACTACCACACCAATACCCAAAGGATCAGGGTTATATTCTGTAGCATCTCCCTGATTTGGCGTGTCATCATTTTGCAGATCATCAGGAAAATCCTTGCCAATGCAGGAGCCGCCATCATCACCCCAAATATGATTTAGATTAAAGAAATGACCCAACTCGTGTGTGGTAGTTCGTCCTTTATTATAATTCTTAAAAAGATGTGGAGCACCGCGGCCAAAAGCTCTGTAATCGCATACAAAACCATGGTATAAGAGGGGCCGTGGATCGCCGGGAAAAACAGAAATGCCCAGCGTGCTGTTTGTGCCGAAACTTGTAACCCAGATGTTTAAATATTTATTTGCATCCCATGTATCGCTACCACCGAGAGAGGTTTGTTTTACATTATCAAAATCGGATTCATTATAAGTGGCATTGTTCATCACTCTAATAATACCCATTGTAGGTTCGCCAAAGGGATTGGTGCCAGCCAGCTTAAAGGTAAGCCCGCTTTTGCCATATAGTGGTCTAAATGCAGCAGGAATACGGAAAGAATCGGCATTTAAACCACGGTAATCTTCATTTAAAACATCTACTTGCGATTGCACCACAGCATCTGTAACCAATTGTTGTAAAGAAGCATTTCCTACAATATGGATGACCAGGGTAATGGTATCGTTCAACGCGGCTACACCTTGTTGTCTTGCTCTCCTTGAAATGCCACTCTTTTGGTTTGCCGCAAATTTTTCTTGCAGGGCAGGGTTTTGTTTAAAAAGTTTTTTATAGTATTCTATGGTGCCGCAGCGCACTGGTTGTTTTTGTATAATAACCTGCGCTTTTACAATTTGTAGAAAAGCACTTGAAAGAAAAAGCAAAAAAATGAGCCGGATATTCAAAGTAGGAATGAAATATTAGTAGATATAATTGAGAACGTAAAGATGGGCTATTTATTAGAAAAGCGCCCCTGCTATGCAGGCGCACATAAGACAAGCGATTGTGCCACCAATTAATGCTTTTATACCAAGCTCCGTAAGGTTTCTTCGTTGGTTTGGCGCTAGCTGGCTTATGCCTCCTATCTGTATACCAATAGAAGCAAAATTAGCAAAGCCGCAAAGTGCATAAGTGGCTATCAATATAGATTTTGTATTTGTGATCATGCCTTTGACTTTCATATCTCCAAAGGTTATATAGGCTACAAATTCATTCAAAATTGTTTTTTCTCCCAATAACTGTCCCACCATTACCATTTCATTTTTATGCACGCCAATAAGCCAGGCTACGGGTGCAAATAAATAACCGAAAATAAGTTGTAAAGAAAGAGATGGATAGCGTCCGCCGGTGGCAGCCATAATTTCATCATTGAAACCAAAGCGATAACTAATTGTACCGAGTATCCAATTCATGAAATACATTAACGCTGTAAATACAATAAGCATGGCGCCAACATTCACGGCAAGCTTTAAACCATCTGTAGTTCCAAGAGAAATAGCATCTAAAAAATTGTCTCCCAATTTTTCTTTTGGCACTTTTAGTTCTCTCATCACAGGCTCATTTTGAGGGAATAATATTTTTGATACAACAATTGCTGCTGGTGCACTCATGATAGATTGGCTGAGCATGTGAAGCGCAAAATACTGTTGCATTACAGGATCGTTACCTCCTAAAAAACCCACGTAAGCTGCAAGCACACTGCCGGCTGTATTGGCCATACCGCCAACCATGATGCACAACATTTCAGAGCGGGTTAATTTCTCAAGAAATGGACGAATCATCAGAGGAGCTTCTGTTTGTCCAAGGAAAATGTTTGCAGCAGTGGAGGTACTTTCCGGCCCTGAAATACCAAGTTTTTTCAACATCCAGGCAAATACATAAACCACTTTTTGAAGAATACCCAAATAGTAAAGCATGGCTGACAGTGCTGAGAAGAAAATTATATTAGGAAGCACCTGTACGGCAAATACATAACCCCATCCCTGGGAGGCATCAGCCAGGTTGCCAAAAATAAATTCAATGCCTTTGTGACCAATGTTTATTACTTCTACAAACTTGGCGGATAACCAGCCGAATATAATTTTTATGAAATTTACTCTTAGTACACCCAATGCAAAACATATCTGTACAATAATGCCTATTATAACCAGCTTCCAATCAATGCCACGCCTGTTATTGCTTAAAGCATAACAAACCAATATAAGAAACATCATTCCGATTGCTCCGCGGCCAAGGTTTTCTAAAAGCATTTATGGGAATTATGATTTGAAAATAGAATAATTTAGGATGCTATGTAATTTATGTTCGATTGCAGATATAAGGTTGTAGAAAAAGAAAAGCGTGTGTAAGGCAAATGAAGCCCAGAGAAGCGCATATATGTAAATTGATTCTACACTTCAAATAAAAATAGGCTGTCTCAAACTTTTGAGACAAGCCTCTTTCTGGGAAAGACATTAGTGTAACTATACAGGGGATCTAAACTGGTATTTTTTAAAAAAAGATGAAGCCCCAACGTAATAGTTGCCCATTATGCCGAATAATTCAATTGAAAAAAGTGAGATGCAAATAGGCGCCCTCAGCTCATGATGCAGTCTCTATTAGGAGTTGTTACCTATCAGAAACGCTCTAAGCCAGAAAAGAAAAAGTCCCCTTCAATTTTTGCATTTTCATCACTGTCGCTTCCGTGAACAGCATTCTCGCCAAGGGAAGTGGCAAATAATTTTCTGATCGTTCCTTCATCTGCTTTTGCCGGATCGGTTGCTCCGATTAAGGTTCTGAAATCGGCTACAGCATTTTCTTTTTCAAGTATAGCGGCCATGATAATACCACTGCTCATAAATTGTACTAACTCGCCATAAAAAGGGCGCTCCTTATGCACTTCATAAAACTCACCGGCTTTTTCATTTGTAAGCTTTGTTTGCTTAAGCGCAATTATTTTATAACCTGCTTTAATTATTTTATCTAAAATAGCGCCTGCATGCCCGTTCTTCATGGCATCTGGCTTTATCATGGTAAATGTTCTATTTGTCATAGCTCTTATTTTGGCGGCAAAAGTAGAGGAAATTGGAGATTTGAAATGGGAAAATTTCTTAGTACTAATAGTCATTGTTCTATTTATAATATGCTGCTGCATCAAACCTGCCTTATTATTCCTGATTCCCTTTATCCATTAATCTTATACAATATAGAAACACATAAGCAATTAGCCGGGATGCCCTGCACGAAAGCTATTAAACCTACTCTACGCCAAATTCTTTTATGCGGTAACTTCATTCTAAATATGCGTATGGAGGTAAGTATCGAATCTTCGTGGAAGGAAGTATTAAAGGAAGAATTTAAAAAACCTTATTTCAAACAGATAGCTGACCATCTTAAAACTGAAAAAAAACAGGAAAAAGTAATTTATCCTCCAGGTTCAAAAATTTTTCATGCATTTGAAGCAACACCTTTTAATGAAGTTAAAGTGGTGATATTAGGACAGGACCCTTACCATGGTCCAAAGCAGGCACATGGGTTAAGTTTTTCTGTGCAGGCAGGCATACAGCCACCGCCATCCCTGGTTAATATTTATAAAGAATTGCAGGAAGATATTGGTGTGCCTATTGCAAAGCATGGACACCTGGAAAAATGGGCAAGACAAGGCGTACTTCTTTTAAATGCTTCGCTTACAGTACGTGCAGGGGAGCCAATGAGCCACTCAAAAATCGGCTGGGAAAAATTTACAAATACAGTTATTGAAAAAGTATCCACGCTTAAACAAAATGTTGTTTTTGTTTTATGGGGCAAGTTTGCACAGGAAAAACAATCGCTTATTGATGCAAACAAGCATTACATCATAAAGTCGGTACACCCATCTCCTTTATCTGCAAACAATGGTTTTTTTGGATCACGTCCTTTTTCTAAAATCAATGATTACCTGGTAAAGCAGAATATAGATCCTATTGACTGGGCGCTTTAAATTAGCAATGAATTTCATTAAAAATATACTCGGTAGAATATTTGCCTTATGGGCAATTATTGTTTTTTGCATATCCATGTTTTTTGTATGGATACCGGTATGGATAATTAGCGATTACAAAGAGCCGGAAAGAACTATCGGGATTTTTAAAATTTTCAATGTCTGGATGAAATTCTTTTTTGTTCTAACGGGCATAAGAAGAATTTTTAAGGGCAAAGAAAATTTAAAAGAAGGCGAGAACTATATTGTTATCTGCAATCATTCTTCTTTTTTAGATGTGGCGCTTGCCAGCCCTGGCATACCAGGCCCTAATAAAACTATTGCTAAAATAGAAATGTCACGCATTCCCTTATTTGGCGCTATTTATAAAAGCGGGAGCATACTTGTGGATAGAAAAAGTGAAAAAAGCAGGAAGCGGAGTTATGTAAAAATGAAAGAGGTATTAGAAATGGGCCTTCACATGTGTATATATCCTGAGGGCACACGCAACAAAACAAGCGAACCGCTGCAACGGTTTCATGATGGCGCTTTTAAGCTGGCTGCAGATACAGGCAAAGCGATCATTCCGGCAGTTATATTTTATACTAATAAAGTAATGCCAGCAAATAAAACATTTTATTTCTGGCCCCATAAAGTGGAGATGCACTTTTTAGATGCAATCATTATAAATGGAAAAAGCGCTGAAGAATTGAAACAAACTTCGTTTGATGTGATGAGGGATTATTATATGCAGCATTGCAATAAGCAGGAAGGGAGAAATAGGCAATAGGCAATAGGCAAATAGGCAATAAGGCAATAGCGCAACAAGGCAGATGGCAAAAGAATACTAAAAACTATTAGATCATTAAGCTGCATTATATACAAACATGTATGCTTAATGCAAAATGTTTCTCACTTAAATTTAGTAAGTGCTGAACGATCTTGTTCTGTTTACTTTTAAATCCTGCAAGATGCCTGCTTTGGGATTGATGTTTATGCTAAAGGAGCGGAAAGGCCCGACAGGCGTTACATTTATAGACATTTGCCAGCAATGCATATCTCTTGAAATAGACATGGTAAACGTTTGTAACTGCATAGTAGTTACATCGTAATAGCCATTGGTGCTAAAGTTCCACTTAGGCGTAAGGTTAAAACTGTTATTAAAAGAAACATTTGTAGTAAGATCAGATTCAAAACCACTTTGGTCTGGTTTAAGGCGCCGTGAATAATTCATAGAAAGCGAAAAACTAACAGACCAGGGAATATTAAAATCTACAAATTCTGCAGGATTGCGCCGCATATAATCTAACAATTGCTGCTGGTCTCCCATAAGCGTTGGATCTGTTTCTACAGGTACTCTTCCTGCATCATTTGATCCATCGTTTGGTGTGCCATCTTCTTTCTTTTTACTTTGAAAACTTGTAGACATAGAAATGCTTGCATAATTTATTTGTCCCAGGTTAAACCGTCCACCTTTCCATGCAAGCTCATTAGTAGGATCACCGAATTTATTTATTTTATACGGGTTCAGTAAAGCGCTCATGTTCAGGTTTAGCTTTTCAAAAAGTGTACTTCTCAGGTAAAGAGTAAAGGGAAGTAATTTTTGCTGCTTTTGTAACGTGTCAGCAAGAAAGTTATATCCGCTGTTAAAACCAAAACCATCAATTAAACGAATTTTTTTTATTGCGGCTTCTCCGGTATCTTTTTTTGAACGCAGTTTCATCTCCAAATTATTGTCTATTCCAAAAGACATACCTCCATACCTGCCTTCTGAAAATCCTGGAAACATTGAGCCCTGGTATTCGGAATAGCGTCTTGTATAACCACTTGTATCAACCTTTTCAGAATACCAATGTTTTTTAGAAAGGTCAGGTTTATAATTTAAGCCAAAGTTTGGCCGCACTACATGCCGCAGAGCCATCAGCCTGCTGTTTTTAAAAGTATAGGTTCCAAAAAGAGCTGTATTAAATCCCACACCAAAACTTATTTCTCTATCTGTAAATAAACCTTTCCTTATTGATGTATCAATCTTTCTTTTAGGATCATTCCATGTAAACCTTGATTTTTGCTGCAGCCACACCTCCCGGTAAGAAAAAGAAGGAGCAATAAGAAAAGGCCCCATTGCGGGCAGTGCAAGCATAATAGGCACGTTATGTTGTACACCCCATTGCATGGTATCAAGCAATTGCTTCAAACGTACCTGCGTGGTATCGTAAAAGGATAAGCTGTTGCGGAAGGTGCCATTATATCCTACGCCAAGTTTTTCATACCATTTAGGTGTGCCTACCGCATCTTTTTTTTGTAAGGGATAAAGGGTTTGCACTGTAAAGCCACCATCAGGTAAAACCACATTAATTAGATGGTTATTACTATTCTGGCTATGGTTTGCGCTAAGCGTTAGGTTGTATGGTTTACCAGCCCACATTTTTGAATACGATATGGACGAACCTAACATGTTCTGGAAATTCCTGTTTGGATCATTGGGAACATAACGGTTAAATTTTGTAGAGCCTGCATTTACATTGGCAGAAAAATTTGTTCCCGGCCTGGCTCGCTGGTCAACAGAATGGTTCCATGTTATATTCATTGTTTTTGAAAGGTTATAATCAGGGTCGCCCTTAAAATTAAATTTTGTATGCTGCATACTTATATTAAAGGCGCCGTTATAGCGGTATCTTGTACGATAGCCGGAGGTGAGATTGGCGGTCCAACCGCCATAAGAATAAATATTACTTCTCAGCGTAAGGTCAATATTATCATTCAATACCTTATAGTAACCAACGCCTTCCAGACCTAAACCATATTGTTCATTTGTTGTAAACTGCGGAGGAAGAAAGCCTGAATGACGCCCCTGGCTTAAAGGAAAAAAACCAAAGGGCAGATACAGAGGCACAGGCACCCCTTCAAATTCAGGATGCGTAGGTCCTGACACTGCAATCTTGTTATTAATAACTTTTAATTTATTGGTACGAAAAGCAAAATGAGGCTCTTCAAGATTACAGGTAGTAAATCTTCCGCGGCTAACATAAAAAGAGTTTTCATCTATCTTCTTTATCTTTTCCCCCAGCACAAACATTTCCTGTTGCGTGGTAAATGTATTTTGTGTTAGTCCTTTCTGGGTTTTAAAATTGAACCTGATGGTATCGCTTTCAAAATTATTTTCTCCTTGTGTAAAATGTGCCCTTGTGGCTATTCCACCCAAGCTGTCTCTATCCGCAACAGCAGTTAAAAGATTAGATCCCTGGTCAAGTTCTACTTTTGGCGATGTTAGTGTTATATCATTATAGGTAGTTTGTGTTTTTCCGTAAAGAATAATTTTTTTTCCTTGTATCAATATTACAGCGCTATCTTCTGCCTCATAATCTACAGGCGCAGTTAGCGTATCTTTTGAAAATTTTAATGCGAAGCTATCTACAGTTTGAATTAAAGTATCTCTTCTCTTAATTGTATCGCTTGATTGTGTTAACGTATCCTTGCGGGTTGGGGGGATTGTATCAGTATATGTTAAAGAAGGGCCAAAGTAAATTACAGTCGTACTGCCTGCCTCAGTTCTTTGCGTTACTACACAGCATAATGTTATTATAACAAAGGCTATAAAGTATTTTTTTAAACTAAATTTGTGCAGTCGCGTCATAAGCGTAAACAAAAATAGTCGTTTAGACTTCAAACAATTTGTGAAGATTCTCATAACAGGTAAACTATAATTTGATATGCTGAAGAAAACTTTTTTTATTTTTTTCTCGTTTTTTACACTAACATTTTTCTCGTCTTTTATAGTTGAAAAAAAGCAGAAGGCAATCAAAACAATTGTTATTGATGCAGGGCATGGAAAGGTAGGCAATGGCTATCTTGGCGCAAAAGGTGCTTACTCTTATGAAGATGAAATTTGCTATGACGTAGCAAAAAAATTAGTGAAGTTAGTTGCCCAGGAATTTCCTGAAATACGTATTGTTGAAACAAGACCGACACATTATAATACAGACAATAGAGAAAGAGCGGATATAGCTAACCAGAACAGGGGAGATCTTTTTATTTCTATTCATGTAAATGCAATGCCGCCTATAGAAAAAAGAGAACTTAATGGCTACAGGACTGTAGTGAGTTATGTAGGAAAAGGAAAGAAGAAGAAAAAAATAACTAAAAAAGTTCCGCAGTATCATTACTACACTGTGCCAAATACAAGAAAGGGCACAGAAACATACATATGGGGGTCACATAAAAATGATGATAAGCAGGTAGCCCTACGCGAAAATGCACCCATGTTAGGGGAAGAAAATTATCGTGAAAAATATGGCGACATTGACCCTAACTCACCAGACTTTATTGCCTTATCGCTTTTAAAAACAAAACAATTTTTCCGTCGCAGCGCAACTCTTGCAGGCATGGTGGAAGATGAGTTTGTAAAAGTAGGCCGCACAAGTCTTGGTGGTAAACAAAGAGCTGTAGGTATTTGGGTTTTGCAGGCCACTGCTATGCCAAGTGTATTGGTTGAAACGGGTTTTATAACAAACCCCGAAGAGGAAGCTTATTTAAATAGCGAGAACGGACAGCAGGAAATTGCTGTTTGTATTACAAATGCTCTAAAAGGTTATATAATCTGGCTGGAAAAACAACAAACACCGGCAGGTAGCCAGGCGGGAACAAGTTATAACAGCAGCAAAACTTACGGGTTCCTGCAAAACATAGAACATCACGAACGTAAAAGAACCGTGGTGAAGTCTAATTAAATAAAACACCGGTTTACGGTTATCAGTTTGCAGTTGGCAAAAGAAGCTGAAGTCACATTCCTTTTTAATAGAAAGCTGTCAATTATTTGCTCACTGCTAACTGATCTACGTAATGATTAATTGACAACCTGAGTTTTAATAGCTATTCTTTACCTGTTTAGCGGCGGTAATAGCCGCTATTTTTATTCCGTAAAAAATTTATTGTTATTTTGATCCTCGATAGACAATGGTGTCGCTGATAAACAAATATTTTCATGAAGATTAATAACGAAACCAAGGTTGGTATTTTAGCAGTAGTTGCTATTTTTTTGTTGGTGCTGGGTTTTAATTTCTTAAAAGGAAAAAGTATTTTTTCCAAGCAGCCTACTATATATGCAGTATTTAAAAACCTGGGTGGACTTGAAAAATCAAACGTTGTTAAGATCAATGGGCTTGCAGTGGGCACTGTTTATAATTTAACGCCTACAAATAAAGAAGTAGACAGCATACTTATAGAAATTCATTTAAACCGGGATCTGAATATTCCGGAAAACTCATTGGCTTTTATTGATGCCTCTCTTGTTGGCGCTTCATACATAGCCATTGAAAAAGGCGATTCAAGAAAATTTCTTAATTATGGCGATACCATAAGCACCCGTCTTGAAGGTGGTTTAATAGCAGATCTTAAAACACAGCTTACACCCACCATCACAAGGGTAAACCAAACGGTTGATTCTTTAAAGCTTGTATTGGGAAGCATTAACTCTTTGTTTGACCCAACTACAAATGCCAACTTAAAATCTACCATTGAGCACCTTGCAGTTTCTACAGCTTACCTGCAAAGAATGTTGAACACAGAATCTGGTATGATCGCTCAAACAATGGGTAACCTTAATTCTGTTACGGGCAATCTTGCCAAAAACAATGAGGGCATAGCACAATCTATCCGCAATGTGGAATTAACAACAGGCAACCTCGCCAATGCCCGCATACAACAAACTGTAGCAGCCCTGGAAGGCACCATTAATGAAATGAAAGGCACTGTTACCAAACTTGATCAAAACCTAAATAGCAATAAAGGAACATTAGGAAGACTGATGAATGATCAAAAGCTATACGATCAAATGAACAGGTCGGCATTAAGCCTCGAAATTTTATTAGATGACTTCAGGGTGCATCCAAAACGCTACGTTAATATTTCTGTCTTCGGCGGCAAAGGTAAACCCGACGCTTTAACTTCACCGGCAATAAAAGATACTATAGCAGTATCAGCCAAATAATGAAGTGTTCGTATTTTATTTTCTTTTTACTACTATTTATTAGCTCCGCTGCAAGTGCCCAATCTCCTGCAGATACATCGCCACCTGTAGAAATTTTACCGGGTGCAAAAAAGTTAGAATACCGGAAAACCAATGATGGCTCACAACTGCAGGTTTTAACCGGTAACGTTCGTTTGCGCCAGGGAAGCACTCTTTTTTATTGCGATAGT
>JAYULK010000039.1:0-14500 GCA_043763635.1 Chitinophagaceae bacterium
AACCACCTTTTTTCAAGCTTCTGATGCCTTCAGCAATCTTAAAGCCATTTTGATATATTTCAATTTTATAATTACCTGTTTGAAAATCATTCTGGCGTAATGGAATCTGAACACTCTTGCGGGTAGCTTGTTCGTATTCTAATGTAGATTTATAGGTAAACTGCCTGTCACCATCTGTACGGGTTGTAAGTGTACCCGAACCCATAGAAGCATCAGAAACTACTTGTCCGTTAGGTCCTGTTACAATTACATAAAGATCTGCGGGGCCTGACCGTGCTACACGATTTTCCACATCAAAAGAAACAACCAACTTATCTACCCTTTTAGCAGTAGTGGTTTCTTTTTCTTTACCCTTTCTTTTTTCGTTGATGGGTTTAATTTGAATATTTGATGCAGAAAATGTTGAAGCAACATCTACTGTTGAAGCCAATTCATCTTTTAATGCTGTAGTTGTTTGAAGATTAGTCTGGAGTACGCCTTTTTCTTCTGTAAGATGTGTATTGGTAGAAGCCAACTGTTGGTTTTCACCTGTTAAACGAGATACCTCTTGTTCAAGATTTGCAATCTTATTGTTCATTGTTGATATCAAAGATTTTGCTCTTGACAGCTCAGAAGCAGTAGCATTTTTCTTCCTCAGGATGCTGTTAATTTCATTCTTTAGTTTTCCTATTTCTGATTGGCGATCACCAAGCTGGCCGGTTAAATTATTATTATTGCCGGTTAATGAATCCAAACGAGTTAAAGCATCATTATACAATAACTGTACAGAATCTCTTGAAGACATAGCCGTGCTTGCCTGCGTTTGTGTGATCTGAATTTTTTCTGTGTTCTGATTTTTGTCGTAAAGGAAATATCCCCACGTACCTAAAAGACCAGCGGCCAATACACCAATTAATATATTTTTGGTGTTATTATTTCCTGGGGGGTTGTTACGTGGTGTGGTGTCGGAAGTAGGATAATTTGTGTTTGCCATGTCTGGAGGTTTTGTGAGTTATAAAGATATAAATGTTGTTTGCTGAATTTTGCATCAACTTTCGAAAACCGTGCCAGATTAGTAACTCGTTGAACCAGAATAACTAAGCTATTTTATGAGTGTTGAAAAAATTATATCCGATATAAAAAAAGGCAACCTGAAAACTGTGTATTGGCTTGAAGGAGATGAGGAATATTTTATTGATAAGGTAGTGAATTATGCAGAGCATCATATTTTAACTGAAAGCGAAGCCGGTTTCAACTTATCGGTTTTTTATGGTAAAGATGCTGATTGGCCGGATATAATTAATGCCTGCCGCCGTTACCCGATGCTTTCAAATAAGCAGGTGGTCATTATAAAAGAAGCACAGGGAATGCGAAGCATTGATAAATTGGAGTCGTATATAGAGAAGCCTTTGGCATCAACGATACTTGTGATTGCTTATAAAAATAAAAAGGTTGATGGACGTACTAAACTAGCCAGGCTTTTAAAAGACAAAGGCGTAGTTCTTACTACAAAAAAGATGTACGATAATGAGCTGCCCGAATGGACGCAGCAGCTTGTAAAATCGAAAGGCTTCACTATCTCAAGCAAGGCTCTTTTTTTATTGATTGACCATATAGGCAATGATTTAAACCGGCTGAATAATGAAGTAGATAAGCTTGCGCTAAACCTTGGCGATAGAAAGAATATCTCCGAAGATGATATTGAAACTTATGTAGGCATCAGCAAAGAGTTTAATGTTTTTGAATTGCAGCAAGCTATTGCCAGCCGCGATCTATACAAAGCCATGCGCATTATTCAGTATTTTGAATCGAACCCGAAAGCGGCGCCTCTTCAATTGATTTTACCTTCTTTGTATAATTTTTTCAGTAAAGTTCAAATGGTTTATGGCGTGCCTACAAGAGATGAGAAAACAATTTCAGCTTCTATAGGCGTTCACAGCTTTTTTGTAAAAGATTATGTTGGAGCAGCACAACGCTACAGCTATAGCAGTATTGAAAAAATTATTTTACTTCTTCATCACTATAATTTAAAGAGCATCGGTATTAATGATCCGGGAACTGCAGATGCAATGCTGCTAAAGGAAATGGTGGTAAAGATGATGGCAGATTAAAGTAACCGCAGGCTTTGCTCTTTATCAATTGAAATCTGTTTCTTTAAAGCATCAAGCGTTTCATATTTCTTTTGGGTCCTCAGATAATTCTTTACAAGCACCCTTATTTCTCTTCCGTATAAATCTCCATCGAAATCAAAAATATTGACTTCCACTTTTTTAATAGTACCGTTAACGGTAGGCCGGGTTCCTATATTCATCATACCTTTTTTTTGCATACCGTTTACTATTGTATACACAGCATAAACGCCTTCTCCCAAATGTATTTTATCTAAATCTGTATAAACAAGATTTGCAGTTGGGTAGCCTAACTGCCGCCCAAGTTTATCTCCTTCTACAACCTTTCCTTCAAAATAGAAGAGATAGCCTAATAGTTCATTGGCCTCTTCAACATTAGATTCCAGCAGGGCTGTTCTTATTTTAGTGGAGCTAATGCCAATTTCATTCAAAACATGTTTTGGAATCTCAATAAGCTGGTAATTATAGGTGGCTGCTCTATCTTCCAATAACCTATAGTTTCCTTTCCTGTTTTTTCCAAAATGATGATCGTAGCCGATAATGATAGTATGAGGATGAAAGCGATTAATTAAGAAATCATGTATATATTCTTCAGGGCTTTGTTCGGAAAACAAGGAAGTAAATGAAACAATCACTAAATGATCTATGCATTTTGTTTGTAGCAATTCAATCTTTTCATCAAGTGTATTGATTAATTGAAGACTGATGGAGGGGTTAACAATTTTTCTTGGATGTGGTTCAAATGTAATTAAAACAGATTCGCCATTTACTTTCAAAGCCTGTTGTACAAGCGCATGTAGAATTTTTTGATGGCCCAGATGCACTCCGTCAAAAGTACCAATTGTTATAACAGCATTTCGAAATAAAGGGAGGGCTTCAATACTACGATGTATTTCCATTCTGCTGCTAAGATAAGCCAGTCAAATATTTTGTGTAAATAGTAGTTCACAATACACACTGCTTTAGATTTGCAGGCTAAACCATCATTCATGTCGCTTTACGCAAAGAGGGGAGTATCTGCACAAAAAGAAGACGTTCACGCTGCCACAAAGAATATTGATAAAGGATTATACCCAAAAGCTTTTTGTAAGATTTATGATGATGTATTGGGAGAAGACAAGGATTGGATAAACGTAATGCATGCTGATGGCGCCGGCACCAAGAGCATATTAGCTTACTTATACTGGAAACAAACCGGCGATCTCTCTGTATGGAAGGGAATAGCGCAGGATGCTATTGTGATGAATACTGATGACATGATTTGTGTAGGCATTTACGATAAGATGCTTTTTTCATCTTCCATTGACAGAAACAAAAATTTAATTCCAGGCGAAGTTTTGCAAGCCCTGATTGAGGGAACACAGGAGTTTTTTGATACGATGACAAAACATAATGTCAACATTACCTTCATGGGAGGAGAAACCGCTGATGTAGGTGATGTTGTACGAACCATTACAGTAAATGGAACAATGACGGCAAGATGGCCAAAGAGCAAAACCATCACCAATGAAAAAATAAAGACCGGTAATGTAATTGTTGGATTTGCCAGCTATGGCAAATCAATTTATGAAACGGAATATAATAGTGGTATAGGCAGCAACGGACTTACCAGTGCGAGGCATGATGTATTAGGCAAAAGATACAAAACAGATTATCCTGAATCGTTAGATCATTCATTGGCTGAAGAAGTATCTTATATTGGTTTGCATGACCTGGAAGATGAGATACAAGTGAGTTATAAAAACGAACGTTTTAAAACGAACATTGGAAAATTGATTCTTTCACCAACACGCACATTCATTCCTGTAGTGAAACAAATATTAGAAGAAAGCTTTGATGCTATTAATGGTATGATTCATTGCAGTGGCGGCGGACAAACAAAATGCATGAAGTATGTGCCGGATAATGTTTGCATCATAAAAGATAACTTGTTTGAAGCACCTGAGATATTCAAAATTATTCAGCAGTCGAGTGGCGCTGATGATAAAGAAATGTACCAGGTATTTAACATGGGCTGCCGCTTGGAGATTTATACAGACGAAAAAAATGCTGATCAAATGATCAGCATTGCAAAAGATTTTGGTGTGGAGGCGCAGGTGATTGGTAGGGTAGAGGAAAGAGCTGGTCAAAGATTGGAACTCAATATGAAAGGAACGCACTTGTCTTACTTTTTTTAACTTCGCCTTGATGATACGTGTATGCCTCTAAAACTCCATTAGAACCCTTTAGCCCATATTTGTCGATGGCGTCTTGACCTTTGTATATTGACATTGATTTAATAACCTTTGGGCTTATAGACTTTTCGATATCTGAGATTTTGATATCAGGCATATCCTTTCCATCAATTATAATTAAAACTGCATCATCAATTTTCATTTTAGAAGACTCAAAATGTATAATATCCGCGGAGAAATGAATAGTAGTTGATTCAATTTTATTTTTTGTAGTAATCTCAATCACCCCGTCTTTTCCCTTATCGCCATATTTTTTTAAAGCATCCTGACCCTTCAAAACATTTATTGACTCAATCAGGGCTGGGTCCATTTTTTTTATCTTATCCTCTTTCACTTTACCACTCTCTTTTCCATCAATAAATACTAAAGGATTTTCCTGGCCGGTTGAAATATTAATACCTCCTAAAGGAGTCGGAGGCGATGGTGGCGGAGGCACAGCAGACTTACTGGTAAATAGTTCTATCACGCCTTCACTTCCTTTCGCTCCATATTTGTTGATGGCGTCCTTCTCTTTATAGATCGACATTGATTTTATATCACCTGAATTCACAAGCTTTTCCATTCCTCCCAGAGCCTTCAGTCTTCCTTTTTCAATGCCATCAACATAGACCAGGGGATTATCCAAGGTGTCTTTTAAATTTCTGAAAGAGACGGGCGACTGGCTTGCTCCGGTTGTTGCATTTTCATTTATAACCGACTTGCTTTGTGAGGTTGCAGTAGCGGCATAGTTTGTTATGGCTGATAATATTTTTTGAGCTATAAGCTTTTGATTACTGCGATTACTTATAAACTCACGGTCTTTTTTATTAGTGAGATATCCGCATTCAATTAGTACGGATGGGCATACGTTTGCATCAATCACCCAAACTCCGCTATTTCTTTTTACCAGATTGGGGTGCACTTTATAAACCTCACTCAATTCTTTTACTAATGCCGAGCCTAGAAGTTCACTGTCTTTTTGATAAAATGGTTTTCTTGATGACACCATTACCTCAATTCCATTGGTAGATTCAATCATGTGCTCATCAGCATTTGCATGAAGCGAAATAAACAAGTCAGCGTTCTTTTCTTTTGCAAATTCCACCCTATCTTTTATTGCAATAGATTGATCATTTACTCTTGTAAGTAGAATTTTAATTTTGCTGTTTGTATTTAGTTGCTTTATTTGTTTGGCAATCTGTAATACGATCTCATCTTCAATTACGCCAGTTGCTTTTGCGCCGGTGTTTCCACCATGGCCCGCATCAATCACTACAGTAATATCCTTTTCAAGTATAACATCAGGATTGTTAGCATTTTTGGTTTTAATAGTAAAAGCAAAAACAATAAATGCTATAATGGGCAGTGCTAATAAGCGTCCAGCGTAAGAGATTTTTTGTGTTTGTTGTTTAGTTAACATGGCTAGTCTGCGTTTAATTGATGATTGAAAAAATTGATTGGTTAAGCTATTATAGTAATTAGGGTAGGAAGCTTGAAGAAGCATGGCGGCTAAAACACTTTCATCCGACTGCCCAAGGGCTTTTTTATCGGCGATAAATTCATGAATCATTTTAAGCTCTTTTTTTATAAGCCAAAATACCGGGTTGCACCAAAAGAATATCAATACCACCTGGATGAAGATCTTATCCAGCGAATGTTTTTCCTTAACATGTACTACTTCGTGCTGAAAAATATGTTGGCCTGTAGGAGAGCTTAGATCAATGTTCTTATTCCAAAAAATATACTTGAGAAAAGAAAAGGGTGAACCTTTTACATCAGTATTTATAAATTTAATTGACTGTATCATGCTAACGGAACTGCTCCGTATTACAGACCATAATTTTTGAAATGTTCTTACTAAGGCTATAAGAAATAAAGAAGAAATCAAGCTATAGCAAATCCAGTAAGCCTGGTTTAGCGTAATCAAACTGTTTTGATTTGTATTGGCATCCGCTACAAACTCATCTGCCGTGTAAACAATTTGTAGCAATTGAATAGCCTCTGCAGAACCAGCACCGGGCTGCCATACAAAAAATTGCAGGCATGGAACAATTAACGATAAAACCACAGCGCTAAGTAGATAGAATCTGTTCCATTGATGAAATTGCTTGTTTCGCAAAACTCCGTAATAGTAGCAAAATAATATTGCAGAACAGATACACAGTTTTAAAATGTAGTAGGTAAATGCAATCATTTTTTTCCTTTTTTCAATTGAGCTAATAGAGTTTCAAGGTCTTCAAGACTAATGGTGTTTTCTTTAACCATGAAAGAAACCGCTTCGCTAAACGACCCACCAAAATAGCCTTTTACCAAGGTTTTAATAGAAGCTTTTGAATACGCATCTTTTGCTACAAGATGGTAGTATTGGTTTTGCCTGCCAAAGGTTTTAATGCCAACAAATTCTTTGTCAACTAATATTTTTAAGATGGTAGCCACGGTGTTTTGGTGCGGCTTTGGCATAGGCATCGCCTCCATAATGTCTCTTATAAAACCTTCTTTGATTGTCCATATCACTTGCATGATCTGCTCTTCTGCCTTGGTTAATGTTTTCATGATTTACTATTTCAAAACCAAGGTATAACTAATATTTTAGTTGAACAACTATTTTTTTAGTTAAAGAAATAAAATAGGCTTCCTTACTCATTGTTGTTTTATTTTGCAATAAATGATGTTGCATGGCAGAGCCTATAATTGAAATACAAAACGCTAATATATACCAGGGAGAAAACCTTGTATTACAGGATGTAAACCTTAAAGTAAATAAAGGTGAATTTGTGTACCTGGTGGGTAAAACCGGCACGGGAAAATCAAGCCTATTGAAAACCTTATATGGCGAGCTTACATTAAAAGAGGGCAATGCCACAGTAGCAGGATACGACTTGCGCCAGCTTACATGGAAAATAATACCATATTTAAGAAGAACGCTGGGCGTAGTGTTTCAGGATTTTCAATTACTCACCGACCGCAACGTGAATGAAAATTTGAAATTTGTATTAAAAGCTACCGGGTGGAAAGATGATAAATTGATGAATGAAAAAATTGCTGATGTATTAGATAAAGTAGGACTTAAATCGAAAGGTTTTAAAATGCCATTTGAGTTAAGCGGGGGCGAACAACAGCGTGTGGATGTAGCAAGGGCTTTATTAAATTCTCCTAAATTAATTTTAGCCGATGAACCTACAGGTAATCTGGATCCTGAAACATCGGATGAAATAATGAACTTGTTATTTCACATTTCCCGTGACTTTAATACTGCTATAGTTATGGCTACGCATGATTACATAGTGATTCAAAAATTTCCTGCACGAATGGTACGTACCGAGAAAGGAAGGGTGATTGATAATGCCTCTATCACAACCGTATGATCTCTATTTTAATTCCAACTTATAATTATAGGATAGTTGATTTGATAGAATGCCTGGCTAGACAAATACAGATAAGTAAGGCTTACTATGAAATATTGGTTATAGAAGATGGCTCAACAGACCAAGCATGCCTTGCAGCTAATAAAGAAATAAGTAATAATGAAGGTGTTATTTATGAAAATTTAAATAAGAATATTGGCAGGAACCGTATCCGTTTATTGCTGGCACAAAAAGCAAAGTTTTTTAATCTGCTTTTTTTAGATGCCGATAGCAGATTGCCAGATGATCAGTTTCTTCAACGATATGAAAAATTTCTTAACAAGTTTGATATTGTTTATGGAGGAAGAATATATAATACCCGGCAACATGTTTCTCCAGAAAAAAAGTTACATTATTTATATGGAAAAGAACGGGAAGAAAAGTTGATAACAAAGGAATCACCGAAAGGAAAAAATTTTCTTTCCTGTAATTTTCTTATAAAAAAAGATATTTTCCTGAATTTAAAATTTGATGCAAACCTAACTGGCTATGGTCATGAGGATACGTTCATGCTTCTTCAGTTTCTAAAAAACAGAAACTCGCTAACTCATATAACCAACCCTGTATTTCATGAGCAGCTAGTGGCAGAAGATAAATTTATAGAAAACCAGCAACAGGCTTTACACAATATTGAATATTTATATGCTACCTATAAAAATGATTACGACTTTAGTGTGGTTCGTGTTATAAGTGTGTACAAGAAATTTTTTTCTTTTGTCGCAGGAAAGCAATTATTAAAAATTCTTGCTTCAAAACATTCTTTCCTTTTAAAAAAACTTCGTAGTACAAAAAATTTGTTGGTATTGGATATGTGGAAGCTTTCTTATTTCGCTTTTTTACAAAAGGCAAATAAGCATTAATGATATTGGGAGAATATACTTTGAAGAATGCGTTCTTCATGTTCCCAGCAAAGTTCGCTTGCAGCCTTTGCCGTATTGGCTTTCCATGAATCATAAAGGCTTTTGTTTTGGTAAATGTACAGTATGCATTTAGCTATTGCCTGAGGGGTAACTTCATCAACAATAATACCTACCTGGTAATGTTCAATAACATATCTCACCTCCTTTATAGAAGAAGCCAGTACCGGAATACCTGCATGTATATAATCAAATATTTTATTCGGCAAGCTCAATTCATAGTTTACCGAAGATGGTTTGTCAAGTGATACTCCTAAACTTGCCTGGCGGGTGTAATAGGAGAGTTGCTCAAAGGGTACCTTCTCAATAAAACATACTTTATTAGTTAGGTTTAAATCAGCAACCATCTTTTTTAAACTTATCCAACTGGTGCCACTACCAATTAGGTAAAGAATAAAATCTGGGGGAAGTAGCGCCATGCTTTGTACTAGTTCTTCACCTCCCCGGCCAGTATTAATTCCAGCACCTTGAAGCAGGATGATAAACTTATCTCCGGGGAATTGTATGTTTGGTATTACACTGCTTTTATTACTAAGATATGGCAGGTTACGTACTACTTTCATGTGTACGTTGTATTGATGTTTAAACAACTCAGCTATTGATTTATTTACTGTATAAGCAGCATCAGTTTTAGGTAATAAAAATGCTTCTAATAATTGCCATGTTTTTTTCTTATACGGCGTATCACTCAACTCAGGCACACCTGTAAAGTATTCATGACTATCATAAATAAGCTTCTTACTCCTAATTTTTGCATGAAGAAAATTAGGCAGTAATGTATCGAGGTCATTAGATAGAAAAAGGTCAGTCTTTTTAAAAAGCCTAAAAAAAAGCTTTACCATGAACTCGGCATAAAGCAAAACTCCATTGTTGAAGGAGCAGAAAATGCGTTCAGTTGTATAGTCACGTTTTTGAAGAGGCAAACTGTTCTTTGTTTTTCGTCCTATGAGAATTACATGAAAGCCTTTTTGATGCAAAAAAGTACAAACTTTATGAACTCTCTGGTCAGAGGTTAGATCACTAATAACAGAAACTACAATTCTCTTGCTCACTTATACTGTTTAATTTGTTCGAGTGATTGTTCAAAAACACGCTTCCAACCTTTCCATGTAAATTTGTCTGTAACAGTATGATTGTGCCAGATACTCATAAAAAAGCCATTGTATTGTTTTACAGTTTCAAGTATTTTTTGCGAATACAAAGCTGCATCGGCAGTAGGCATACCCAGGGTTTTAAACGCTCCTTCCATATATGTAATTGGATAAACAGTTAAGAGGGTTTCACAATTTGATTGTAGATCAAACCACTTAAATGGTGTACACGTGCCAGCACGAAACCCGGGGCAGGAAGCATATCCCATGCTATAATCTTCAGTAAAACCAGCTTGTAATAAATGCTGGTAAGTAGTTGGTAGTTTTATTTTAAGGTAATGCTGCCTGCTCTTTACTACAGGAGTTTGTAAAATATCTTCCAGTTTGTTTTTTTCTTCTATAAACTTTTGTGGGAACTCGTTCGAATAAAAAGAAGGATGTATGCCTATATGGGCATGTGATTGTATTGCTACAACTAATTTTTTTAATTGCTGATTTGAGGCAGAAAGATTTTTATCGTACTGTGAAAATTTTCCAAGGTTAACAAAGTAAGTAAAGTTCAAATTGGCTTCCTGTTGAATGTGCTTTAGGTAATTAAAAGAATCATAAGGATCCTTCGATAAATTTAATTGCGTTTTGATTTGACTTATGATAAAATCCGTTTTAAAGGAAAATACATTTTTTAATAATGAAATACAGTTTTTTATAAACCCTCTGTATTTGAAAGCATAAGCCTGATCTACATCAATTGAAATTAAAGCTGAGAATTGGTTCTCATTTCTAACTACTTCAGGAAAGTTCCTGATAATAATTTTCTTTATTTCTTCTGCCCATATATTCACCAATGGCTTATCAAGTAGTCTGTGTTTGTGCAAAATAGATGAAGCCGCTTCAAATCGTTCATATCTGTCAGGAGTAAAAGGCAAGTATTCTTCGTAACGGCTTACTAAAAAAAAGGCAGCAGCAAAAGGATCAAAATATTTCTTGTTTTGCGATTTGGCAAAGTATAGATAAGCAGCCCCTTCTGTTTTGTCGACTGCTATATTTTGTTGCCGGACATCATTTTCAAATAATAGACTTTCTGGTGAATAAACTATTTCTGAGGTTTTTAATGAAAGGCCACTATAGTTAAGAGAAGCGCCATTCCATTGTATATAATCTTCCTTGTTGCCGGTAATAATAAATTCTATGCCGGCAATTTTATTTAAAAGCAAATCAAAAATGTATGCTAGTCTTTTAGTTGTATGTTGGCAGTAAACAAGTAACACGGCACTAAATTAAAGAAGCTAATTTAAGAGCAATATTACCGGATGCATTTCCATCACCATAAAGTTCATTTCTATATAAAGATTTATCGGGCGTTTTTTTCAATAAAGCCGGCAGTTGGGAAAGGTCTTCATATAGTAATTGATTCCATCCGCCTTCAAGGGTATCCGTCCATTCTGTTTCTTTACGTATGGTGATACAAGGCCGTTTTAACCAATAAGCTTCTTTTTGAATTCCTCCTGAATCCGTAATAATAGCTTCAGCAAACTTTTGATAATGTATAGATTGTGAGTAAGAAATTGGAGGTAAAAATTTAATAAAAGGGTATTTATCTAACCTGATTTCTGCTTGTTCCAAATTTATTTTTGTAAATGGATGTAGGGGAAAAATAGTTTTAATTCCTGTTTGTTGAATTATTTCTAATAACCATTTAATTTTCTTAGGATCTGTCTGGTTATAATTCCTGTGAATCGTGCAAAAATAATAAGGTGGGTCTATCAAAGTTTTAGATAGAGACAAAGTTGTTTTTTGTGCCAGGTCTTTCATTAGATCTCCATAACAAAATATTTTTTTTTGATGAAGGTAGCCGCTTAGATTTTTTTGTGCCTGCTCAGATGAGCAAAACAATATGGAGGAAAAGAGGTCTGTAATAATACGGTTATTTTCCTCGGGCATGTTTAGGTTATAGCTTCTTTCACCAGCTTCAATATGTATTAAGGTGAGCGTATTTTTATGTGCAGCTAATGCTCCTGCAAGAGTAGAGTCTGTATCTCCGTATACTAATACCGCATCAGGTTTTTGCACTTTTAGCTGGCGTGAAATTGCCACAATCATTTCACCAAGACGTTCTGCATTATCTAAATTTTTTTTCAACGGAATGGTTATAAAAGGGTCTTTTTTGTACAAGGTTTCCTGCACCAAAGTATTTAATTCACTATCGTAATGTTGGTGTGTGTTAATAGAGCATACATCAAAATACATTTCCAATTCGGGGAGTAAAACAGCATGTTTAATTAACTGAGGCCGGGTACCTACAATACACGTTATCTTTTTCATGAGGTAGATATAACAGATATGGATTTATAAATTTTTTCAATAGCTTCCACTGTTCTTAACCCATCAAAAATATTGGTGAATTTATGCGTGGTATCGTCCAGAGCCAGAATTAAATTTTCATACACTTCTTTGTGGTGGCTCATGCTTCCATTATAGCTGGAATAATTATTGGATGGGTTAACATCGGCTGGCGCCATAAAGGCATTTGTTTGCGAGTATTTTATTTCATTCAGGTATTCGCCACCAAGGCAAATCGTTCCCTTTTCCGCAATAAGAGTCAAAGCAATCTCACTATTTTTTTTATAGGTATTTACCGACCAGTTTATGGTTCCTAACACACTATTCTTAAGTATACAGGAAGCTACTCCTGTATCTTCAAATTCAATGGCTTCCTGGTGTGCTGCATTAATGCAATACCCTGTAACTGTTTCAATATCTCCAAGCAACCAAATTAAGGCATCTATGTAGTGACTAAACTGTGTATACAACGAGCCTCCGTCGGGGAAAAGTGTTCCGTGCCAATCAGTATAATATTCTTTGGGCCGGTTCCAAAAGCAGCTTAATTGAAAGCTATATATCCTGCCTAACTCATTATTATCAATTAAGGTTTTTAATTGTTTAAGTAAGGGATTAAATCTTGCTGACTTAACAACAAACAATTTTTTACGGCTGAATTTTTCCGTTTCAATCATTTGCCACGCAGCGGCGCTTGTAATACACATTGGCTTTTCGCACAAAACATTTTTGCCTGACTGCAAGGCTTTTATACTATGTTCCGCATGAAATCCATTTGGAGTACAGACAGTTAATACATCAAAATCTTTTTCTTTTTTCAGCAAATCTTCAATGCTATAGTAAGCTATGGCGTTATGAGTAGCTGCAAATGCATCTGCTTTTTGAAGATCTATGTCACACACGGCTATCAGCACTCCAATCTTCTTAATATTTTCTGCATGACGCTGTGCAATTCGTCCACAACCAATAAGAGCAAATCTGTACATAAGATTCAAAAGTAACTAAAACAAAAAAGCTCCCAAAAAGGGAGCTCTTTATCATAGTTTATAAAAATTTAGAAACCAGAACCTTCTGCGCCTGTATCACCTTCAGCTCTTGTATTTTTGCGTTTAAATAAGCTTGCATCAAACTTACCAAAGCGCCAGTTAAAATTCAATCTGAAAACCTGTTGATCTCTTCTACGTACAACATCTTGTGTAAAGCCTAATGCCTCAGAATGTGCATCGTATTTTCTTGTTTTAAACAAGTCGTTTACACTTAATGATAAAGATGCAGCTTTATCTTTTAGAAAGTCGTACCGCAAGGCCGCATCCACATCATACTGCGGACGAATAAAACCGTTTGCAGATGTATTTGGGCCACCGAAGCCTCCGCCTCCACCACCACCATATCCGCCACCGCCACCACCACGTCCTCCCGAACCTCCTCCTGCTATTACAAGACGTTTGGAATCATAATTGCCTGATAGCTGTATTGAAAAGTTTTCAGGTAATTTAAAATTGTTATTCAACCGCAAGAAGTAGCTTAAAAACTGGTCAGGATCTTCGCCTTCTTTCAAATCTATTTTTGAAGTAAAGAAATTTACGTTTGAAGTTAGTTCCCACCATTTTGTTAGCTTGTTTCTTGATGTTAACTCAAGACCTGTAATATAAGACTTGTTAGCATTAGTATAACTTAACACCAATGCAGATGTATCAATGGCTTCAACATATTCAAGGACTTGAATACGTGTGAGTAGATCTGTTGTTTGTTTAAAATACGCAGAAGCTAAAAAGTTATCCCGGCTTTTAAATGTTTTGGAATAAGAGAACTCAAACGAGTTGGTGAACTCTGGGTTTAGGTTGGCATTGCCTCTTGAAATATTAAGTGGATCTGTTAGATCATAGAAAGGAAAAAGTTGCCAAAAACCCGGACGGTTGATACGCCTGCTATAATTAAATTGAAGGTCATCAGCATCACTTAGCTTTTGCGAAAGAAAAACGCTTGGGAATAAACTAATTGGAAACTCAATATTAAACTCTTCCTTAGAGTTTACCAGTAAGCCTTCATAATTCGAACTTTCTACTCTTAGGCCCACCTGGTATCCAAAGTTTTTAATTCGGTTAGAAAAGTTGGCATAGGCTGCATAAACCTGGTCTTTGCTATTATAATTTATATTCTGAAGAACCGAAGGATCCAATGAACCATCGGGATTGACACTAAAGTAATTTGTCTGGCTGTTTACTTCTCTAATAGAGGTACGGGCGCCGAACTCCAGTTTAGAGTTTTCACTAACCGGGTTTACATAGTCAGTTTGTATAATTGTATTGTTGTTATTGCCACTCCCTGCTTGCAATTGCGTATAATTATTAGTAAACACCTTTCCGGGCATTCTAAAGTTATCTGTGCTTATGGTGGTGTTATTGCTGTTATCGCCTTTATTATAAGTAA
>JAYULK010000040.1:0-3926 GCA_043763635.1 Chitinophagaceae bacterium
GCACTCCATCCATTATCAGATGCGCTATGGCTTTCACGCAATGTAGAAGCAATGTACTTAAAACGGAATTTTTCTTTCATTTGTTTAAACACACTTTTATAACCATCCAGGTTAAGTTCTCCTTTGGTTATGTCTGTACCTTCAGATTTAAAGCCCAGAGTGGTATCGGCATCCTCTTCATTACCAATGCAAACATCTACATGTTGACAAAGCCTGGTCATTATTTCCCTGGCTTTTTCCTTGGTCCATAATTTTTTACGATAGTTAAGATCAATGCTTGTAGTAATGCCTTTTGCTTTGGCAGCTTTTAAAGCAGCTTCAGTAAGTGCAGCAGCTTTATCGCTTAGTGCTGGTGTAATGCCGGTCGTATGAAACCAGTCAGCACCATCAAATATTTTATCAAAATCAAATTCGCTTTCATCAACATCAGCAATAGAAGCGCCGGAACGGTCGTAAATAACCTGAGAAGCTCTCATGGAAGCGCCCGTTTCTAAAAAATAGATACCTAATCTTTTACCGCCCCTTGCTATAAATTGTGTATCTACACCATAACGGCGGATATGGTTGATAGCAGCCTGTCCAATAGCATTGTCCGGCACTTTGGTAACAAAGACGCCATTTAATCCATAATTAGAAAGAGCTACTGCAACGTTGGCTTCACCACCACCATAGGTAACATCAAAGCTATCGGTTTGTACAAAACGTTCGAAGCCGGGAGTAGATAAGCGTAACATGATTTCTCCCAGTGTAACAACTTTTTTAGACATAGTTGGTTGTGTGATTTTTATTATTAAAATGAAAGTCAGTTTATGCAGTAGGGCTTTTTATAAACTGAATCAAAGATCAATAAATTTAGAACGCACTATTATCTTAATTTGAAAAAGTTTACGGGAACGTTTGCGTAAATAGAAAGTATATGATTTTGATTATACCAATACATTTACGCTTTGTATCTTCAACCCCATGACTATTATTAAGTAACGACGTAATCTATTTAACAATAAACAGAATGGATAAGAAAGCAGAAGTTTTAAAATTAGTTCCTGAACAAGGAGTTCTTCCTCTTTTTTTTAATAAAGACCTGGATGTAAGTATTAATGTGCTAAAAGCTTTGTATGAAGCTGGCATACGAACAGTTGAATATACCAACAGGGGGGAAGCCGCATTAAATAATTTTGGAAAGCTACGCCAGGTATGCGATACCGAATTGAAAGGAATGTACCTTGGAATAGGTACTATAAAGAACGCAATTCAGGCCCAGGCTTTTATTGATGCTGGCGCTGATTATATCATCAGCCCTGGTTTAGTAGAAGAAGCCGCCACTGTAGCAGACAAAAATGGAGTGCTTTGGGTACCTGGGGCCATGACGCCTACAGAAATTATAAAAGCGGAAAATTTAGGGGCAAAATTTATAAAAATATTCCCCGGCAATATTCTGGGCCCAGGCTTTATAAGCACCATAAAAGAATTGTTCAGCGGCTTGCAATTTATAATAACAGGTGGTGTAGAGCCCGAAGAAAGCAACTTAAGAGGGTGGTTTAGCGCTGGCGCATCAGCCGTTGGCATGGGTAGTAAATTAATAACTAAATCATCTTTGGAAAATAAAGATTATGCGAAGATTACAGAGCTAACAAAAGAATCAATGGCTTTAATTCAGAATATCAGGAAATAACAGCCAGACTAACGAAACAACCAGCCATATATGCAAATAACGCTTAAGGAAAAAGATAAATTGAACAGGGGCATAGAAGCCGTAGGTAAATATAGATGGACTATTTGCGCTCTTTTGTTTTTTGCAACAACCATTAATTATTTAGACAGGCAGGTGCTTAGTTTACTGCAGCCTCTATTAGCAGAAAAATTTTCCTGGACAAATACTGATTATGCAAATATTACAGCAGCGTTTCAATTTGTGTATGCTATTTCAATGTTGTTTGCAGGAAGGGTAATTGATCGTTTGGGCACAAAAAAAGGATATGCGATTGCATTAATTATATGGTCAGTTGGTGCCATTATTCATGCGTATGCTGAAAGCATTGGTGCATTATTTCTTCCCATTGCTGCCATACTTGGCTTTACTGCTGTTTCGGTATCAGTGCTTGGGTTTATATTAGCCCGTGCATTATTAGGATTTGGGGAAGCTGGCAACTTTCCGGCAGCAATAAAAGCTACGGCTGAATACTTTCCTAAAAAAGAACGATCCTTTGCTACTGGAATTTTTAATTCAGGAACCAATGTAGGGGCTATTCTTGCCCCCATTACTGTGCCCTGGATAGCTGCGGCCTGGGGTTGGGAAATGTCATTTTGGCTAATTGGAGCGTTTGGTTTTTTATGGTTGATATTCTGGTTTATTTTTTATGAAATACCATCTAAGCAGAAGCGATTGAGTAAGGCAGAGAGTGATTACATACATAGTGATGTAGAGCCTCCGCTTGAAGCCTCTTCTGTTACAGCGGCAGAAAAAGTTCCATGGATCAAACTATTAGGATTTAAACAAACCTGGGCTTTTGCTTTTGGAAAATTTATGACTGATGGTGTTTGGTGGTTCTTTTTATTTTGGTTGCCAGCTTACTTAAAGGCTCAATATGGAATTGTTGGAACAGATGTTCAGTTGCCATTGGCTGTACTTTACAGCATGACAATGTTTGGAAGCATTGGAGGTGGTTACTTTCCTACATACTTTATAAACAAAGGGTATACACCTTATGATGGACGAATGAAAGCCATGTTCGTGATCGCATTAATTCCTCTGGTGGTATTGGCCGCACAGCCACTGGGTACATTGAGTGTTTGGTTTCCGGTTATATTAATAGGCATAGGCGCATCTGCGCATCAGGCATGGTCTGCTAATATTTTTACAACAGTGTCTGATATGTTTCCAAAAAAAACAGTTGCTTCTGTTATTGGTATTGGAGGAATGGCTGGCGGGATGGGAGGCGTAATAATGAACAAATTGGGCGGCTATTTATTTGATAAGTATAAGGCACTGGGACATATAGAAACAGGATATACAATCATGTTTACAATTTGTGCTTTAGCTTATATTGTTGCATGGCTTGTAATGAAGGCACTTGTGCCTAAGATGAAAGCAGTAGAAATTTAAACCTTATTATTAATTACTAATTTCTCTTCTTCTTTTGTTATAACTTCTAAGCTAGAGAAAGCTCCCTTTATATTATTTACAATCATTTGGCGCTTCTTTTTCACCGTCTTGTTTATAAATGGAAACAAAGTGAAAATCACGCCAATCGCTACAAATAAGTTGGAAAGTACGTAGGTGGATTTATGAAAAAATGCTGCATTTGGCGTCAGCACTTCATTAACACTTCCATAAGTTGGAGATAACAATTTAGCGTTTGAGCTATCAGGAAAATGGTCATAACTTGATGCTAACTCATTTCTCAATAATAGGTCACTTACCGATTTCCTTTTATTTATAAATTCCGGCTCCCTGTTGGGGTCGAAAAAAAACCACTTGTTATTAATCCTTCCTTCTAATGCATAATGCCCTGTAAATCCAACTTTTCTATAATCAATGCCTATTTTTTTAAAACATTCCATCAATACTATTGATTGCTGGCTGCAGGCAGCCATTGGATGTTTTAAAATATGATCTGGTATTACAATGGCTGATAGGTCGTTCCAAACTAATTTGCCTGCTATTGCAGCGAGCCAATTATTTGCATAAGTATAATTGCTGTATCCATGATAAAAACGTTTTCGGAAAACATTTTCTAAGAGCTCACAATATTGCAGGTTATTTCGTGGCTTAAAAGAGTTCAATGAATCTGTATAAGAAAGGATTTGAGTAACAGACTGCAATCTTTTAGCTAAAAAGGGATCATATTCTTCCCAGCTATAACCGTGTTTTTCATAACTTATTGAATGGGTTGCATTAAAAAGGCTGTACGCTTTCAGGCCTAAAA
>JAYULK010000041.1:0-14448 GCA_043763635.1 Chitinophagaceae bacterium
ATCTGCTTTCAGCACTTTTGGTTGCTGCAACTGAAACAGGCAATCTTCTGTTGGCAACAAAGATGTTTGGGAGCGAATAGATTTTCCATCTGAATAAACAAGCTTGTGAAGCAATTCAAAATTCTGTTTACCCGGCTCATCGGTTAAATAAACAGGGCCATTGTTAAGCGTTCGGGCAAGCGCATGATAAACAGCATTAGGATGATGCGACTGAAACATATCAAAATCAGGCACTACCATTTGAGAAAAATAAATGGAATTATACAGCGCCTGGGTTACATGCGCAGCAGCGTTGCCTTTTTCCATATTATAAGTTTCACCCTGCTTGTAGGGGAAATAATCTTCAACCGCCCGGGCTACAGCTGATGAACCAAAATTAAGGTAAGCCTCCGCTGTCATGCCCATACAATTAATAACAGCACCATTAAAATACTTATCGGCAGAGCGGTACAATGCTTTATGCATTTGGGACGAAAGTTTGAAAATAGGATATGTATTTACAGCCATTCGTTCGGTAACGGATTGGTTATCTACCTTAATAAAATCAAAGCCTTCATTTTTAAAGTACCGGTGCCAGCTATCATAAAAGGAATAAAGAGAATCACTCATTGGATGTATAAAATGGTAGGTTTTTAACGGGGCTTCTTTTAAATCGGGCCGCTCTTTCTGGGTCCACGAAAAGGTTTCCATTTTATAGTGTTTGCCTAATGCAGATTCCGGGTCTATTCCATTCCAATATCCGTTAAAGGCATGCCATACGCCTACGTATTTTAAGCCATTATTTTTTTTTAAATTTTGAATGAGTGGCTGAAAGCCGTTTGGAAATTTAGCCGTGTCGGGCAATAAGGATTGAAGCTGATTACCCTTATGCTGAAACCAGCCATCATCTATCAACACCCAGCCCAGCGGAAATTTATTCTTCGTAAAAGTTTCTACGCCTTTTAAAATATGTTGTTCATTAAGCTTGTTCCCGTTGTCTGAAGCATTCCAGGTACACCATCCAATATATTGCAGCGGAAGAGGCAGGCTCTTTTTCTCCTGAAGGTTCTCAGGCGTGCCCATGGCGGTCAGGGCTGCTTTATAAACTTGTTTGAATAAAACGTAAGGGTCTCTTCCGAAGGCAACAGCTATTGCAGGCACCTGATGTACATTTGGTTTTGGGCCATAACTTAGGGCTTTGCTGCCCCATTTTTTGCCATAGCTGCCAAGCGTTGTACGAAACCCGTTACCGCTTAAAGGAACGGCGGCACCATAAAGCCCATCATTATATTGCCAGTAGAAAAATTGCACATCCCATGTTTCCATTTTTGAAGCATCCGTCAGTGCAATGGGTTTTGTCCAGCTATTCCAGGGTTTGTACCGCCAAAGCGTAACACCCTGTTTTAAAGAAGGAATGTCATCAAAGAAAATACCTGCAAATTCATCAGCATCAATTGTTTCCCGCTCATTCAGGAGCGACAATAAAGCGACGTTTTTTGAAATGCTTTTTTGTATTTTGAAATTCTGCTCCCTGTTCCCGATAACCGCAACGCCACCCTGCAGTCGCAGGTTGTTTTGAAATGAAATGGAAAGCCCGTCTTTTTCTTCCTGCAATGAAAGTGTTTGCCCGTTTGCAGCCAGGGTGTAAAAGAGAAGATACAGAATACCGCAACCATACCTTATTGCGCCATTTAAATGGTTGCCTTCAAGGTTTAATAAACATTTCATTTAAAAAGGTCATTTCAGGGTTTTTATCCATTGCGCAATTTTTCTTGCTTCTTCTTTTGGCACTTGCGGCATAGGTGGCATTTCTGTAGCATAATCCGGCCAGTTTTGAGGCTGCGGATTATAGATCAGGCTTATTATTTTATCTACACTGTAATTACGTTTTGCAATATCCTTAAATGCAGGGCCCACTTGTTTCTTATCAGGGTTATGGCAGGCAGCACAGGTATTTTTTATAAGCAATGGTTTTACTTCGGCGTAGGTTACTGCTTTGGACGGTGCAGTAGATACTTTCTTTTTACTGGCTGGATCGTCAGGAGAAACAAGTTTTGTATTTTCCTTTTTTGCAGGTGTTGTAGTTTTTGATTGACCAGAATTTTTTGTGCTTACCTCGCTCATTGAAAGTTTCTTTCCTTCCGGAATATTATTTAAAGTGTAGTAACCGGTAGGATGAATGAGGGAGTACGAACCTTCTTTACTTCTTACCCCTTCTAATGTAATATTATGAATGTAGTATTTGCGGGGATTTTCTACAATCAGCCTGGCACTCATACCATCTGCTGAAACTTTTATGCCTTTTACTGCATGTTTTTTCTGGTTTACAACCGGGCTGCCATATACAGGATGATATTTATAGATAAAGCTTTCCACTGAGTAGGAAGAAATATTTTCTGCAGATTTTATATCTACTGGTTGTGTAAATTCTATTTCAAACCCATCGGGCATTGCTTTAATAGTTCTCATTTCAAATGGATTCGCATTGTTCCAGATAAGGCGCTGCAAACCTTCACTTGCTTCACCGGCAGAGCCCCACCCACGATTGGTTTCGCCTACAAACAAGGAACCGTCTTTTCCCCAGGCCATGCGTAATACACCTGATTGAAATCCGCTTCTAAATTCCCACGCAGCTCCCTGGTATTCGCCATTTACCTTTTCTAAAAATATACGGCTAATCTTGCTTTGTCCCTGATCGCCTACTAACAGTTGTCCTGAAAACGGACCAAAAACACCCTCCGGTATTTTTATTATTTCTGAATTAGAAATGCCTAAAACGCCATGTGGCAACCAGACTGCCGGAATCTGCGTTTCAGGAAACTTTTGTTTCACCTCAAACAAAGTCGCAAACTTTTCATTTACAACATTTTCGGGCTTAATGTAACGGCCCATATCATTTTTATCCTCTCTCGGACCTACTTCTGCATATACCTGTTCTGTGGTTAGTTTAATCGGGGAGTTTGGCATGCCTGACCACCTGAGGCCTGCAGGATGACCTGCAAATGAGCCTTTTTTTATGTGCACGATACCGCCGGAACCCATCCAATCACCCTGGTTATCGGCATAGAAAAGATCACCATCTATCATTCCTAAGCCTGCGGGTGAACGTAACCCGGTAGCCCATGGCTCCATACTGCCATCTTCTTTAATGTGCATCATCCAACCGCGCCAGGGCACACGACTTTCGCCACGCCACCATTGCTCATTACCAAAGGCCACATTGCCTGATACGAAGAAAGAGCCGTCAGGAGCCATTTTAGGACCGAAGCTATATTCGTGGTAATGGCCTGATATAGGCCATGAAAATACGGTTTGATATAAATCTGCTTTCCCGTCTTTGTTTCTATCTACAAGCCTTGTTAACTCGCCACGTTGTGCGCAATACAAGGCGCCATCTTTATACTCCAATCCTAATATTTCATGCAAGCCGCTGGCAAATTTTCGAAAGTAAGGACGCCGGCTTGTAGGATTTTCAACAATGTACACATCGCCTCTACGGGTAGAAACCCCAAGATCGCCGTTCGGTAAAACAGTTAAGCCACCCACTTCAAGAATTACCCCTTCCGGTGCACTTACTTTGGCAATTTTAAAAAAATCTTCTTCTTTTGGTGATTCCTGCGATCCTGCATTGTAGCATAACAAAACGAGCACAGCCCATTGAAACAAAGCAATCTTCGAAAAATAATTATGATGAATCTTCATGTTTGAATTTTAGAAAAGTATAGAATAACTAAGTTTTGTTTGCACAGGAACTAATAATTCCTTGCTGCCATTTGCATCACGAATAAAGGGCTGTGCCTTTCCTGCATCATCTATCCGCAGGTAATAGGATTTATCATTAATGAGATACATGCCGTTTGGCATAGCCTCTATGGTGTTGGCTACTGCAATACGGGCATACAAGGTTTCGTTCGCATTACTTATTGTTAGGATCCGGCGCAATCCTTCTCCATTATCCAATACTTTAATATCGTCCTTGACATCGGCGCCATAAATTGAATACAGAAAAGAAGGCCTGTCATTATCATCCGTTTCGTAACCTTTAATCCGGAAAGCGGTTCCGGCGGAATCAGTATTCCAGGCTGCCTGCGCAGAAGCAAGCCTTTGAATTAAAAAGCTCGTATCAGCGAAATATAATACAGCTCCTGCAGGCCGTGAAGAACCATCGCCTCTGCTGTTCCACATAGGAGTGGCATCTAAAAAACCACCGCGCCATGCCTGAACAATGGAACTCCTGTCAAGGTCATAAGTAAAATGAATCTGCTGCGGAGTGCCTACGTTAACGGCATGTACTATTCTTTTTCCGCCCGGGATATCTACAAAACTGCGCAAGGTTGTGTTTACATTGGCGTGAACTAATATCGGGTCTACTACATCATTAACACCGGTATTCACGTCGCTCAACAAATATTCCCGTATACCCGGACCTGATATCTTTAAAGCAAGAGCCGATTTCCTCCAGCTGATATATTTCGAATACAACAGTTCGAGAGGTACTTTACCTGCAGGCAACATAACTTTTCCAATGCCGCCGTCCGGAGGAGACGGTCTGCCATCAATATATACGGCATCTCCGGAAGGAACAACCATCTGGTTATTGACCTTAAGCCAGCCACTGCCTCCCGGTGCATCTAAATTGAAACTATACTCCCCCGCTTCCTTAACATCAAGCGTTGCACTATACCGTATGATAAATTCGTTATCTATCTTGTTCATATCAGAGGAAAGAATATTAGCTCCACCGCCGAAAGATTCAGGTGGCAGCTTAGTAAAATCAGGCTGCTTTTCAAACTTGCCTTTATATATTTTATACGTGAGGTTTATAAGTTCCGGCCTCGGATTATTAAACGTGCGGTAAATAATATTGCGAAAAGCCACTGCGCCATGATCGCCCTGAATACGTAACGGACCAATAGATACTTCATTAGTGGCTCCCCCCCTTGTAGGTGCAAGCATTTCCACGTTGTCATGGATAGTTGTTCCGTTCAGTTGCACAAGAAGCATCCGGGCGTTCGAAATTTTTTGTCCGGAAGCATTAAAGCGTGGAGCCTGGAAAGATATCTTTAAATGTTGCCACAAGCCTGGTGCCCGGCTTGCATTATGGCGCGGTGCATGTCCTTCAAAGCCTTCATTATTTTTGCCACGGGCATCATCCCAACGTTCATATATACCGCCATTATCGCCAGGACCTGGATTTTTTACGCCCCAGCTATCCAGTAATTGTATTTCATAACGGCCTTGTAAATAAATACCTGAGTTTGAACGCCTGGCCATCATATAATCCAGTTCCAGATCAATATCTCCATGCTGAAAGTTTGTATATAAATCCTTTGCTTCATTCTTTTTATCAGGAATGTTAGCAAGAACTCCCTGGCCATCAGAAACCCTTAAAACACCATCTTCTTTCAGGTCTGCTCTGGCATCGCCTGCAATGCGCCAGCTTGATGAAGGATTTTGAAAAGAAGTAAGTTGGTTAAGCGGTAATGTGGTTTTTTGCGCATTTACCGTGGCACATAAAATAGAGCAGGAAAGAAATAAGGTGATGAAAAGCTTTTGTCGCTGTTGCATGAAAAACATTTAATACAATGAAGATGTTAATAGAATTGTTACCGGGGCCATTGATTGCGTAGTGTTGCATCAAGATTACTACTTAAGAAGTTGTACAAAAAGGAAGTAATTTAAAACATTTTGACAAACCATTACTGGTTTATAGAAAAAACATACTTACCTGAACCGGTTTCTATTTTTACATACTTGTCTTCCTGACCAACAATTTTGAAATCTTTATTGGCAGATATTTTTTTACCTCCTTCTGTAATATCGTCGGCGCTCTTTGCCGGTATAAATATTGTTGCCATAGTATTGGCAGGTATTTCTGCTGTAAGAATTAGCAGGTCGTTCTGAAATTCCCAGGCGGAGCTTGCTTTTCCATAATATGTTTGCAAATCTGCTTTGGCAGATGTAAGCCCTCCTCCTATATGAGGCATGATTTTAATTTTTTTGTACCCCGGCTCATCTACACTAAGTCCTGCCATTACACGATACATCCAATCGCCAATGGCCCCGTAAGCATAATGGTTAAATGAATTCATTTCCGGATTTTGAAAACTGCCATCAGGCTTTTGCCCATCCCATCTTTCCCAAATAGTAGTGGCCCCCATTTTAACAGGGTACAGCCACGATGGATACGTTTCCTGCATCAATAATTTATAAGCTACAGAATCATATCCGAAACGGCTAAGTACATGACACAAATAGGGCGTTCCTAAAAAACCTGTTGTCAAATGATTGTTATAAGATGCTATATTTTCCACCAGCCGCTTTGCTACGCCTGCCCTCATGGTTTCTGGCAACATATCGAATTGCAGGGCTAGCGTATATGCTGTTTGTGTACCCGATACCATCCTGCCGTTTGATGTTAAATATTCTTTTACAAAGGCATCTCTAATATTTTTCAGCAGTGTAGTATATTTCTCAACGTCTTCTTTTCTATTTAAAACGTTTGCTGTGTTGATTAATAACTGTACCGAGTGGGCAAAAAAACATTGTGCGATTAAATACTTATCGGTTACTGCCGCACGTCCATCAAGGTCATCGTTTGGGCGATAGAACAGCCAGTCACCAAACTGGAACCCATTATTCCATAAATAATCGGTGCTGCGTTGCTGTATATATCCTACCCATGCTTTCATGGTGGGATACTGATCTTCCAATATTTTTTTGTCTCCATAAGCCTGGTACATGGCCCAGGGAATTATTGTGGATGCATCGGCCCAGCCTGCAGCGCCTGCTGCATTTTGACGCATTGTATTGGGTACAACAGGAGTAACAATACCATTAGGCAACTGGTCTGCCGAAAGGTCTTTCAGCCATTTGGCAAAAAAATTATGTACGTTCATGTTGAAAGAAGCAGTCCGGGCAAATGCCTGTGCATCTCCTGTCCACCCCAGGCGTTCATCGCGTTGCGGACAATCGGTTGGCACATCTATAAAATTTCCTTTTTGTCCCCATTCTATGTTGTGCTGCAATTGGTTTAACAAAGCATTGGAGGAACTAAAATTACCGGTACGCGGCATATCAGAATATAGGGCTACTGCGGTAAAATTTTCCGGTTGTAAATCACCAGGAAAACCTTCTACCTTAATATAGCGGAAGCCCTGCCAGGTAAAATGAGGCTCAAAAATTTCTTCATTACCTCCCTTTAAAATATAAATGTTTTGCTGTTTTGCAGACCTTAAATTTTCCGTATAAAAATTTCCATTCTTATCTAAAACCTCTGCATGTGATAACACTATACTATCGCCTGCATTGCCCTTTACTTTTACCACAACCCAACCCACCAGGTTTTGTCCAAAATCTATTATTTTATCACCTTCGGGACTGGTTAAAAATTTCAGTGGCTTGAATGTTTCCTGTTTTTTTACAGGTTCATTTTCGGTGGTTATAAGGTTCCCGTTGTCATAATTTTTTATCTGCACCCTGCTCCAGCTTCCATCATTAAATTGAGCGGTGGACCAGCCCGTTTGTTCTTTACGGGCATCCTGCGTTTCTCCATTATAAATTTCAGAATATTGTACAGGTCCCATGGATGTTTTCCAGCTGTCATCAGAGATTACTATTTCTGATGTTCCATCTTCGAAGGTGATATTTATCTGAAGCAATAGTCCGATGTCTTTCCCATACAAATTCCAATCTTTTGCTGTAGCTAATAACCCTCTGTACCATCCGCTGCCAAGCATTACGCCGATAGCATTATTACCCCTGTTGAGCAACCGGGTAACGTCATACATCTGGTATTGAAGACGCTTGTTATAACTCGTCCATCCAGGAGTTAAATACAAATCACCTACTCTTTGGCCATTGATAAAGGCTTCGTATAAACCATGTGAGGTAATGTAGGCAATAGCAGATTTTATTTTTTTGCCAGCGGAAAACGTTTTTCTAAAAATAGGGCTTGGGTGCAATAAACGCTCCTCCTTGTACCCTGCTTCAATCCATTTTGCTTTCCAGTCTGATGGTTGCATCAAACCCATTTGCCATTGTGCGGCCTGGCTCCAGTCAGATACCTTGCCACTATTATCCCAGACTCTTACCTGCCAAAAATATTTTTGGCCCGATTGCAACGGGGTACCTGCATAAGGAATATAAAGTGATTGAGCCGATGAAACCTTGCCACTATTCCAGGTTGCGTTTCCATTCTTAAAAGAACCAGCACTGGCCGTAGCTCGTATTTCATAAGCCGCCTGCATTACATTTCTTTTATCAGATGCTAACTGCCAGCTAAGAAGGGGCGTTGCAATGGCAATCCCGATAGGGTTGATCCTATTTTCGCAAAGAAGATTGGTTACTTTAGTTTGTGCCTGCAGGTTTGCCAGCGCAAGTATTAATGTAGTAAGAACGAAGAAAAAATTTTTCATAAGCAAGATGGTTCAATCGTTTATGCAATAAGGATTTGCCGACTAATTTACAGCAAACGTATTTAAAAGAATGGAAGGTAATGTATCACAGTAAATAGGATTGGCTATCGCTATTATTTGTGTCATTAAATGTGGTTTTAAAGTCTCATATACTCTTTGTTGAGGAAATCATTTTGTATTGGTTCATTTTACTTATGTCAATGGTTAAAACGTTCCTTTTATTAGTATAGGTAATGTCTTCAAAACTACAATTGGAAATTATATCCGCTGAAGCAAATGAAGTTCGTGCAAAAACATTTTGCGACAGAATATCATCCGATCCCTCTATAACCACTATGATCTCCCCTTTTGCGGCTGCAATATCTTCAATAGAAAAAGCATCAAGCGGGCTTTCTTCATCAATAGGATGCACGATTGTCCATGTAAGCAGTAGCATTCCGATGGTTTGCTGCTCCAACTTCAAATTGTAAAACATATTCCTCATAACGCCGTCCACTTCAATACGAAGCAACAAGATCAATTCAGCACTTACTTTTAATAATTGATTCCTCTTAATATTTGCAATGCGTACCATAAGCGCATTGCCTTCTTTGTAAGGGCCAATAAGAATTTTGTTTGAAAAAATAATTTTAGAGTTGGGTTTAGCAAATCTGGAATAAAGCAAACCGGTGATAAGAGCAAATAAAAACAACCCTACTACCGCCTCTACCGCAGCTAAAGAAGTGGAACGAATGGAAACCGGGATTGTATCTGTAAAATATCCTGTACACAAAGTTTGGGCTGAAAAATAAAAAACTTTAGAAAACACATCGCCTGAAGCATCATCAATACCTGAAAGCCCGCTTGGACCTGAAATAATATAAAGAATCGTAAAAATGGTATTGGTAAAAAGGTAAATGCAAAACACAATCGTTACAAATACAAACCAGTTAACCGATAACAACAGGTTGTGTAGCTCAATAGTTTTAAAAAAGGGCAGCCCTTTTACCCTAAAGTTCAATGTGCCATCGGGCTTTATTATTTTTGATTGGTCTTTATGATAAACAGGATTTTTTTTCACACGTTAAGGTATTAATTAAAATTGTATCCATACTTAAAGTAATTATCTTACGTTATTACTTTACTAAATCTATATCCAATGTACCAGATTCTTTACACCAGCAAAGCTTTAAACCCTTTTACCAACGATGAGCTTCACGATTTATTAGACATAGCACGTTCAAATAATTCTAAAAAATCAATCACAGGTATGCTGTTATACTGCAACAGCAATTTTATTCAATTGCTTGAAGGGAATAAAGAAGATTTACTGCAGCTTTTCGAAATTATTTCAGCAGATAAACGTCATGTTGAAGTAAATATAGTTTTAGAAGGCGGCATTGAAAAATCCCAATTTCCCGATTGGTCAATGGGCTATAAATCTTTGTCTGCGCAACAACTCACCAATCTGGAACAGCATGAAAATATTGATGTTTCAGGCTTTATACGTAAAACGCAGCCATTTAAATTATTAAAGCTAATGTCTGCAAAATCATGGAATTAGCAGAATAGCTATGCCTTTTGATCAGGCATGAGCGATATATTTATACACGTATTAGCCCTTGTCTGATCTGTGATCAGGAATAATTATGGATTACTCTTAGCACCTCAAAATATTAATTAGCTCCAGCTAATAATTAACCACAAAGTTGCATGCTATGAGAAAATGATAAAGCATTTAAAGCCATATCTAGCCCATCCTATATTTACAAAACTTCACTTCAATGAGAATGAGGCCGGCCAAAGTGCTGCTATCCAATTTTATTCCATCAACCTAAAAAAGGATTCATTTATATAAGCTGTAGCAGTGCAGATAAATAAATTATTATAGCCTGAACCAAAAGAAATAGTCTATAGACCCCTCCTATTCCTTTAAAACACATATTTGTTTGCGCAGCCAATATTATTGTTTTAAAACTTCAAAGGCTGTTTATGGCCAATATATTTTAGATATTATTCTACAACGAAAGGTCTATATTAGCAATAACTATTGCTGTTATATGGAATCGGATCCAATCAATATAAAGAGCCTCCAACTTAAAGTAGGGCATGAGCGGCATGAGCATTCCTATAAACTTTTATTTCTTCATTATTATAAAGAATTATCTCGTTTCGCTTACAGTTTCGTAAAAAGTTACGAAGCAGCAGAGGATGTGGTATCCGATGTAATGATGAACGTGTGGGTTATGGGCAAAGCGCTTGCAGATATTGACAACCTGAGGGTCTATCTTTTTACAGCAGTGCGTAATAAAGGCTTCAATTATCTTTCAAAGAATAGTAGGTATGCACACTGGGATATTGATAGCATAGACGTGGAGTTGGACCTTACACTTTATAACCCGGAAGAATTAATGCTCCGGGAAGAGCTAAGACAAAAGATCGCACAGGCAATACGTGAGCTGCCCCCCAAATGCCAAATGGTGTACAAACTTGTAAGAGAAGATGGATTTAAATACAAAGAGGTAGCTGCTATATTAAATATCAGCGAGAACACAGTAGATCGTCACCTGAATAATGCCTTACATAAATTAAAGCAGGCAATTGGGGTCTATTTCCGCTAAAACATTTTCAAAAATATTTTTTCGTGAGTGGGGAGTTTCATTTACTCGATGGTCTTATATACATCGCATACGCCACCACATGCAAGAAAAGTTTGACTATTTAATAAAAAGACATTTAACTAACGAGATCAGCCTGAAGGAAAGGGAAGAACTACTTCAGCTAATAAATGAGCACGAGGACTTAAAACAATTGTACCAAACCCTTTTTGCACAGCAGGTCTTAAACAGCGATGATGACAAAGTACAGGCACAGCAGGCATACGCCTCGCATTTTGCGCAAATGCAAATCAATAATGCTTTTAAAGAAGAAAGTTACATAGCAGAACCCCAATCTGCCCCGGTTGTTGTCATGAAACATCGCCGGGGTATTATATGGGCTGCTGCAACTATTTTGCTCATTGCATCTCTTTCATTACTGTATTGGCAAAACCAGGATAATGTTAGTGCGCATTCTCTGGGAAATGTGGTAGCAACCAAAAAAGGATCAAAATCTCAGGTAACCTTGCCCGATGGAACACGTGTATGGTTGAATGCAGATAGCCGTCTTGCTTATGTTGGCGATTTCCAGGGCGCCGTAAGAGAAATAACGCTTACAGGTGAAGCTTTTTTTGAGGTGGCAAAAGATGTAAAAAGACCTTTTATTATACATGCCAATTCTATTGATATAAAAGTGCTGGGCACTGTTTTTAACTTAAGGTCTTATGCCGGCGAATCCACAACAGAAACATCCTTGCTGCATGGTAAAATTGAAGTAACGCTACACAACCAACCTGATAATAAAATTATTTTAAAGCCCAATGAAAAACTGATTGTTGCAAACACGATTACGAATGATAATTCAAAAAACATTGAGTTAAATGGGAAGGAAGATCAGATGGAGACACCTCTGCTTACATTAAGTAAAATCCGGTATGTAAGCAACGATACCTTGCCAACAGAAGCTTACTGGGTGCAGAACAAACTGGCATTTGACAATGAAACTTTTGACAAAGTGGTTTCAAAAATTGAACGTTGGTATAATGTTGAAGTGGTTATTCGTAACGAACAATTGAAAGAACAACACTATACGGGTTATTTTGAAGGAAATACGCTGGAAGATGTGATGGAAGCGCTTCACATTTCCGGAGGACTTAATTATAAGATAAAACCGGGGAAGGTAATTGTAGAATAGCCTAATGCCATGAATGCATTTTAAAGAACTATTGTTTAATCATTAATACTGCTTGTTATGAAAAAAGAAACCTAATGTTCCTAATGAAAAACGGAGAATGTTGACGCATTCCCCGTTTAGTAAATGTCGAATCTGACTAGTTTGTAATCAATCTTCCACATTCAAATCAAAACAAATTTATGGAAAAAAACGGACGTAGAAAGCCGCTCGGGCTTTCTGCATCAGTCATCAAATGCTTGCTGATGATGAAACTAACATTGATACTCATTTGCGCCATCTCACTTCAAGCCATAGCTTTTGATGGCTTTGGACAGAGTAAGGTGACACTTAACATGGAAAATGCTTCGCTAAAAAAAGTATTCAAGGCTATTGAAAAACAAACGCTTTTCCGCTTTATTTATAATGATGAATCTCTGCCTTCCAGGCAAAAGGTAACCATTGCAGTTACTGAGGAGTCATTAGATGATGTGGTGAATAAAGTGTTGCAAAACACAACACTTGCATTTAAGTTTGTAAGCAACAACCTCATTGTCATCTCTTCTAAATCTGCCACTGCAGAACAAAGCAGCAGACTACCGGTAGAAATAACGGGCAAGGTGCATAGCAACACGGGCGAGCCGCTAAGCGGAGTAAGTATTCTTGAGAAAGGCACAACCAACGGTACCACCACGAGGGGGGACGGTTCGTTTTCCTTATCTATCTCTGGTAATAATTCTCTTTTGGTTTTTAGCTCTGTGGGTTACGAAACGATGGAAATAGCAGTAGGAAATCAAAAAAACATCAGTGTCAGCCTAAACCAAAAAATTAACTCGCAGGATGCGATTGTTGTGGTAGGTTATGGTAGCCAAAGAAAGAAAGATGCAACAGGAGCTATTTCTTCTATAAAAGCACGGGATTTAAATACGGTGAACGCTGTAAGTATTGATAACATGATACAGGGAAAGGCCGCTGGCGTTTCTATCTTACAACGCTCTGCCCAACCGGGTTCCGGATTAAAAATTGTAATACGGGGTGCTCTTTCACCTAGAGGAAGTAATGAGCCATTATACGTTATAGATGGGGTTCCATTAACCACTATGGGCGCTGCTAATTCAGCGAAAGTTGGTCCTGGTGGAGGAAACAATATAGAGGGTGTTGATAGAAGCCCGCTTGCAAGTATAAATCCTAATGACATTCAGTCAATTGATATTTTAAAAGACGCAAGTGCCGCCGCTATTTATGGATCGGCTGCGGCTAACGGTGTTATCCTGATTACTACCAAAAGAGGGGCTGGTGGCAAACCTACAGTGTCACTTTCCACGTCATATTCAACTCAAAAAAATGCGAGTGAAATTGAGGTGCTTGGTGCGCAGGAATTTATGAAGCTTTCTAATGCGGCTAAAAAAGAACGCTATTTGTTTGATCAACGCATGGCGCCTTACGGCATTAAGCCGGTTCCATCTTCAGGTTGGGGTATAAATTATTCCGATGCAGAGATTGCAGCTGCTACCACCTCGTACAATCATAGTGACGCCATCTTTAGAAAGGGAACAATCTTAGATAATAATGTTTCTATTTCAGGTGGAAACGAGTCCACAAAATACTTTTCCTCTTTTAATTTTCTTGATCAGAAATCTTTATTGAAGACCACCGATTTTTCCCGCTTTAGCGGAAGAATCAATTTAGATCAAACTTTTAATAGTTGGCTTAAGCTTTCTATCAGCACCTTATATTCACAAACAAACATGTCCAATCCAAGTATAGGTGGCTCAAGGATTAATATTAATGAATCAAGACAAACGCAGGCGGCAATTTTCTTTTCGCCAAGACTTCCCCTGGTACAGCCTGACGGTTCATTAACGATAAATGATCTTCCTAAAACCCCGAACCCGGCCGCATGGTTGCATATGAAAGATAAGTCGGTTAACAAGAGATTGTTTGTGGCGCCAAACCTTCAGATTAAGCTTTCTTCAGACCTTATGGCAAACGTTGTTGCGGGTTATGATAACACAACATCAGGCAGAGAAAACTTCTCACCAACAAAAGCTAAACTGCCAGAGCAAACGCAAAATAATTATGGAGGATTTTCCAGCAATGAGAACAGTAATATAAGTGTTGAGTCTTATTTGACTTATAACAAGCAAATAGGCAGAGATCATCGCATAACAGCGGTAGCTGGCGTAGGCTATTATAAAGCCAATGGTACGCTACACGGTTTAACAGTGTATAATATACCAACCGATGCTGTTGAAAACTACAACCTTTCCTTGGCAGCACAGAGCGACTTGAACTCATTTTTTTC
>JAYULK010000042.1:0-57780 GCA_043763635.1 Chitinophagaceae bacterium
GTATGAAGCATGAGTACACCGATAAACTGGTAACGCCCTGGGGCGGCATGAAAGAGATAAAGCAACTGATAGACAAGACAGGCATAAGCAAAAAGTTATCAGAACTTGGGTTGCCTGAAGGCAAAAGCAACAATAGCATTGATGCTATTAGCCTCATAGAAAGTTTTTGGGTAAGTATATGGATAGGCTGTTTTAGATTCAGCCATACAGCAGTTGTTCGCTTAGATGAAGTATTGAAGCAGATATTTGGATGGAGAAGAGTAGCGTCGGCAACTACATTTGGACGGTTTTTCAAGAAGTTTACCCCTTCGCTTAACCATCAGGTTTTTATAGAACTGTATAGTTGGTTTTTTGAGCAGTTACAATTTGACAATTACACTTTAGATGTTGACAGTAGCGTTATCACCCGTTACGGAGAGCAACAGGGTGCTAAAAAAGGATATAACCCTGCCAAACGCGGACGCAATAGCCACCATCCCTTATTCGCTTTTGTCAATGATTTGAGAATGGTAGCCAATTGTTGGAACAGGAGCGGCAATACCAGTAGCAGCAACAATTGCATTCATTTTTTAGAAGAGACCTTTGCGATACTCAAAAATAAAAAGGTAGGTTTATTCAGAGCTGATAGTGGCTTTTGCAGCGAAGCAATTTTAAAATTCATAGAAGGCCAAAGGATAGCTTATGTAATGTCATGCAAGCTATATGCAAACCTGCAAAGCACTATTTATGCTCTTACCAAATGGCAAGCCCTTGGAATGGGTATTTGGATAAGTGAGATAGAATTTAAGCAAGGAGGATGGAGTAAACCAAGGCGCCTTATCCTGATAAAACAAAATGAAGAAATGAGGCGAAAGACAACAGGCAAAAAATTACGGACACTCTTTGCGCTGGAAGACATTGATAAGGACAAGGTGTACAAAACCCGCTATCATGCTTTTGTAACTAACCAGGCATTGCCGGCAACTGAAATATGGGAACAATACAAACGACGGGGAGATGCAGAAAACAGGATAAAAGAACTAAAAGAAGATTTTGGAGTACAAGGGTTTTGTATGGATGATTTTTGCGCTACCGAAACGGCAATGCGCTTTGTAATGATAGCTTATAATTTAATGAGTTTATTCCGTCAGTTAACCCACCAAAAGCAGGCCCAGCCAAAACTTTCTACATTAAGATTCAACTGCTTTGCAGTAGGATCATGGATAGAAAACAAGGTACTGAAAATGTCAGTCCCTCTCAAACGAAGACAATGGTATGAGGGCTTATTTAGAGCGGTAGAAAATGCAAAACTGCCACTAAGTCTTACAGGCTAAGCCTACTGAAGAATCTGGGCTGAAGGTATTGCGTGAGAGTCTGCTACCTATAGGCTATGGCGCAACTGCTGCACCCTCCAATGGTTCGGTTGACCGTTATTGTTTCATGAAACTAGCGGTAGCAAGGACGTACGTGGCTTAGCATTAGACGCCTTTACTATTTTCACAGCAACCGTCGTTCCTTTCCCCGGTTTGCTCGTAAGTTCCAGTTGTCCATTTACAGAAGCGGCACGTTTCATCATATTGGTGATACCGGTTTTCTGGTCCACACATTTTACACTAAACCCTTTACCATCATCAATAATAAAAAGACAAATGCTTCCATCTACTTCCTTCATCCGGACATTTACATTTTTAGCCTCTGCATGTTGTGCTATATTATTTAATGCTTCCTGGCAAATTCTGAAAAAATCTAACTGCACTTCATGGCTTAAAATGTTTTCTTTGCACTGGCTTTCAAAATGGCTTGGAATATTGGTTAAAATAGTGAATTCACGACAAAGCCATTTAAGACTTTCATTTAATCCCAGGTCGTCAAGCATATTAGGACTAATTGAAAAAGATATTTTTCTTATTGTATTAATTAAGAGGCCTGATACTGTAGAAGCATGCTCAATTCTTTTTAAAGTAGCAGCGGATAACGATGTTTCATTTGCACTAATAAAATCAATATCCATTTTTACAACTGCCGCAAGTTGGGCCAACTCCTCATGTAATTCAACAGCGAAGTTTTTGCGGTCTTTTTCCAGGCTTGTTTTAAAGTGATAAGCAAGGTCTTTGAATTGGAAATATTTTTCTTCTATTTCCAGCTCACTTTTTTTTCGTTTAGAAACATCTTTTGCAATGGCGAACACTATTTCTTTTTCAGCAAAATATATAGAAGTCCACTCGAGCCATACAATACTGCCATCTTTAGCTATATACCGATTTTGGAAATTGAGTAGCGCTTCGCCCTCCAATAACTTTTGCCTCGTAGCGGCAGTGATGGCCTTGTCTTCAGGATGAACAAATGAAGAAATTGGTTTTGAAAACAGTTCTTCTTTTGTGTACCCCAATTTGGCAGCTACTGCAGGATTGATTCTTTTTAAAAACCCTTCCTTACTTGCAATGCACACAAGGTCGGGTGTCTGTTCAAAAAAAGTAAACATCTCCTGTTCGAGGTTTTGTAAGTCGGCCATACATTTATGAAATTATAAAACTAATACGTAAAAAATAAGCGTAGCTGAGTTGATAAGTATTTCTGCTTAGAAAAAACGTGGTTTGGTTGATAATCGGTCAGGGCCGGTTTTTGCGGGTCACTTATTACCAGCTATTATGCGGATGATTGACAAGATGGATGCCTTCTGCAAGGAGTCTTATTTCCAGAGCCTTTGTGCGAGTGCATGGACCCGGCGTGTGACAAAACCGAGATGGAAATGTTCCAGGTCTAATCATGGAGCCCCCGAGTCCACGCATCCGCACAGGGCAAGGCGGTGAGACTCGGGGAAGAAGTTAATAAGCATAGCTGGGTTGGTAAGTATTTCTGCTTAGAAAGAAATGTGGTTTCGTTGATAATCTGTGAGGGGCCGGTTTTTGCGGGTCACTCATTACCAGCTATTATTTGAAGGATGGACTAAATGGGATGTCTTCTGCACTCGGTTTCATTTCCAGACCCTTTGTGCGAGTGCATGGACCCGGCGTGTAAAAAACCGGAGATGGAGGATTTCCAGGTTTAATATTTAGCCACCCCGAGTCCACGCAACCGCGGGGCAAGGCGGTGAGACTCGGTGGAGGAGGCAAAAATTGCTTGATGAATTGATCAAATAGCATACACAATGAGTGCATTTTAAAACAGCTTGAACAAATGAAGTAAGACCATGACTATATAATAACTCTTAGCCGGGTTAATACGAATAAATTTTGGAAAGATGCCACTTGGAAGTATAAGTTTTGTTTCGCATATTTATTGCTATGTTTAAAAACACCTTTTTAAAGATCCAACCCTTACTGCTTTTTGTCTCAGTTTCATTACTTCTTGGATCTTGTAAAAAAGACACTAACGATGAACCAGAGCCTGAACTTCCGGGTGGTTACTACATCAAATATAAAGTGAACGGCCGGCAAGTAGCCTTCGAAGGTGAAGCCCTACCTGGCATCTACATCGGTGTATTGTCAGTAAGGGGGAAAAGTATGAGTGCTCCATACGCTATACATTTTTCTGTTTACGGGAAAACACCAGACCCTAACGAGGAATGTCTTTTAGAGATTCTTGCAGACTCTGTGAAAACGGGAGACAACTACACATGGGATGGTAGCGGAAGACCGAATGGGTCATTTTTTAACATCTCCACTAAATCGCAGCGATACGGTATTCGGGAGGGGACGCTTACACCCGCTCCTTATTCGATGAGTGTACACATCAACAAACACGCGGGTGGTTGGGTTAGTGGAACCTTTTCAGGAAAATTGCGGAATCTTGACTACCCCGTCCATCCGGTCGGCTTCGAAGAGGTAACAATTACAGAAGGCTCGTTCAGTTCTAAAGTTGCTTACAAATGAAAAGGGCTGCTTTCACACCTGGGAGAATTTAAAAAGCATTCTGGTTATTGCTACAAACCACATCCATTACTTACATAAGATGGCTGAATGAAAAAACACATCAAGAAGAAATTCCTATTAGAGTTTAGGCCGACAGAAGAGAAAATGAAGGCCTTAGAGGAAAACTTCACATACGTTCCAATATCCGAGGCCTCGAAAATAAAAGGCAAGAACATAAAAACCGCAATGGTACATACGTTCGATGGAGACATCGTATTAGCATTTCCTTTTAACGACAATGGTGTAAACAAATGGATACCTGAGCCAGATCCTGTTCTAATTTACTTTAATAGTGCTTATAACCATTGGAAACATATAATACCTGCAAGAAAGACTGTATTAGAATTAGTAATCGGAAGTAGTTTAGATGAATCATTAATAGACAAACTATATGAATACTTTTCTTTGTCTGCAGGCTACGTAACTTATCTATTTACATCCTTGGAGGCCTTTATTAATCGAATGATACCAGACGACTATACTTACAAGGAACCATTAAAAAATAAGACAGAATATTATACGAAGGAGCAAATTGAAAGGCATCTCCCTTTCGATTTAAAAATTCAAAAGGTACTACCGCAAGCCTTGGGGAAGGATTTTGCAAAGGCTAAACCGTTAGTCTACCAACACATTATAAACCTAAAAGATTTTCGAGATGGCATAATGCACACTAAAGCAAAAAAAGACGGGCATACACCATACGATTATTTACACAAAAAAGCATTAACCTTTAAATACAAAGAAACATTAGACGCGGTGGAAAATTATATTAATTATTATGATCCTAGTTTGATTGAGATTTGCCCCTGCGACAAAACTTATTAATTGTGGCCCACCAAATAGCCCACTAAGAAAAATAAAAAAGCCTTAACTAACTGTAATCAATTAATTAAGGCGTTATACCAGTGTCCCCGGAAGGGCTCGAACCTTCGGCCCGCTGATTAAGAGTCAGCTGCTCTACCAACTGAGCTACGAAGACAGGGCTGCAAAGTAAAGAATTTTTTTACGTTTATTACTGTACTAATTTGCACATCCAGGATAATTCTTCATGCACATAAAAAGCCCCGCTTTTGCAGCAGGGCCTTTACAAATAATTCATCTTATTTAACCGCCATTTTCTTTTTCAGGTTCTCGTCAATGGCATCTAAAAATTCTTCCGTGTATAAATAATCTTTTCCATGTTCTACTTTTCCAGGCTTAATCGTCAATGCAAGGTCTTTGGTCATTTTTCCACTTTCCACCGTTTCTATACATACTTCTTCCAAAGCAGTTGAAAAGTTTATCAGCTCCTGGTTGTTATCCAGCTTACCTCTAAAAGCAAGTCCTCTTGTCCATGCAAAGATAGAAGCAATCGGGTTGGTAGAAGTAGGGTTTCCTTTCTGGTGTTCGCGGTAGTGACGTGTAACTGTACCATGGGCAGCTTCTGCTTCCATCGTATTTCCATCAGGTGTTACTAATACCGAAGTCATTAAACCTAAAGAACCAAAACCCTGGGCCACTGAATCGCTTTGTACATCACCATCATAATTCTTACAGGCCCAAACAAAACCTCCATTCCATTTCATGGCACTGGCTACCATATCATCAATCAAACGGTGCTCATACACAATCTTAGCATCGCTGAATTTTTGCGTGAATTCAGCGTCAAACACTTCCTGGAAAATATCTTTAAAACGACCATCGTATTTTTTAAGGATGGTATTCTTTGTGCTTAAGTATAAAGGCCATGCTTTTTGAAGAGCCATATTCATACAGCTACGTGCAAACCCGCGAATACTTTCATCAGTATTATACATAGCCATTGCTACACCGCCTTCACCCGAATAATTATACACTTCGTATTCCTGGTTCTCGCCATTTTCTCCTTCAAAGGTTATTCTTAGTTTGCCTTTTCCTTTCACCACAAAATCAGTTGCCCGGTATTGATCGCCAAAAGCATGGCGGCCAACAACTATTGGTTTATCCCAGGTAGTAACAAGCCGTGGAATATTTTTTATCACTATAGGCTCACGAAAAACAGTTCCGTCTAATATATTGCGGATAGTGCCATTGGGGCTCTTCCACATTTGTTTTAAGTTGAATTCTTTTACCCTGTCTTCATCCGGCGTAATGGTAGCGCACTTAATACCAACACCATATTGCCTTATTGCATTTGCAGCATCAATCGTTACCTGGTCTCCGGTTTCATCACGGTATTCAACGCCAAGATCAAAGTATTTAATATCTACATCAATGTAAGGAAGAATCAATTTGTCTTTAATAAACTTCCAGATAATGCGGGTCATCTCATCGCCATCCAGCTCTACAACAGGATTAACAACTTTAATTTTTTGACTCATTGTTACGCTTTTATAAATTTTAAGTGGCGCAAAGCTAAGGCTTTGTCTATAATCAATATTTCGAAAACAGTTTTGAGTGCGTCTGCTTATAATATTCAACCCTGCATTACAATAAATTCTGTAATAATTAATAATCCTTAGTTGGCGGACAATTGTTAGTAATCCTTCGTTAGTAAAACGTTTCTAATGATTGAAGTTCATGCAATAGAACGCAACAGATTACTTGGTCTTTAGCTGAAGTGTATTATCTATTTTAACACTCAATAAAAAAGGGGTAGCTCTTTTCAGAACTACCCCTTAATTAAAGATATTTTTTTAGAAAGCCTTTTTAGCTTTTTGTTTTTTTTGTTTAGCAGAAGGTGCTTTTATATTTTTATTTGTAGTTGCATGCGGCTTGCCTGAGCTAATTTTTTCTGCAAGAACCGCCGCTTCATAAGCATTAAGAATTCCCCCTGTTTTGCTAATCTCAGAAAGTTCCATCATCTCATCGCCTCCAGGACTTTTTACTTTGGTAGATGGTTTTACTGCGCTGGTTTCAATTACATACTTTACCTGTTGCGGTGTAAGGGTAGGATAGTAGTTAAGCAGAAATGCCGCTACTCCCGCCACTACAGGCGCTGCCATACTTGTACCCTGCAAATTTGCATAAGTATTGCCGCCGGGAACAGATGAATAAATTTTTACACCAGGCGCAAAAACATCTACTTCTTTTTTACCAAAATTTGAAAAATAAGCTACAAGTCCGCCCGATTTAGGATCGCCGCTTGCACCCACAGTAATCCAGTTTGTAGCTATTTTTTTATCGGCTTTAAAAGTTGGGCTGGGAAAGTTATGAGAACTATCAAGGTTGGCGCCATCATTACCTGCGGCATGAACTAATAATACGCCTTTGCTTTCTGCATACTTAACCGCTTCATCTACCCAATGTTTTTCAGGTGAAAAGCTTTTACCAAAACTCATGTTAACCACCTTAGCACCGTTGTCTACAGCATAACGTATAGCTAGTGCAATGTCTTTGTCATGTTCATCTCCGTCAGGTACAGCCCTTATAGCCATGATCTTAACATCGTTGGCAATGCCATCCATACCCTTACCATTTTTGCGGGCAGCAGCTATAATACCTGCTACGTGCGTTCCATGTTTGGCTCCATCAAGATCTACCATGATATTATTATTACCATAATACCGGTCAGTGAAATCACTATAATTATCTTTCACAATGTCTCCGCGGTAGTTAGTAGGTGCCTTATCTCCGGCTTCCGCTTTTTGCTCTTCACCGGTTACGTATTCTCTAAAATCACCCAGCAATGCTTCATTGGTCATTTCCAAGGCGCTATTCTGTGTAAAGAATAATAGCAGGATACTTTTTGCTTTCTTTTGATCTTCTGTTACCGGGGCAAAAGCTTCTAAATCGTTGCCTGTATATTTTTCCTTGCCCATGCCTTTACGCAAAATGCTGTCGCTACCCATTGCAGCATTGAAAGTTCTTTTCAAAAGAATCAGGTCGAGGCCGGAAGTAGAACTACCGCCCACAATATTTGTTTGCGCTCTTTTCCATTCTGCATATAACTCTGTGTCGCTACCTGTTAACGAAGTTGTATCAGTTATTTTTTGGAAACGTTCTTTGTGCTTATGATAGAACCTTGCCGCTTCATAAGAATCTTTTGTTACGTTTCTGCCATCTTTGCCACCAAGAAAATTCCATCCGTGAACATCATCTATATAACCATTCTTATCATCATCAATACCATTGCCTGCAATTTCTTTTGTATTGGTCCAAAGCACAGACTTAAGGTCTTCATGCAAAGTATCAATACCTGAATCAATAACAGCAACAATAACAGTTTTGCTTTTTTTGTTTTTTACAAAATCGTAAGCCTGATCTAAGCTAATTCCATAATAGCCATCTTTTTGCCTGTCTTTTAAATGCCATCCGTGAGGCACATCTTCTTTTGAGGTTTGTGCTGTAGTAGTTAAGAGAGAGCCGGCAACAAATAGTAAGAGTAAGGATTGTTTTATTCGATACATCATAGTCGTCTAATTACTTTAAAATTGGGATAATTGTAAAAATAAACGAAACCGCTCATAGAAATTTCTTAAAGCTTTTATTAAAAGGGCTTTAAGAAAAATTCTGGTTAATAAATCTCTTTGTTAGGGGGCCAGCTTTATTTCAACTCTTCTGTTCATTATATTAGCTGCCGGGGTTTTGTCAGTTGATAATGGTTCGGTGATACCGTATCCTATGGCAGTTATGTTTGCATTAATTCCTTTAGCACTCATATATGATTTTACCCTGTCCCCCCTTTTTTGAGAAAGTATAAGATTAGCCTCGGGCTTGCCATCAAGTGAAGAATGGCCTTCAACTGTTATATTTATTCCCGGCGTTTCTTTTAGAAGGCTAATAACTTCATCTAAAACTTTTATTGAGGAAGGAGTTAACAGATCGCTGTTTGGCTGAAAGTTTACCTGGCGGGCAGCATAGCTCACCTTTTCAATTATTTCTTTTTTAATCTCCGGGCAGCCGCTGTTTTCCTTTTTACCTGCTTCGTTAATACATTTATCTTCTTCATCGTTTACTCCATCACTATCCGTATCAGGTATCGGGCATCCGCTATATTTCAAGGTTCCGTGTACTTCAGGACATTTGTCAAGCTCATCATTAATGCCATCATTGTCTTTATCTACAACCGGGCATCCATTATTTTTTACAGTTCCGGGTAAGTCAACACATTTATCAATAGCATCCGTAATACCGTCACCGTCTTTATCAGGGCAACCATTTGTGGCTATGCTGCCGGCAATATCCGGGCATTGGTCTAATGTATTGATAACTCCATCTTTGTCGCGGTCATTGTCTATTGTTTGTGCTACTTCCACTTTCTTTTTTGCTGTTGCTGTTTTTCCAAGAAATACTCCAAGCGTAGCGCCTAAAGAAGTGTATTTAAATTCATTTGTTTGTTCATAAAAAGGTGTAAGGCTTTTATTGTAATGCGCAGTGAAGTATGCTCTTTTAAATTCAAAACCCAATAAAGCATTCAAACTGAAATGCATTACACGGTATTGTTCAATTCCTTTGCCTACTGGAAGGTCTTTATTTTGGTCTATCTTAAATTTTTCAAACGTATCAATGGAAGAAACGCTGGATGAACCTGAATAAAATAAAGACGCCTGTGGCCCTGCACCAATAATAAATTTAGTGTTGCCTTTTAATGGCATTTTATATACAAAGTTCAGGGGGATATCTATGTAATTTATTTTTAGCTCAATAGTGGTTCTCCAGGTTTCTGATTTATTGGTATCCACAATTTGCTCTTGCGTAGTGCCCCTGCCGTAGTACATGATGCCGGGTTGGAAAGAAATTTTTTTATTATCGTTGACAGGTATATCTGCAATAAATCCAAAATGAATATTGCTTCGTTTAATTTCAGTAGCGCTTATTGAAAACGTATCAAAATTTATAAAAGGACTAACAGAAGTGCTATGCAATCCGGCGGCAATACTTATTCTTGGTTGAGCGCTTGCATTGAAAATAAGGAGTAATGAAAAACAAAGAAACAGCAGGGGCTTTTTCATAAAAGAGTTTAAAGGATATTGCGAATCTTTGACAAGATATAAATTTTAGAGATCAATTCTAATACCATGGCCTAAAGGCATTGTTTGGCCATAATTGATGGTGCGGCATCAATGCCCGGACAAAGCAGGTTATTAAGATTATTTTGATAAAGCCAACTTTATCCCTCCCATTAACCAGCGGCCAGGCATAGGCGTTCCCAGAAGATCGCTATATTTTCTATCAAACAAATTATCTATTTGTGCAAACAGGCTAAGCTTCTCTTTTATTAGAAAACCTTCTGCTTTTATGTTTAGCAAAAAATACTCTCTCGTTACCTGTGCTTTTATTGCAGCCGCTTTTTGTTCTGCTCTGGTCTTATACAATCCATTAATGCCAATGCTAAACCAGGGAGCCGAATAGCGAAAAGAAAAATTGGTCATAAACTTTGCATGTGAGGAAACATAAAAACTTGGTGTGGCTTCACTGCTTTCTGAGTACAGCCACACGATGCCCAATGAAGCGTGCAATTGTTTTTTAGAAGCTAGTTCTTTAAAAACCTGTACATCTGTTTCGAAGCCTTGTGTAGTGACTTCCGCAATATTTTTAGCCAGTGCATACTTTCCTGTGGGCGATAGGTTTGTTTTACGTGGCATGTTTGTATATGGCGTAGTTACATAATCTATGAGGTCATTATGATTTCTTTGAAAAAAAGTAGAACCTATTTTTATACTGTTTGTTGCAAACCAATCAGCACCAACTTCAAAACTAAAAGAACGCTCCGCAGAAAGATCAGGATTGCCGATGCGCCCGCTGGTCACGAGGGTTTTATTATAATTATTAAAGCGTTCGGTAAAATCTGCATGCCTGATAGTTGTTCCGGCACTGCCGCGAAATTGAAATTGAGAAGCCCGGTAGGAAAGATTTAATTGTGGAATGAACTCTGTTCCTCCTCTTTCATCCCAATCTACACGTGCAGCAGGACTCAATGTTAATTTGTCAAAAGTTTGCTGTAAAATAGCAAATCCAGCCAACTGTTTTACTTCATGATTTCCCCTGTCATTTGATTTTATGCTACGGTTGATAAACTGTCCACCTGTTACCAAAGTTGTATTATCACTAAACTTATGTTGGTACACTGTAAGGCCCTGAAGCATTTTTGCTTTATTATCATTAGGCGAACTGCGGGTATTAAATTTATAATGATCATCAGTGTTTTTATAGCCCAGGGTTATGGATAAATTATCATTGGATTTTTGATATCCAAGATGTAATTGGTTCCATGTCGTTTTCACTTTTTCATCAGCGGTGTCAGAGGCAAACGTTGTATAATAATTTTGCGCAGAAAATTTCCGGCTATCGAAAGAAGAGCGAAACCCTAACTGCCACGCATTAGTTAATCTGTGGTTTACGGCTACCGAGGCTGTAGTAAGATTAAAAAAACCTCTTGTGCCACGTTGTAGCTGTCCATCTGAATTATTGCTCAATACGCCGGCGCTAATGGAAGTTTTTTCATTGCTGTAAAATCCACCTGCACTCCCATTTATGAGGTTGTATTCACCGACAGCCAATTGGGCGACCACTTCTTTTTTTTCTTTCTTTTGTCCTGCAAAAGCTTTGGTGATTATATTGATGACACCACCAACAGCATCGGAACCATAGATGGCAGAAGAAGCGCCTTTTAAAACTTCTATGCGTTCTATTTCGGAAGGTACAATTGGAATATAGCTATTAAAATGCCCGGTCAATGGATCATTAACACGAACACCATCTACAATAACCAACACTTGCTGAAAGGTGCCTCCCCTTAAAACTATATCACTTTGCGAACCCATAGGGCCCCTTGCCTGCACTTCTATGCCCGGAACATAACGCAACAATTCATCAATGGAATTGACAGGTAATTTTGCAAAAGATTCGCCTTTAATGACAATTATATTTCTACCTGTTTTTGAAGTTGTCAGGCTATTTAAAGAAGATGTAATTGTTACAGGATCTAATTCCAGTTCTTTTGTTTGTGCCGCCGAAAAAATGGACAATAATAGAAATATATAGAGGAATACTTTTTTTAATTGTAGCATACTATTGGTTTTGGAGCGCAAATATACAGGGCAGAAAGAATAGAGTTAGCAGATGATATATCTCAGCATGGCAAACGCATCCATTTTCCTGCTTTGAATAATTGTTTTGTTGTGCCGTTAGGCACAACTGCTGGGTAGCAATGAACGTATTGTTTGCGCGCCAGGCGTTCCAATAGGAACGCCTGGTGCTTTCTTTAATTAATATCTACCCACCAAAAGTTCCTAACGGAACTAAAGCAGGGACATTCCCTTTTAATATTTAAATATTTGAGCTCAAAATAAATTAGCTGCGTTTGCCCTGTATATTTCAGATAAGCTAAGCGGCTTTTCAATTTAAATTATCCGGAATCTTCTCTCAATAAGATTCTGCATCACTTGGAAAATCATTTTTGCGTACATCGTCTACATATTGTTGAATTGCTTTTGTAGTTAATTCTTCGATGTTTAAATATTGCCTTAAAAAGCGAGGTTTAAATTCAGTGTTGATGCCCAACATATCATGCATTACCAGCACCTGGCCATCGCAATACTTTCCTGCACCGATACCGATTGTTGGTATGTCAAGGCTTTCGCTTACTACTCTGGCAAGCAAAGCCGGAATTTTTTCAAGCACTACCCCAAAGCAGCCTGCTGCCTGTAAAAGCTTTGCATCATTTTTTAATTTATTGGCTTCATCTTCTTCTTTTGCCCGAACGCTATAGGTGCCAAACTTATATATTGATTGTGGTGTAAGTCCCAGATGAGCCATTACCGGTATGCCTGCTGAAATGATTTTCTTTACTGTTTCAATTACTTCTTCACCTCCCTCAAGCTTTACAGCATGTGCACCCGTTTCCTTCATTATTTTAATAGCAGAAGCTAAACCTATATCACTGTTTGACTGGTAAGAACCAAAAGGAATGTCAACCACTACCAAACATCTTTTCACACCTCTTATAACAGAACTGGCATGATAGATCATTTGATCAAGTGTAATTGGCAAAGTGGTTTCATGCCCTGCCATAACGTTGGATGCAGAATCACCAACAAGAATCACATCTATGCCTGCAGCATCAATAATTTTGGCAAAAGAATAGTCATACGCTGTTAACATCGAAATTTTTTGCCCCGATGTCTTCATTCTTTGCAATGTGTGGGTAGTGATTCTTTTTACATCTGCAGTTATACTCATGGGGAGAAGTTTGTAGTTGGTAGTTTTATAGTTTGCAGTTATGTCTCCGGCTTTAATGATATTTCCAGATGTTATCGCAGAAACCGCTAAAATATGCGCAAAGAAAACATAGCGTTGGCGTTTCTCACTATTCACCATTCACTATTCACCAGTGACCGCTCTAATGCACAATCATCCCAGCTACCACTTCGTCATACAAAAAATGTATTAGCCCATCCGCCAATCCAATTTTTGGAACAAAAATTTCATGTGCCTCTGCCCACCGCATTACATTAATATAAATTAGAAGCGCCGGTACAATTACATCTGCACGGTCTTCTCTTAGTCTATATAAACTCATTCTTTGGGTTAGGGATACACTGCTGAATTCTTTATAATAATTCCTCAATAATTCCAGGTCAAGAGGTTTGCCCTCCTTTCTTTTTGAAAGCGTAAATATTTTATTGATATTACCTCCTGAACCAATTGCGGTAATATGGTGGTAGCCTGCTTTTTTTGAACGGATAAAAATTTTCATCGCTTCCCATTCATCTTCCCCTACCTGGTTTTTTAATAAACGAATGGTACCTATGTTAAAAGATTCTTTAGCAGCTAATTTTCCATCAGTAAAAAAAGTAAGCTCGGTGCTTCCGCCGCCAACATCAATATATAAATAAGATTCCGCCGCATTCATATTATCTGCCACATGATTTTCGTATATATAAGAAGCTTCTTCCTGGCCTGTTATTACTTTAATATCAATACCAGTCTGGTCTTTTACCAACTGCAATATTTCTTTTGAATTTTCTGCATCTCTCATGGCCGATGTGGCACAAGCCTTTAAATACTTTACCTCATAAACCTCTAAAAGAAGCTTGTAACACTTTATAGTTTTTAGCAGCTTGTCAACTTTTTCGTCTGAAATTTTCCCAATTTCAAATACATCAAATCCCAGCCTCAGAGGCACACGTACCAGTGACACTTTTAAAAACTCTGTCTTGCCCAAAGGATTTTTAATTACATCATCTATTAATAGCCTGCATGCATTACTTCCGATATCAATAGCTGCTAACTTCAACTGCGGTTAAGGTTTTATTAAATAAATAGTGATAAGTTTCTTCTTGCGAACGTACGCTTATTTCAGAATCCGCAACAACATATTCATTGCTTAGGTCATTGTTTAGCCAACGGGCTTTCACGTTATCGTTAAGTTGTATCTGAAGTATTTCTTTTATTTCTTTCTTTATACGTTCATCTAAAATAGGGCAGGTGGCTTCCACACGGTGGTCAAGGTTTCGTATCATCCAATCAGCAGAAGAAATAAATATTTTTTCCTTCCCCCCGTTGTTAAAGATCCAAACCCTTGCATGTTCCAGATATTGGTCTACTATGCTTATTGCCTGAACGGGTTTTAAAAATTTATCTGTTTGCGAGAACATACAAAATATGCCTCTCACAATAAGCTTAAGTTCAACTCCTGCCTTCGCCGCACTATATAAAGCCTCTACAATTTCTACATCAGATAATGAGTTCATTTTAGCAATAACAGAAGCAGGTTTGCCATTCTTTGCATGCTTTATTTCTGTATTTATCATCTTCAGAATTTCCCTGCGGGCAAAGTCGGGGCTAGGTAAAATAGTGGTACAAGCCTTTAAGAAATGGGTGCCTGTTTTATAATGTTCTATATAATTAAATATGCGGTTAATGTCTGCCATTATCTCTTTTTTTGAGGTTAGCAGGCAATGGTCGGCATATACTTTAGCAGTGCTTTCGTTTAGATTTCCGGTGCTGACAAATCCATAATGGACAATGCGGTCATTGGTTCTTTTACGTATCACACACACTTTCGCATGCACTTTCATGTTAGGTATACCAATCAATACTTTAACCCCTTCATCCTCCAAACGTTCCTTCCACTCAAGGTTTGCTTCTTCATCAAACCTTGCTCTTAGCTCAAGCATTACCGTTACCTGTTTCCCATTTCTTACTGCATTAATCAGAGCGTTTATAACTTTCGACTGTGAGGCTACACGGTAACAGGTAACCTTTATGGAAGTAACACCAGGATCAATTGCTGCTTCTCTTAAAAGATCAATAACGGGGTTAAATGAGTGATAAGGAAAATGCAGCATAATGTCACGTTCCATCACAACATCCGTTACACGTTTTTCTGTTAACATAGGATGGTCAAAAGGTTTACGGCCTTTATTTTGTCCATTAAAAACCTGTTGCGGAAAATCTATGAAGTGACGAAAGTTGTGAATGCGGCCACCGGGAATAAGGTTATCTCTTTTTGTAAGGTTTAAGCGTTGGAATAGGTATTCTAATAAACCCGGGTCCATTTCTTTATCATAAACAAAACGGACCGGTTTCCCCTTGCGCCGGTTTTTTAATCCTTTTTCAATTTTTTGAATAAGAGTGGTGGATATGTCATTGTCAATATCAATTTCTGCATCTCTTGTTACTTTAAACACATGCGATTGGTAATGGTTATAGCCGAAATAACTAAATATCTCAGGAAGGTTATACCGGATAACATCTTCCAGTAAGATAATATGGTGTTCATTATCGGGTGAAGGCAACAGGATAAAACGACCTATGGCCCGGCTTGGAACTTCAATTAAAGCAAGTTTTCTTTTCAGCGCACTGTCTTCCATGGACATGACAACCCCTAAATAAATAGATTTATCCCGAAGAAAAGGAAAATCAGGGATGCTTTCGATCATGAGCGGAATCACGTTTGGGCTCACTTCTTCATCATAGTATTTTGTAACGAAATCTTCTTGTTCAGGGTTTAATTCTTTTTCTGTAACAAGGAAAATCTTTTCTTTTTTTAGTTCCTCAATTATACCTTCCCAAATCCTGTTAAACTCGCTTTGCTGCGTTAAAACCGTCATTTGAATCGCCTGCAAAATTTGCTCAGGATTTGCCTCCATGTGCATTTTCCCTTTATTGCTCACTTGTATCATTCGTTTTAGTTCAGCTACCCTGACACGAAAAAACTCATCAAGGTTATTAGAGAAAATTCCCAGAAAACGAATGCGGTGGGGTAATGGAACCGAGGGATCGGCTGCCTCCTGCAATACGCGGCCATTAAAAGAAAGCCAGCTAATATCACGTGGAATAATCTTATGTTTTTGATTGGCCATAGAGAGTTAAAAATGTGTGCTAAAAATAAGCAACAACTGTGCTTATTGCATAAGCTTGCCCGTATTTCCTAATTTGTTAATGATGGATGTAGTTGAAAACCCTTCCACGATTGGGTTAAGGAATACGCTGCCACCTGCTGCTATTACTTCTTTAGCACCTGCAATATTTTCAATTTTATAATCTCCGCCTTTAACCAAAACATCAGGCGTTATAGATTTGATCACTTCTAAAGGCGTCTCTTCAGAAAAAATAACTACAGCATCTACCATGCTTAAAGATGACAGAAGTAATGCACGTGAATTTTCATCATTAACCGGACGGTTGTCACCTTTGATTTTTTTAACGGATACATCCGCATTTAATCCCACCACCAAATAATCACCTTTATTTGCTGCCTCTGCTAAAGAGGCTATATGGCCAGGATGAAGAATATCAAAACATCCATTTGTAAATACGATCTTTTTGTGTACGATACGCCATTGCGTTACTCGTCGCTGAAGGTCAGGAAGGAAGAGAATCTTGTTCTGAATGCTGTTGTATACTTTCACCTTTTTGTCTTTTTTTATTATAGTAAGAAATCAAACCAAAAAAAGTTAGTCCTGCGCCAAGTATAATAATTGTTTGAACTGACCATAAAAGCCAGCCAAGCGCCCGGCCTGTAGTTTTTACATCAAGTCCATATAGCCCAATCAATTCTGAAACAAGTAAGGGATAAGCGCCTATGCCTCCCGGAGTAATGATCATCCCAATACTTCCAATGCCAAGAGTACTAAGACCGCCGCCTATACCCAGGTGTTCAGTTTCACGCAAAGCATAAATGCCAATGGTTGTACTTGCCAAATAAAGAACCCAGATAAATACGGAATGAAATATAAAAAGCCCTTTATGTTTAATAAGCTTAATACTCCCAAGGCCCTGTGATATTCCTTTTAAAATATTTTTTATTTTAACTACCACATCTATATGGCCAAAACGCTTTAATATGTAATAAAAGAATAAACAAAACAAGAGAACAAAAGAAAGGAAAAGAGCAAGTTTTGTAAAGGATGTTTCTCCGGCACTGTTTCTAAAAAAATCGCCAAAAAGTTTTAATGTAAAGTTTCCAATAATATTCCATTGGAAAAGAAGCGCCATTGTAAACACCGTCATAAGGCTTATTAAATCAATTACTCTTTCTACCACTATTGTCCCTACCAATTTATCTGCCCTTACATTTTCATACCGCGACAGTATTGTGCATTTAACCACCTCGCCCAATCTTGGAACACCAGCATTAACCAGGTAACCTATCATTACGGCTGCAAATGTGTTGAAAGTTGAAGGATTGTATCCAAGAGGTTCCATCAACAGCTTCCAACGGAGCGCACGGCTGTAATGACTTAAAAACAATAAAAAAATAACAGGAACAACAAGCCAATGACGGGCATTTTTAACGGAAAGCTTTATATGATTCCAGTCCTCTGCCGTTATATCTCTTATGGTAAGCCATACAAAAAATATTCCAAGGCCAAGGAAAAATAGATATTGAAGTATGGTTAAAAAAGATTTCTTCATTCGGATTAAAATAGCGAATTCAGTTGTTTGAAAGAAATGATCCAGAATTATAACCTGTTTCCTTCTTTAGGAAAAACAACCCAGGCCTTAAATTGTTTGGCCTCCTCAAAAAGCATAGAAGCATAAGAAATAATTACTACAACATCACCCACCTGGCCTTTACGTGCTGCGGGTCCATTAAGGCAACAAACTCCTGAGCCTCTTTTCCCTTTTATAAGATAAGTTTCAATGCGTTCGCCATTGTTTACATTCACTATCTGCACCTTTTCATTTTCTATCATATTTGCTGCGTCCATCAGGTCTTCATCAAGGGTTAAGCTACCAACATAATGAAGGTTTGCTTCTGTAATTACCGCACGGTGCACCTTAGATTTTAAAACTGAAATTGTCATAGAGGCCGCAAGTTAATTATGAAATTGATCTTACTTTGTTAATTGAGCAACATGTTATCAATGAGCCGCACATTGCTAATGGTTGCCGCTACAAGGCCTACAAGTTTTTGGGATGGGCTTGTTGCTGGCTCAAGGGTTGTGGCATCAGCTATTTCCACATAATCTACTGTAAACCCTGCGGCTTCTAAGGTTTTTACAGCTACTTGCTTTGTGCTATCTAAAGGCTTATTTATATGCTCCTTTATATATAATAACGTTCTGTAAATAGCGCCGGCTTTTTGCTGGTCTTCTTCAGATAATCGTAAGTTTCTGCTGCTCATGGCTAAACCATTTCCGGCCCGAAGGGTAGGACAAATGATTAATTTGTATTCCTCTTTTTTTCCTAATATCTCTACAAGTTTATTTATAACCATGCATTGCTGGTAGTCTTTTTGGCCAAGATAAACCTGATGCGGTTTTACAATTTCTAACAATCTATCCACCACCTCGCAAACTCCCTGGAAATGATTAGGTCTGTGATAACCTTCTAGCAGAGTTTCAATCCTTCCTAATGCATAATGTTTCTTAGTATGGGTTGAAGGGTACATTTCTAAAACCGATGGCAGAAATAAAATATCACACTGTGCTTCAATTAATTGTTCAGTATCCCTTTCAATAGTAACCGGATATTTTGTAAAATCCTCGCTATTATTGAATTGTGAAGGGTTTATAAAAATGCTGCACACAACAATATCATTTTCCTTTTTGGCTCTTTGTATCAAGGAAATATGCCCCTTGTGCAAAGCGCCCATAGTAGGAACAAAACCAATTTTCTGATCTTTAGAATAGGAGAAGAGTTGAGCGGCTTGCTTAAAAATGAGCATTCTTACAATACAAAGGGTTAACGCACTACAGCTTTTATTAATAAATAGTTACCTTCGCACACCTTTTATTAAAAAGCTTTTAAATCGGTCATAAATGTCAGCAAAGAAAAGAATTTTATTCATTGCCAATGAAATGTCTCCTTACCTTGAGTTGACAGAGTTTTCGGAGATAGTAAGTAAGCTGGCGATAAGATCAAATGATACAGGTTTTGAAGTTCGCTGCATTATGCCCCGTTTTGGTACAATAAATGAGCGCCGGCACCGCCTTCATGAAGTAGTTAGGCTGTCAGGAATTAATGTTTCTATAGATAATGAGGACTTTCCATTACAAATAAAAGTAGCATCACTTCCAAATGCGAGGCTACAAGTATATTTTCTTGAAAATGAAGACCTCTATAAAAGAAAATATGTATTTACTGATGAGCAGGAGAAATGGTACGATGACAATGGCCTCAGAACCGTATTTTTTTGTAAGGGTGCTCTTGAAACTGTAAAGAAATTCGGATGGCCGCCAGACCTTATACATTGCAGTGGCTGGATGACAGGGTTGATTCCTTTTTATTTAAAAACAGTCTATAAAAAAGAACCGGTTTTTTCTCATAGCAAGATTATATATACTATCGGTCAAAATACTTTTACCAACAGCCTTGGAGCCGATTTTGTGGAGAAGGCGATGATACATGCCACACTAAAAGAAAAGGATCTTGAAATTTTTAAAGATGCCGATAATATAGCTATGCAACGTGGTGGTGCAACCTATGCAGATGCCATCACTTTTGGTTCTGATGATATAGAAAAAACACTGGTTGATGAGTTCTCAAAAGTTCGCGGCAAAAAAACAATGCTCTATAATTCAGAATCTGATTTAACAGACTATTTACAGTTGTATAGCGATCTTGCAAACAAGTAATTTACAAACTGCTTAATATTTATTTGTGAAGTTTCAAAGCCTGGTTTTAGCTATACTTTTTCTTTCTTTCTCTTTCACATCCTGCAAAAAAATAAATGAGGCAACAGAACTAGGTGCAGATTTAATACCACCTATAGATAATGTTACAACCTTTGATACAACCCTAAGCATTGAAGCATACAACTTATTGTTTTCTGATTTGGAAGATACCACGTCGGCAGGTGCGAGGCAATTTCTTGGAGCGATTAATAATGATCCGCTTTTCGGAAAGTCAGAAGGGAGCATGTATTTTCAATTAAGACCTGCACTTATAAGAACGCCTTTCCCTTTTCCAAAAGACAGCCTTATAGGTTTGGACTCAACTGTTTTAGTATTAAGGTATACAGGTACTTTTGGTGATAGCACAAAGCCCCAGCAGGTAGGTGTTTTCGAGATTCCAACCACCCAAAGTTTTCCACATACCCAGGATCATAAAATTAGCAGGCAATATATCACAAGCCCTGGCGCTTCTTTGGGACCGGTTAAAACTTTTGTACCCCAAACACTTAATGATTCTATTTTTCCAAGAGGCGAAAGGGTAGCTAACCAGTTGAGAATACCCTTGAATAATTCATTTGGAATGCGCCTTTTGAATTATGATACCACTAATGCTTATCAGTCTGATTCTGCTTACAAAACCTTTTTCAATGGCTTTGCTGTGGTGCCTCAAAACAATGGCGTAGCTAATGCGCTCGTTGGTTTTGATTTGAACATTGGAAGTTCGCGCCTGGCATTTTATGTACGCTATAAGAATGCCGGAAAAATTGATACAGCATCAGTAAGCTTTATACTTGGGACAACATCTGCTGTAGCTAATTACATTAAGAGAGATTATGTTGGTGCTGAGATTGCGGCTGCTGTTACCGGTACAACTCCTGATCCGCTTATTTACTTGCAAGCTTCACCGGGTTCTTATGCAAAGCTTAAAATTCCGGCACTTGGCGGTTTAAATAACAGGGTAGTGCATTTGGCCGAGTTGATAGTAGAACAAGTGTACGATCCTATGTCTGCTATTTTTACGCCACCTGCTTACTTATATGTAGATGCATACGATACTATAAAGAAAAGATACCGCACCATTCCGTTTGATGTGGTACTTAATTTTCAGGACGGCAACGCAAACAGGGATTCTGGTTCTTTTGCAATTGCCAATATTGCACAATTTGGAATGATTGGACAGAAAAAATTAGTTGATGGTAATTTAATTACACAATGGAATTTTAATTTAACCCGCTATGTACAACGTGTGGTTAATAGCACGGAGCCTGCCCAGGAACTCAGGCTTTATGCACCTTTTCCCATAGTTAATGCAAACTCATTGGGGGTGGAGCAATATATTAACACCGGCCTGCCTTATGCAGCAGGCAGGGTAAGAGTAGGAGGGGGAAATCATCCCACGCAAAAAATGCGTATGCGGGTTGTGTATAGTAAATTATAGCTAATTACATTTTTTCAAGGCCGGTTTTAGGTCATGCTATCTGACAAAGACGTTATACATAAGATGGTAAAACAATTTATTTTTCTAACTGCGGTATTATTTTTCGGAATAAGTCAAAGTTTAAATGCACAAATAATTGAAAAGTCAATTAAAAAAATAAAAACCAGCAAACGTATTAATTACACTTCCATTTTTAACTATAAAGACCCTTTTGTTGACAGTTTTACAACAGATACTATTTATGCATCCATTGGAATTAAAACAAAATATAGGGAAGCAGGTGGATATTTTAACCTGAGAACATCTGCTCAACGTGCTATATATGGTGGTGATAGTTTGCTTCAACTTAGTTTACCTGACAGTAGTTATTCTTTGACCAAAGAAATTTCCAACAATCTACTTTATAAAAATTCACTTCTGTATTACGTTAACTATCTGGACAAAATAGTTAAGACTCCATTCAAAGTAATACGGCTCGGAGACACCATAATAAATAATAAGCTATTCTATCATCTGCGAATTAGCGAACTCGATTCTATAGCAAACGGTGAGCATATTTTTGTTTTTACCGAATTAGTAATAGATAAAAAAAACTACCTGCCGCATTTTATGAAAACTGAAAATCAGGGTTTCTTTGGAAACACCCTTATTAAAATGGTTTCAGAAAATACCTTTTATAACTACCAAACTAATCTGAAATTCAACCCTGATTTATTTACGACAAAGATTCCTGATAATTTTAAATTAGATACACCCAAAAAATCTGAGCCGCCTCTGGGAAAAGGAGTCAAAGCACCTGACATAGAATTATATGACAGTTTTGGGAATGTACTTAAACCTGAGGCGTTGAAAGGAAAAATAGTTCTCTTGAACTTTACGACCAATGGGTGTCCACATAGCATTGAAGCAATACCATCATTAAATAAAATACACAAAAAATATCAGGGCCCGGATTTTTTACTCATAACTATAAACACTGTTGATGACAGGGATGCTGTTTTGAAGTTTAATAAGAAATTCAATGTTCACTACAAAACGTACATTAATGGTAAAGCTATTGCGGACACTTATCACATAGATAGTTATCCGACATTTTATATAGTGGATAAAACGGGAATAATTTCTGAACAATTTAGTGGATATTATCAGGAGTTAGAAAAACAACTAATTGAGAAAATTGAATTACTTAAGCAATAGCACGATTGCAAAAACTGTTTGGAAAAATGCGGGTTGACAACATAGGCCAATCTTGTCATTTTAATTGAATTTTCGAATATGGCTAAGTGCATGTGCTTTGATTCTCGCATTTTGCCAGCACTAATCCATTATATTTGCAGCCGGTTTTTATTTGCTCAATATTGTGTAGAACGATCAATTGTGCGACGCAACAGAAGCTTAATAGTAGTACAACAGTTGACATCAAAATAACCCACTAAATTAAACTGAATGCCCTATTTGTTTACATCAGAAAGCGTTTCCGAAGGACATCCTGATAAAGTTGCAGACCAGATATCAGATGCATTAATTGATCATTTTTTAGCCTTTGACCCGCAATCCAAAGTAGCATGTGAAACACTGGTAACTACGGGCCAGGTAATACTAGCAGGCGAAGTAAAATCAAAAGCTTATTTAGATGTTCAGGAAATAGCCCGTGGTGTTATTCGCAAAATCGGATATACCAAAAGTGAATACATGTTCGAAGCAAATTCTTGTGGTATCCTGTCAGCCATACACGAACAATCGTCTGATATCAACCAGGGTGTAGACAGAAAGAAAAAAGAAGAACAAGGCGCTGGCGACCAGGGAATGATGTTTGGATATGCTACTAATGAAACTGAAGATTTTATGCCTTTGGCATTAGACCTGGCACATAAAATTTTACAGGAGCTTGCAGCGCTTCGCCGTGAGAATAAACAAATAAAATATTTGCGTCCTGATGCCAAAAGCCAGGTAACGCTTGAGTATGATGATAACAATCGTCCGGTTCGTATAGATGCTATCGTGGTATCAACACAACATGATGATTTTGATAAGGAAGCTAAGATGTTGGAGCGCATTCAAAATGATATTATTTCTATTTTGATTCCGAGGGTTAAGTCGAAGTATAAAAAATATGCAAAGCTTTTTAACAACGATATTAAGTACCATATCAATCCTACAGGTAAGTTTGTTATTGGCGGCCCACATGGCGATACAGGGTTAACAGGCCGTAAAATTATTGTAGATACTTATGGCGGTAAGGGTGCACATGGTGGCGGCGCTTTTAGCGGAAAAGATCCGTCAAAGGTTGATCGCTCTGCAGCTTATGCAACAAGGCACATTGCAAAGAATCTTGTTGCTGCAGGTGTTTGCGAGGAAATATTGGTGCAGGTTTCTTATGCAATTGGCGTAGCGCAACCAACAAGTATTAATGTTAATACTTACGGTACTGCAAAGGTTGAATTGAGTGATGGAGAAATTGCAAAGATTGTGGAAAGCATATTTGATATGCGCCCTTACTTTATTGAGCAACGTTTGAAATTACGCAATCCCATTTATAGCGAAACAGCCGCTTATGGACACATGGGCCGCAAGCCTGAGGTAGTAACTAAAGAATTTGCTTCACCGGGCGGTAAGACCATTACAAAAAAAGTAGAGCTTTTTACCTGGGAAAAATTAGATTATGTTTCAAAGGTGAAGAAGGCTTTTGGAATGTAGAAATATTGATAATTATGAAGTACGAGGTACGAAGTGGTGAGAGACCTGCTTCGTACTTTTTTATTTTTAAGGATACATCCTTTTCTTAAAGCCGTACTTCTAACTTCGCACCACTAACTTATAAACGATGGATGAAAAGAAGAACCCATGGACCATCTTAAATGAAAAGGCAATTTATGATAACCCATGGATTAAAGTAACGGAGTATGATGTATTGAATCCAAAAGGTGGGAAAGGTATTTATGGGAAAGTGCATTTTAAGAATCTGGCCATAGGCATTATACCTTTGGACGAGGAATTGAATACTTATTTGGTAGGGCAGTACCGGTTTACATTAAACCAATATAGCTGGGAAATTCCTGAGGGCGGCGGGTCTCATGGAATTGATATTTTAGAATCAGCAAAAAGAGAATTAAAAGAAGAAACAGGCCTTGTTGCAACGGAATGGACGAAGCTTATGGACTTTCATTTATCCAACTCAGTTTGCGATGAGCATGGTGGTATTTTTATGGCCCGCAACTTAAAACAAGAGGAAGCAATGCCTGAAGATACCGAGGATTTGGTAGTGCGAAAACTGCCTTTTGAAGAAGCTTATAAAATGGTAGAGGATGGAACAATTACAGATTCTCTTGCTGTTGCAGCCATTTTGAAAGTAAAGATTTTATTATTGGAAGGAAAACTAAAATAAATTTATTGAAAACATCTTCTATAATCATAGGCCGTCAGCCCCTAATTGAATCAATACAAAGTGGACGGGCCATAGATAAAATTTTATTTCAAAAAGGAGTTACCGGTGATGCTATTGGTATTATAAGGGACCTGGCTTCGCAAAAAAACATTCCTATTCAATATGTACCGCCAGAGAAACTAAACTCTATTGCCAGGACCAACCACCAGGGAGTTTTAGCATTTGCTGCCATTGTTTCTTATGTTCCTTTACAGGCGGTAATTGATCAGGTGGTAGGAGATGGGTTGATACCACTATTTGTTATACTTGATGGAATAACCGATGTTAGAAATATTGGTGGTATTGCAAGAACTGCTGTTTGTTGTGGTGCACAGGCACTTATTTTGCCTGATAAAGGAGTAGGGGCTTTAAATGAAGAAGCAATGAAATCATCCGCCGGAGCACTGGAGAAGATTAATATCTGCCGGGTAAACAGTTTAATGAAAACAGTAGATGAGTTGCATGCAAATGGTATTAAAGTATTTGCCTCGGAAATGACGGCTACAAAAAAGTTGCATGAAATAGATTTGAAAGAGCCTTGTGCTATTGTGCTAGGCAGTGAAGACAAAGGGGTGTTTCAGCCGCTCATGAAAATTTGTGACGAACAGTTTAAAATTCAAATGACCTCAGATTTCGAATCGCTTAATGTTTCGGTGGCAAATGGAATTATCTTATATGAGGCGTTGAAGCAAAGAGGCTTTTAAATACGCGGAAAATTGAAGACAATACTTCTTAAATATTTATTATGAAACATATCATTGGACTTGCCTTGATCATTGTATTTATGAGTTGTAATGGTAATGGAGAAAGTACCGTAACATCCTCAGACAGCAGCAGCCAGACAGAAGTTGGGGGAGTTGAAAATGTGAATGGAAACATTCCTGATACAACAAATACAGGTGCTACTCCACAATCTGGTAATAATATGAAAGCCATAGATTCCAGTTATGCTGATACAGCCAATAAGGTGAGATAAATTCTCTATAACTGACAATCTTCGGGCTAAAGTTGCAGTTCCATTTCTATTGGCAATACTGCGTATCCTGCCCGAATTAAATTTCACAATTTGAATCAGGCACTGCTGTACCTGTGTCGCTTATTTTTGCTAAAAGGTTTTCATTGAAGCATCTAAAAGCACTAAATAAATATTTTTGGAAATATAGGGTTAGGCTTGGTATCGGGATTTTTTTTGTTGCCCTATCCAATTACTTCAGTGTACTTGCGCCACAGGTTATTGGATTTATAGTTGATTATGTGCAACGACAACTTCCTGCTTACAAACCCAGGGACAGCCGGGCTCCTTACGATTTTCTTGTTAAGCTATTTATCCGATGGATCGAAAGCCTTGATTACAGTGTAGCCGGTGTAGTAGCTTTTTGCGGAATGACTATTTTAATTCTCGCTTTGCTCCGGGGATTTTTTATGTTTTTAATGCGGCAAACAATCATAGTTATGAGCCGCCATATTGAGTATGATCAGAAAAACGAAGTGTTTGATCATTACCAAAAACTTGATACAGGTTTTTACAAAATGCACAGCATAGGCGATTTAATGAGCCGTATGTCAGAGGATATAAGCAAGGTGAGGATGTTTACCGGTCCTGCTGTAATGTATCTGGTTAACCTCATTTCGCTCATTTCTATGAGTGTGTTTTTTATGTATAAAAGAGATGCCCAGTTAACTTTATTTGTATTGGCACCACTTCCATTACTGGCTATTACCATTTACGTACTCAACTCTATCATTCATAAAAAAAGTGAAGCGCTGCAGGCTACACTTGCTTCGTTAACAACCAATGCGCAACAGTCTTATTCCGGTATTAAGGTTATAAAATCGTTTGCGCAGGAGGATGCCATGCTTCAGTTTTTTGAAGAGAACAGCAGGAAGTATAAAAACGAGGCGGTAGCCTTGGCCAAGCTGGAAGCCTTGTATTTTCCATCCATGAATTTATTTATTGGCTTAAGCACTTTGCTTACCATTATGATCGGAGGATATTATTATATCAATGGCCTGCATAATGTAGGTATTGATACCATTGTTGAATTTGTTATCTATATCAATATGCTTACGTTCCCTGTAAGCGCTATCGGGTGGACGGCCAGTATGATTCAAAGGGGTTCAGCATCTCAAAAAAGATTAAATGAATATTTACAAACACCCTCCAAACTAGCAGACAATGGCAAAAGAAACAAAGACGTTTTAAAAGGGAAAATTCATTTTGAAAAAGTAAATTTCATTTACCCTCACACAAACATCCATGCTATAAAAGACTTTACCCTGACTGTTAGGCCTGGTGAGAAAATAGCCATTATAGGAAGAACGGGAAGCGGTAAGAGCACCATTGCCCAATTGCTTTTAAGAATGTATGATGTTAGTTCAGGAAACATATTGCTGGATAGTCAGGACATTAAAAATCTTGCACTTACCCAGCTTCGGTGGAATATAAGTTATGTACCCCAGGACGGCTTTTTGTTTAGCGATACTGTTGGAAATAATATTGCTTTTGGTTCATTTAATACTGATCCTGATAAAATTCGTCGTGCGGCCTATCTAGCTGTAGTAGATAAAGAGATAGACGGCTTTCAAAAGAAATATGAGACAATAGTAGGAGAAAGAGGTGTAACACTAAGCGGTGGTCAGAAACAGCGTGTTTCTATAGCAAGGGCTCTTATGAAAGAAGCACCGATCATTATTTTAGATGATGCCTTAAGCGCAGTAGATGCAAAAACTGAGAAGCAAATCCTTCAAAATCTTGATGAATATTTGAAATCTAAAACCGCTATTGTTATTACGCATCGCATATTTAGCCTTTTTAATTTTGATAAAATTATTGTGTTAGATGATGGCAAAATAGTGGAAGAAGGCACACACGAACAACTATTATCAAAGGGAGGACTGTATACTGAAATGCACATTCGCCAGCAGTTACATGACCATAATAATAAAAATTCTTCAAATTTGGCTGTTGAAAAAACATAATTATATTTGTAAGCATTACAAAACCAAAACATTTCAATTTAACTGTAAAAACTAAAACTGTGGCGTACGAAAACAATGACAAGAAAATGGAAAGCATTTACAGCAAACGTATCAGGGCTGGAAAGCGTAGAACGTATTTCTTTGATGTAAGAGCTACCCGCGGTAACGATTATTACCTAACCATTACAGAGAGCCGTAAACGCTTTAATGACAATGGTTATGACAGACACAAAATTTTCTTGTATAAAGAGGACTTCAATAAATTTATTAAAGCTTTAGGCGAAGCTGTTGATTATGTAAAGACAGACTTAATGCCTGATTTTGATTTCGATGCTTACAACCATGATGATGACGGCGAAGGATACAATGGAGGAGATTCCTATACTTCCAGCGAAAATGGTGTAACTGCCCAAGAACAAGAACCGGTAGTTGCAGAATCAGAAGCTGAAGAAAGGCTTGAAACCCCTGAACCTTTGGTAATGGCAAGCAATACAAGCATACCAACTACTGCCTCTGCTTCTTCGGAAGAAGTGGATAAGTGGTAATCAAAAAATAGAAAATGTTATATCCCCATTTTGGGGATTTTTTTTGCTTCAATCTTTTCTTGCGGAAGATCCCTGGTAATTAAATTGTGAATTTTACAACTTCTAAGTAAAGTTGAATAATTGACGCTTGCACATAGAATTATCAGATATACACTCTTATCTTCTCATTTCTTTAAATGCATTTATCAAACCATTGGTTGAAGAATCATGACTGTTTACCTGCTCATGGTTCTTTAATTCAGGCAAGATATTATTTGCAAGCTGTTTTCCTAGTTCAACACCCCATTGGTCAAAGCTGAAGATGTTCCAGATAACACCCTGCACAAAAATTTTATGCTCATACAAAGCAATCAATTCACCAAGTGAAAAAGGTGTGATCTTTTTCATCAGGATAGAATTTGTTGGTTTGTTTCCGGCGAAAATTTTATATGGTGCGAGCCTTGCTACTTCATCAACTGTTTTCTCTGCTGATAATAATTCATTCTCCACTTCCTGATCTTCCTTGCCATTCATCAAAGCTTCAGTTTGTGCAAAAAAATTAGAAAGTAATTTTTCGTGGTGGTCTCCGATTGAATTATGTGATTTTGCAGGAGCGATGAAATCAGAAGGTATTAAACTTGTGCCCTGGTGAATTAACTGGTAAAAAGCATGTTGGCCATTAGTGCCAGGTTCGCCCCAGATGATGGGGCCGGTTGCATAATTTACTTCTTCACCATTTCTATCTACACTCTTTCCATTACTTTCCATATTGCCTTGTTGAAAATAAGCAGCAAACCTGTGGAGGTATTGGTCATAAGGAAGGATGGCTTCACTTTGGGCACCAAAAAAGTTTATATACCAACAGCTTATTAGTGCCAGTAATACAGGAATATTTTTATCAAATTCTGTAACGTTGAAATGCTGGTCCATAGCATGAGCGCCTTTCAACAATTGTTCAAAATTCTCATAGCCAATTGTAAGCGCAATGGAAAGCCCAATAGCACTCCAAAGCGAATAACGGCCACCAACCCAATCCCAAAACTCGAACATGTTGTTTTTATCAATCCCAAATTTTGTTACTTCCTTTTCATTAGTTGAAAGCGCAACGAAATGTTTAGCAATATGACCTTCATCTTTAGCAGCATTCAAAAACCACCGTCTTGCAGTATGCGCATTAGTCATTGTTTCCTGAGTAGTAAAGGTTTTTGATGCAATTAAAAAAAGGGTTTCTTCAGGATTTATTTTTTTTAATAATTCAGCTATGTGTGTACCATCAATGTTAGAAATAAAATGAGTATGTATGCCTTCTTTCCAGTAAGGTTTCAGTGCTTCGGTTACCATTAATGGCCCCAGATCGCTTCCGCCGATACCAATATTTACAATGCATTTTATTTTTTTTCCGGTAAAGCCTTTCCAATCACCGTTATGGATTTGTTGCGTAAAGCCATGCATGTGCTGACGCACTTTGTTCACATCTTCCATTATGTTTTTCCCTGAAGTATATACAGGTTCATTAGAAAAATTTCTTAATGCCACATGCAGTACAGCCCTGTTTTCCGTTTCGTTGATAAGATCTCCATTAAACATGGCATTGATAGCAACTTTTAGCTTACAATCTTCTGCAAGATTTAATAATGATCGTAATGCTTCTTCGTCAAGTAGGTTTTTAGACAAATCATAAAGAGTATCATTGAGCAGGAAGCTCCATTTTTTAAATCTTTCAGGATCTGCCTTAAAAAGTTCTTTTATAGAGGTATTTTTCAATCGCTGCGCATGCTTTTCAATAATTCTCCAGGATGGCGTAGTTGTGGGATTAACGTGGGGGAACATTTAAAAATTTTTAATTGTTGAAATTGTCTGATCAATCATTTTCGGAGTGATGTCTAAATGCACCACAAACCTCACTTGAGTAGCTGATATAGCGTACGCAAGTATATTATGTTCTTTGAGCATCGCCACAATATCAGTTGGCTTGTATGGTGCGGGAGCATTGAATATAATGATGTTGGTTTCCACAGGTAAAACATCTAAGCCTTTTTGGTGCAGTGCATTTTCGATAATTTTTGCATGATCATGGTCTATCCGCAGGCGTGCTATGTTGTTTTGCAAAGCATATAAACCAGCAGCAGCCATGTATCCTGCCTGTCTCATACCTCCTCCAAAAACTTTTCGAATTCGCCTGGCTTTTTTTATAAATGATTTACTGCCTAATAAAACACTTCCTACAGGTGCTCCAAGTCCTTTGCTAAGGCAAATTGAAATGCTGTGAAAAGTTCTTCCATACTCTTTTGCCTCTTCGTTTTTTGCAATCAAAGCATTAAAAAGCCGGGCACCATCAAGATGTAATGAAAGATTATGTTCATCACAAATACCTCGTATCCCTTTTATCTCCTCAAACTCATAACAGCTTCCGCCACCCCGGTTGGCAGTATTTTCAATACTTACAAGACTGGTATTTGCTTTATACACATCATCAGTATTAATGGCTGATTTTACCTGGGCTGCATTGATCCGGCCCTGTTGTCCTGTAAGTAGCTGAACAGAGGCTCCTGAATTAAATGCAATGCCGCCGCCTTCATATTGATAAATATGTGAACTGCCATCACATATTACTTCATCGCCCGGTTGCGTAAGGCATTTAATTGCGATCTGGTTGGTCATTGTTCCGGAAGGGCAAAACAGGGCCGATTCCATTTCAAATAATTGAGCGGAATATTCCTCTAGTTCTATTACAGAAGGGTCATCTCCTAAAACATCATCTCCCACTGGTGCATTCATCATCGAATCCAGCATGCCCGGAGAGGGACGGGTGACGGTGTCAGAACGAAAATCAATTAACATCGAAAAATTTAGCGCAAGATACAGACAGGGTTCTACCTGATAACAATGCAACCACCTTTCTAAGCGGTTTTTTACCTCTCATCCCAAATAAATAAAAAAATGTAACGAGGTACATCTCAACACGTCACATTAAAAATTATTTAATAACCGGTCATCACCATAAACAACCGTTAGGAATAAATGCAAGGTAGTTTTCAAAACATAGTACCTAGGTTTGTGATGAAATTTAGAACAACAGGTACTAACTATTATATTATTAAAAAGATTTTAACCCTTTTCAGCATTTTGACCTTTGGCACTTTTGCAAGCCAGGCACAGACAAAAAACGGAAAAATTAGTGGGGCCGTAATTGACGGGAATAAAAAAGTTATCGAATCTGCAACTATATCGTTGTTAAAGGCCGGGGATTCTTCTGAAATAAAATTTTCAGCAGCCAGCAAAACCGGAGCTTTTGAATTTATTAACGTGCCCTCAGGTAAGTATTTGGTTCCTGTTACAGCAGTTGGTCATACAAAGAAATATTCGGAAGAAGCAGAAATTTCTGACTTACGCACTGCAATTATTTTAAAAACGATTGAATTGATCCCTGTACCAAAAGGAATGGCAGCAATAACAGTAACTGCAAGCAGGCCTTTTATTGAGCAAAAAATAGATCGCACTGTTATTAATGTTGAAGACCTCAATACTCTAACAATGTGGAAATGACACATACTTTTAAAAGCATTTTGACCACCACTTTGAATTATGGAATTACGAAAAATATGATGGCTGAAACTTTCAGCCAGACAAGAAGCTTAAATGGTAATGATAGCCTGGCCACATTAGTACAGAGGGGAAATATTGGTAAAAGAAATTCAGCAGGTATTTCTTTAAGCGCACAAGTGCCTATTAAAAAATGGTGGACGGGTATATTTTATACAAACTTAAACTACAACAAGTTTACAGGGTTGCTGAATGGCGAAGATTTGAATATTGCTGCAACGAATCTTATGTTGAACGTTAATAACCAATTCAAATTCAATAAGGGCTGGAGCGCAGAACTTAGTGGCTGGTATAGAACTAAAGGAATTGAAGGCCAGATATTAATTCAACCAATGGGGCAGGCTTCTGCAGGCGTAAGCAAGCAAATAATAAAAGGAAAAGGAACAGTAAGATTAAATGTCCGCGATCTTTTTTATACCAACTATGCAAAAGGCAATATTAACTTTCAAAGCACTGAAGCTTATTTTACAAACAGAAGAGACAGCCGTGTAGGCACTCTTACATTCTCCTACCGTTTTGGCAAACCAATCAAAGACCAAAGACAAAGAAAGAATGGTGGTGCAGATGATGAATTGAACAGGGTAAAAGCAGGTGGAGGTAGTTAAAGCTTGCGGATTTGGTTAAGTAAGGAGGCAGAATGCTTTTAATGTTTGCCAGTTGCCTACAGCCAGCTTTGGCCTGGTATTTTGGTCAACACTTACCTATGCAGAAGGCAACCTGATAAAAGATGTTTATAGCCAGCAATCGGGCACGCTAAGCGGCTTCACATGGCAGCCTTTTGCAGCGCCTGCTCCGGATCATAAGCTGGCAACCCTTTATCATTATAATTCTTTAAGCCAGGTAGTAGAGCAATATAGTCCTAATGGGGAAAAATCCGAATTTTGGTATGACCGACTTGGCCGTCTTGTGCTCTCGCAAAATGCTAAGCAAAAAACAATAAGCGCTATAGAAAACGGAAAGCAGTACAGCTATACTTTATACGATCATTTGGGCCGCATTACAGAAGTAGGGCAGATAGCCAATGCGACAAGCGCACCTGTATCTAATAATATAACTCGCAGTCAGTCGCTGCTCCATAGTTGGCTTGCTAATTCTGCAGCCAATAAAGAGCAGATCACCGAAACGGTTTATGATTTACCATACAGCGGTTTTAGTGAAACAGGAGGCACCCCACTGGTGCAACATAACTTACGCAACCGTGTATCTTATACCAGTTTTAGTAAAGGCGGAAGCTCCCTGCAATATAACCAGGCAAGTTTCTATAGTTACGATATACACGGTAATGTAGATACGCTTGTTCAGGATTATGGAAGCAGTTCTTTTGCAGCAGTAAAAAATGTGATGAATGAAAACGGAAACAGATTTAAAAAATTAGTTTATCGTTACGACCTCATTAGCGGAAAAGTAAATAGTGTTGCCTACCAGCCAAATAAAGCCGACCAGTTTTATCACAGGTATGTTTATGATGCTGAAAACAAATTGGTGCAGGTTCAGACTTCTTATGATTCTATTCATTGGGAGCTGGATGCCCGTTATGAATATTATAAGCATGGGCCACTGGCAAGAACGCTTATCGGTCAGCAAACCGTTCAGGGCCTTGATTATGCCTATACATTACAAGGATGGCTTAAAGGAGTGAACAGCACAAGTCTTAATGCGGGCTTTGATATAGGGGAAGATGGCAAATTAAACAGCCAGGGTCAATTTATTGCCCGAGATGCCTATGGCTTTAGTCTGAACTACTTCACAGGAGATTACGCTTCAATCAGTGGCGCTTATCCTTTTCCCGGCAGCAGTGCATACCTTGGGGGCAGCTATAAGCCATTATATAATGGCAACATCAGCAGCATGGCAGTAAATATTGCCAAGCTCAATGATCCTTTGCTCTATAGCTATACCTACGATCAGCTTAACCGCATTAAAGCTATGGATGCTTTTAGGGGGCTAAACCAGGGAACCAATGAGTGGAGCAGCCTTACGGCAATCAACGACTATAAAGAACGCATTAGCTATGATGCCAATGGCAATATATTAAAATACCTGCGCCAGGGCCACGGTACTAAGCTATCTATGGATAGCATGACCTATCAGTATAACAGGGATGGCCTGGGCCATTTACAAAACAATCGCCTAAATCATGTAAGGGATAGTGTGGCTTCGCCGCAATATGCAGAAGACATAGACAACCAGTTAGTGGGCAACTTTAGTTATGATTCTATTGGTAACCTGGTTGGTGATAATGCAGCAGGTATTAGCACAATTGAATGGACAGTGTATGGAAAGATAAACAAGATTATAAAAGCAAATGGTACAACCATAAGCTATAGCTATGATGCAGGGGGCAACCGTATAAGCAAGGGCGTGCAGGCAAGTGGAGGAAGTATGAGCTATACCTGGTATGTACGTGATGCCTCAGGCAATGTAATGGCTACTTACCAAAGCAGTGGAACCGGTGCTGATTTAACGGGCTACCCATTGAATATGAGTGAGCAACACTTATATGGAAGCAGCAGGATAGGTATACTAGTCAGAAAAGTAGATGTAAAAGCAGCTTATATTCCAGACAGTATCCTTAACTTTAGCCGAGGCGAAAAGCAGTATGAACTTTCCAATCATTTAGGAAATGTGCTTACCACCATTAGTGATAAAAAATGGGGTGTTGCTTCTGCCGCCAACAGTTCTTTGATTGATTATTATACGGCAGATGTGCGTTCTGCACAGGACTATTACCCCTTCGGGATGCTGATGCCGGGAAGGCATGGCTATAGCCAGGGTGCTGGCTGGGTAAGTTGTGGAAGCAGCAGCACATTGCCCCAAAGCATATCTTATAATAGCAGAAGCGGCAATATACCACTGGAGTACAAAGCCTCCCTTTCCATAGAATTTACAGAGGGCTTTGAAAGTGAGATTGGTGATGAGTTTACAGCTTACATCACTAATGATGGAGGCAATGGAGGTGGTAATGGTGTGGATGGTAGTGAAGGATTCTATCGGTACGGGTTTAATGGCAAGGAGAAATTAGACGAGATATATGGTGAGGGTAATGCTTATGACTTGGGAGATAGAGGGCTTGACACTAGAATAGGCAGAACATTTAAACCTGATGCCAAAGGAGCTATGTTTCCTAATGTAAGCCCGTATTCATTTGCAATGAACTCATCACTAAACGCAGTTGACCCCGATGGAAAAGTTGTAATATTTATTAATGGATATTATGGGTTTCCTACGGCGGCTTGCTGTGGAGGGAAAGAGAAACACTGGGGCAAGAATTGGGTTTCAAGAGCTCAAAGCCAAATAGGAGATAAGAAATCAAGATTTTATGACGGGTCTCTAGGTGGTCCATCAGGTGTTGTTTTTGGTCAAGGAGATCCAGTTATAGGAAACAGTAGTTCCATGGATCCAGCAACAAGACGTTTGGCAGGATACAATTTGGGTAAAATAGAAGCTTCTGATATTATAAATAACCTTGAAAGAGATGCAAGTGGAAATATCACTGAAAGTATCAAGTTTGTTACTTCAAGTATGGGGGCGGCATATCAAAGAGGTTTTTCACAAGCAATAGTTGATTACGTAGGTGAACAAAACGCTATTATTGATACTTACAATAATGGTTTAGCTAAGAATAAAGAAGGTAGTTATAAAGACCCTTCAGCTGTAAAGCAACGATTAAAGGTCAATATTGAATTTACGGTGGATTTAGACGCTTTTCAAGGTTCAGAATTATCCGCAGACCCTAACTCTAAGGCAAATTATTTTATGGTTAATGATGGCGCAGAGAGTAAATTTATTGGTAGTGCTGTTCCAGGTTCAAAACAAATAGGTGTTGATGCTAAAAGTAAAACAACCATGCACGGACATCATCCATCTTGGGCAGATACTAAAGCTTTGCCAAAGGGAACACAAAACCCGAAAGGTTCTAGTAAAAAAGAAAATCCATCTGATTAATGTATCATCGCTTAAAAATATTTACTGCCGCAGCTTTTTCGATTTTTATTGTTGTTAAGTTGTATTGCTGCAAAGGGATTAAAGCTCCTGCACCTCATGGAATACATGGGGAGTACTCATTTACTTCGAATACGCCAGTTTATACAGCCAATGGAATAACAAAAGACTCCATCTTGAGGGCCCTGGCCAAAGAAAATTTAGTTATTAAAACTGGCAGGCTAAATGATTACGATGCTCCTTGGGATAGTTTACGTTACTTGATTGGTGGTATTCCTTGTGGGGGACAAAGAGTAGAAGCTTATGTAGAGTTTAAAGACAAAAGAGTTGCAAATACAGCTTTCCAAGTTTTATGGTTTAATGCTAAACCAACAAAAGACAATAACGAGTATCAAGAGCGGACGGAGAATTATTATAAGTGTTTCGAATCTCTTCTAAATAAGAAGAACCTAATAAGATGATTGGAGCACAGGTAAGTAGATAAGCAATTAAAGCCGTTGGTGTTAAAGCCAGCGGTTTTTTTTATTTAAAAGGCATAAGCCTGTTTATTTTTTAAACCACCACTGGCGCAGGATTGAAGTGTAGGCGATGAGTGTTGGCATCTTGTGCCTTGCTATCTAAATGCAGCTACATTTTTCAAATCCTCTACAATTTTATTTACTGATTTATCTTCATACTTAGTTCTTAAAATATCCCTTGTGCAGAACGTACATCTGCCGTATAATAATCAATCAAAGAACTGTTAGTAGTAGAAGCACCCCCCATTTTTTATCACTAATGGTAGTAAGTACAATACCTAAGTGATTGGAAAGCTCGTACTTTTTCTCGCCCCGCTAAAGGTAAAGAAGAAATGTCCTGAGCTTGTAGCTCAGGACAACAGTTAATTATTTATTATCTAAAATACCAGGGGGGCTTAAAGACGGCTTCCAAAAATGTTATAACGAATAACATCTCCGACTGTTTCAAATACCTCAGTAGCTGGATTGTTTACCCTATAATCTAAAAAGTCCTCCCAAATATAACTTACAAAGTACACTTTTTGATTATTTATAAGAATGCTAGGGTTCCAAGTTCGCCGATCATCCGCAAGTTCCATTTCCCACTTACCCCCAAATTCTTCAATATTATATTTACCAATGAGGGCAATAAATCCCAATAGATTTCTATCCAAAAAATCGTTATCCCGATTTTTCACAATTACACTATCTAATTTTTTCAAAATATCCCTTTTGCTCATATCCAAGTTGATACCAAAATCCCGAAGCATCTTACTTATAATATGATCTACTTCAACCGGAAAATTCTTACCGAATGGATTCCTTCCATCTAAGAATTCTTTTTTATGGGGTCCAGTGTAACCTTTCAATACATCTAATAAAACGTCAATGGAAGGATATAATGCATACTTGTTTGATTCTTGCACTATAACCTTCCCATCTTCAAGCTTAAAAGCATTAAGATTATACTTCTCGTAAACGCTGTCACAAAAAGACATTTTGCCTTCTATCTTCATTTTTTCAACTATTTCTGGTGTTATCCTGAAGACTTCGTGTCGAGCATTTTTTACATCGGTAATAAAAAAGCTTTTTTCCTCTTTCATTGAATTTGCATTTTTGAAATTCTTGCTTGTATCATTACCAGCTTCTTTGCATGAGTTCAATAGCAAAAAAACAAAAATAGAACTTAAATAAAATTTACTTTTCATCTATTTTTGGCTCCATTTGATATTTACACTATCACCATTTCCTTGTCCCCCTGCGCTGGTGACTTTTGAACGATCTATCTTGTTGTTTTTTGAAGGGGCAGTAAATACAGAAAAAGCTTCAGATATTTTCAACTTATTATTATTTATCGCACTTTGCTCACTTTGATCACCACTATAAGTTTGACCAACTGATGTCGCCTGTATTGCAACCCTCTGATAAATATTTACATTCTTTTGCTTAGCATAATCAATAACATCTTGTCCGATTGCAACGTTTGAAGGAGTTGCGAAAATCAATGTTGCCATACCATAATCAGAGTTTTTTTCCCCCGTAGCTACACCATTTACTGAAACCCCTCGTTGATCAGACAAATAATCTATAAAGCCCGTTATCTGATCGGTTAACCGCAGTTTACTTTCCGTTGTAAATTTCGCATCCGTTATAATTGCGTCTTTAAAATCATAGGTTGTTTTTGTAGCTTCCGTTTTACCCCAGCCATCTACTATACTGTGTGTATGGTTTTCAATAGCATCCGGTATAAAATGTGTGTTAGGAGACGTTACGGGATAAGGGTAGATAGGTTTTTTCATACTCGTTTTTTCTGCCGAACGCAAAACCCCATCTTCAAATATTCTTCCTAGCCTTGGCAAATAAGGAGCTGTAGAGGGCACTCCATATGCATCCGCAGCTCGTTGAAAAGCACCATTTGTCATCATTCTATTTCCATAAAGTACAGTCTCTCGGAACCATATCCAAAAAGGAGGATCAGAAGCAGCTCGTCCGTCTGCATCTATAAGCCTAATTGGATTACACGCCGCAAAACTATATGGAGTTTCATTTGGAAATTTAGAGGACAAAGGGTCGACACTCAACCATCGTCCAATTCTTGGGTCATAAACCCTAGCCCCAAAATCTAAACTATTCCCTTCACCCTTTACTTCATTATCATTCTCCTTTCCATTAAAGCCATAACGATATGCACCTGCAACACCGTCAACACCACTACCATCCCCACTGCCATTTCCCTGAGTTATATAAGCATCAAAGCCATCATTAACACCACTTTCGAAGCCTTGAGTAAATTCTATTTGTCCACTTGCTTTATACTCTGGAGGAATATTACCGTTGCGGCTGTTTACACTTAAGGAAGAAGGTAAAGAAGAACTGCTTCCGCCACTTGCCCAGCCTCCCTGAGATGCAAAGCCATGCCTTCCCGGCATCAGCATCCCGAAGGGATAGTAATCCAAAATCGTTAAATCGTTAACCAGTATAACTTATCAAAGAACTGTAAAGCAAAAATAATGGTATAAAACTTATGCTTTATGCCATATTGGAGCCACAAATATTACGTTAGAGATAGAAAAAATTATTTGTATGGCATCTATTAAAAAAAACAAGGAGTATTGTTTTGTTACTCTTTTTGATCGCTTCATTTCTGATAGCGAAAAGGGCAGGCGCCTTCAACCTAATGGGAAAAGAATTTCGTTGGCAACCATTATTAATTACCACAATACTAAGAAAGTACTTGCAAGGTTTTGCTCCAAAGCAAGTATTATACTTCGTATAAAACAGGAACGGTATTTAAATCAGCGTGAAATGGAAAGAGAAAAGAACTACTGGAAAAAATTTCATATCGGCTTCACAGATTACCTCTATGGGTGCGGCTACTTTGATAATTACATAGGTCAAAACATAAAGAATATTAAGGTGTTCTTTAATTATTTGAATAAAGACCTGGCACTTGGTGTAGGGCAATTTCATAAGCAGTTCTATACCCGAAAAGAAGAGATCGCTATTTATCCCTTGATGCCTGAAGAGCTAAACTATTTAATTTATGACAAGGCATTTGAGCAAACACTTACCCCACGTTTAAGAGAAGTAAAGGACTTTTTTGTATTTGGATGCACGGTTGCTTTGCGTTTTTCTGATCTTAAAGAACTAAAGAAAAATAATGTCAGGATCAACAATGGTCAATATTACCTGTCAGTGCGTTCAATTAAAACGAGTTCTGACTCGCTGATAAAACTGCCCACATATGCAATAGGCATTTTAGATCGATATAAAAGGAACAATAAAACATTGCTTCCACATTTCAATATGAGCAAAGCAATAAATACATTAAAGAGCTATTGGAGCTTGCCGGCTTAACGCATCCGGTACTAGTACCTATTATTCCATTTTATAAGGAAGATGAACGGATTGCGACGCAACAGGTGATGCTATGAAATACTATAGCCGGTATCGAAAAAATCAGCAAGTTGTAATACCAAAGTCCATGGTATTCGCAATAAAAATCGTAAATCTGCAATCGTAATCGTATTCCGGTTCATTTTTAAAATCCTATTATGCCGTCTTTTGATATTGTTAGCAAGGTAGATATGCAGTTGTTGGACAATGCCCTAAACGTAACTAAAAAAGAAGTTGCTAACCGTTTCGATTTTAAAGATTCGCCCGTTGAAATTGACTTGAATAAAAAAGATTCAAAAATAGATATACAGGCCGGAGATGATATGAAAATGCGCCAGTTAGTGGATGTTTTAATTAGCCGGTCTATGAAGCAAGGCATTGATCCGGCAGCACTTGATACATCTAAAGAACCTTTTCAGAGTGGTAAGGTGGTAAAGAAAGAAGTACCTGTGCACAATGGTTTAAAGCAGGATGATGCCAAAAAAGTGGTGAAGCTTATAAAAGATGCAGGTTTAAAAGTGCAGGTACAAATTATGGATGATCTTATAAGAGTTACAGGAAAAAAAATTGATGACCTTCAGGAAGTAATTAGTCTTTGCAAGGCGTCAAACCTGAATCTTCCACTTCAGTATATAAATATGCGTAGCTAAATTAACAACCTGATGTTTTGGCCAAAAGATTTTTTTACCCTAGTTTTGCGCCTCAATTAGCTTTACCTCAAGTTATTAAATTATATACAATGAAAGAAGGCATTCATCCTGAGAATTACAAATACGTGGTGTTTAAGGATATGAGTAACGGCCATAGCTTTTTAAGCCGTTCTACAGCTAACACAAAAGAAAAGATCAAATGGGAAGATGGAAATGAATACCCATTGGTGAAACTGGAAATTAGCAGCATGTCTCATCCATTCTTTACCGGCAAAAATGTGTTGGTAGATACAGCAGGACGTATTGATAAGTTTAATAAAAAATACGCCAAGAAATAATTATCTATAAACTTCAACAATATTATCCCGCTCAATAGCGGGATTTTTATTTTTATACTCCTTCAAAAATTTTGGTATGAAAAAAATTGTTTTTACAGAAGAATTTTGCCAGCCTGAAAACTTATTTCCTTTTACGCTTACCCGGAAAGTACAGGATGTAAGAGTTGGAATACTTACCATTCGGGAAAAATGGGAGATGCTTTTGGACATGCCATCTTGCGACAGGCATGAGAATGATTATAAAGACGTTGAAAGAGCGATTCATATTGACGATACTATCGGGAAGGATATAATTTATTTGATACATGGCAATATACTTCCAACAGCCAAACTTGTAAAGCAGGTAAAAAAGTTGAAGCCCGGCGAATTTTTATCACTGCCCGGGAAGGAAAGTATAGTGTACTGCATTTCAAAAAAAGAAATTTTAGATGCGCATAAAATCAAAGTAAAAAAAGCAATAGACATTGATCAGGAATTGAAAGAGATCAAATACCCATGGGACATTATTAAAATAAATGCATGGGCAATAGAGGAGGATTATGAGCAGCTTATTAAAAGAAAAAAAGCCCAACTTATTTCTTCAACTAATAAACTCATAAATGCTTCTAAAATATTTATTGAAAAAGGAGCCGTGGTGGAGCATTGTTTTTTAAATGCCTCCGAAGGCCCGATTTATATAGCTAAAGATACTTTGGTAATGGAAGGCTCAATGCTTCGGGGGCCATTGTCAATAAGTGAAGGTTCAACTATAAAAATGGGAACAAAGATTTATGGCGCAACTACCATTGGGCCGGGCTGTATCGCAGGGGGAGAGATAAAGAATACTGTCTTCTTTGGCTATTCCAATAAGGCACACGATGGTTACCTGGGAGATGCGGTGATAGGAGAATGGTGCAATTTTGGTGCAGGCACTTCCTGCTCCAACATTAAAAATACAGCCTCTGATATTATGGTATGGACACCCAGCGGCTCTGTTAATGCAGGCCGCAAGTGTGGTGTGCTAATGGGCGATTATTCACGAACAGCAATCAATACATCCATTAATACAGGTACTATTGTAGGTGCATGTACACATGTGTTAGGCAATGGATTAACGCCAAAATATATTCCAAGTTTTTCATGGGGAAGTGATGGAGTTGAGCGCTATGATTTTGATAAAGCAATAGCAGACATTGCAAACTGGAAAGCATTAAAAAAAGAAAATATTAGAGAATCAGAAAAACTTGTTTTGAAACATATCTTTGACCATTATTAAAACCAACTATGAGAAATCAAATTGCAGCGGCCAATTGGAAGATGAATTTAACTTACCAGCAAGGAGAAGCTTTATTGAATGAAGTATTAAATGCAAGGATTAATTTAACAGACAGTCAGCTTGCGATTTTCGCCATTCCGTTTCCATATCTTATAATGGCTAACAGCGTAGTAGCAAACTCCGAAAATTATCATATCGCGGCTCAAAATTGCCATGATAAAAAAGCGGGTGCTTATACGGGAGAAACTTCTGCAGGAATGCTTGAATCAATTGGTATCAGGTATTGTGTTGTAGGGCACAGTGAACGAAGGGAGTATTTTGCTGAATCAAATAAAATGCTTGCAGATAAAGTAAGTATTTGTCTCGAAAATTTCCTGACGCCTATATTTTGTTGTGGCGAGTCTTTGCCTGTAAGAGAAAAAGAGGAGCAAAATAGTTTCGTTGAAATACAGCTTCAGGAATCGCTATTTCATTTGACTGAAAAAGAAATAAAGAACGTAGTTATTGCTTATGAACCGATCTGGGCAATAGGAACGGGCAAAACAGCTACAACCGGGCAAGCGCAGGAAATGCATCATCATATACGATCTGTAATTGCTAATAAATATGGTGCCCAGCTGGCTGAACAGATTTCCATTCTATATGGGGGAAGTGTGAAAGCAAATAACGCTGCTGAATTGTTTGGGAGCCCTGATGTTGATGGAGGCTTAGTTGGTGGTGCTTCTTTGGAGGGTGCAGATTTTATAAAAATTATTCAAGCCTTAAAAAGATAAAATCAGGACCCAGATACCATTTAGTAATAACGCGGAAAAGCCATTTATTGATGAACTATCTTAATATCCGGATAATTATAAATGGCAAAGAAATACATACCTTAATTAAGGATAAGCCTGTACTCATTCCACTTTCACAGAAAAATATAAGCCTTGTAGCCACCGATGGCTTTCACATCACAAAACCATTGGAGTTGGAATACCAGGATGCTAGAACCTATCATTTAAAAGTTGTTTGCGCCATTGATGATGATCTCATGTATGTAGGCATGGTCCTTATTTTAATTTTTGCAATTGTGGGGATCGTATCAGATATTGCTTTATTCCGACTTGTGAGTTTTGCACCTATACTTTACTTTCTTTTCTATTACTATATAAACCGGAGAGAGTTTTTGCAGATTAAAATTCTTTGATTATTTTCTTAAACTCTAAAACCAGAAATAGGATCTGTTTTAAGTATGTTACAGTCCGCTATATACAGGGGCCTTTATACAGTTATTACATTCATCGCGGGAATTATTATAGCTAATATTTTACTCCCATCTGACTGGGGTAACCTGTCACTGTTCATTATTAATGCAGCTATAATTAGTGTAGTTACCGGGTTAGGAGTAGATGGTATTATGGTTCACTCTTTAACTAATCACAAGTGGAATATAAAAGAAGCTCTTTATTTCTTTTGGGCAACTGCCATATTTCAAATTTTTTTATTCCTGATAATCGAAGGGATATTTATTAGTGTGCAAGGAAAAACCATACTATCCTTAGATGGAGAGACGCCTGTATTTTTAGAGGCATTTTACTTCGTTGGCCTTATTTTAACTGAGAGGTATACCAGCCTGTTTTACTCTTTAGATAAATCAAGAATTGCTAACATCTTATTGCTTGTTCAGGCAATATTGTTTTTTCTGCTATTGCTCTTTATAAAAAAGCAATTCAATATATCTTACTACACAATACTTTATATTATTTGTTTGCAAACTTTTATTCAGGGTATATTACTAGCGTCTATATTTCATATATGGGTGCAAAAACCTTTATACCAGCAAATTCCATGGAAGTTTTTTTTTAATGCATTAAAGCTCTCCCTGGTTGTAATGGTTACAAACTTTATTCAGTTTATTGCTTATAGAATTGATTTTTATCTGCTAAAAAAGTACCACTCTGAATTTGAGGTTGGCATTTATGCCCAGGCAAATAAATTTGCCAATTTAATGTGGATAGTGCCCGGCATACTAGCCTTCCTTATTATGAGTAAACTCAAAAGAATAGATAAGGAGAAAATGCCTGCATTATTTAAAGTTGCCATTTTCATAAATATGCTCATACTAATAGCAACAATATTTATAACGAATATTATATACGCCTATTTTCTTCATCCATCTTACAGCTTAGGCTTAAAGCCCTTCTATTTAATGTTGCCCGGTTATTTTTTATTTTCTCTTGTACTTTATTTGTCTGCCTATTGCTCCTGGTTAGGTAAGTTCCAATATAATTTATTAGGTTCGTCAATATGCCTGATAATTATACTTATTGCAGACTTAATTCTAATTCCTGCTTATTCCATACGCGGCGCAGCAATATCTAATACCATAGCTTATTCTTTCGTCTTTCTTTTCTACCTCTTTATAATAAACCGAAAATTTGCTTACAAGTTCTGGAAGTTTAATTTGCCGCAAAAGAAGGATTTTCATTTTTTATTAAATCAACTGAAATGAAGGCAAAGGAAGAGTACATACTATGGCTTCCTTCATGGTACCCTAATAAATTTGAGCCCTTCAACGGGGATTTTATACAGCGGCATGCGCAGGCAACTTCCTTGTATTGTAAGATAGTGGTTGGCCACTTTCCTCAGCTGAGTGAGAGTGTCCGGATTGACGAACCTTCAACAGAAATTCATTCTGATAATAATCTTAAAGAGCTGATTCACTATTGTAAATTTATTCCGACAGGTATAAAACCATTTGATAGACTGAGGTATAACTATTTATACTACAAACAGACATTGAAATTTTTGAAGGAATATTTTAATGATCATGGTCTACCTAAACTGGTGCATGTTCATATACCCGTGAAAGCAGGTAATATAGCCTTATGGATAAAGAAGAAATATAAAATTGGTTACATAGTTTCAGAACAAACTTCTTTATATCTGGAAGGTGCACCAGATAGCTTTTCTAAGAGGAGCTTCATTTATCAAAATCAAGTAAGGAACGTTTTTAAAAGGGCATTACTTGCTACTAATGTTTCTAAAACTATTGGGGAGCTGTTGTTAACAAAGTTTGATTTACCTGAAATTGCTACTGTCCATAATACGGTTGATACAGACTTGTTTTATATTTCAAAAGAAAAGAAGGAAACTTTTACTTTCATACACGTTTCCTCTTTTTCAAATCAAAAAAACATTATTGGCATTTTTAAAGCTTTCAGTGAGTATAAAAAATGTAGAACGGATTGGAAGCTTCAGATGATAGGACCTTACACCGAACAAGTAGTAAAATATATAGACGATTTTGAACTTGCAGACCATGTTGAGCTTTTAGGTACAAAGAGCTATATGCAGGTAGCTGCTTATATGAAGTCTGCAAATGTATTTGTCCTATTTAGTTTATATGAAAATTTTCCTTGTGTTATTGTTGAAGCATTATGTTGCGGGCTTCCGGTTGTATCTGCAGATGTTGCGGGTATAAAAGAAGCAATAAACGATGAAAATGGAATTTTAGTTGAAATGAGAAATGAGATAGAATTACTGGAAGCAATAAAGAAAATACACAATGAATACAATTCTTATGATCTTGAAATGATCGCTTCCAAGGCTTCATCCGTATATAATTATAGAGAAATTGGAAGACAGTTTTTTAACTTGTATAAATAACAATAACCAAAAGGCAGGTTGAAATATCTGTTACCTTTGGCGCTCTTAAATTGAAGGAACAGTTTACATGAAGAACATACGCAACTTTTGCATCATCGCACATATAGACCATGGAAAGAGTACCCTTGCTGATCGTTTATTACAAGTAACCAATACCATCAGTGAAAGGGATATGATGGACCAGGTTTTAGATGATATGGATCTGGAGAGAGAAAAAGGCATCACGATCAAAAGCCATGCGATTCAAATTAATCATGTTCATAAGGAAGAGAAATATATTTTAAACTTAATTGACACCCCTGGGCACGTAGATTTTAGCTACGAGGTAAGCAGGGCGTTAGCTGCTTGCGAAGGCGCTTTATTATTGGTTGATGCCACGCAGGGCATTCAGGCCCAGACTATATCTAATCTTTATTTAGCTATTGAAAACGATTTGGAGATTATACCAGTTATCAATAAAATTGATATGGATGGTGCAATGATTGAAGAAGTGAAAGACCAGATCATTGAACTTATTGGTTGTAAGCCGGAAGATATATTATTGGCAAGTGGCCGTACTGGCATTGGTGTGGAAGGCGTTTTGGAGGCGATTGTTGAACGTATACCAGCGCCTAAAGGCACACTTGATGCTCCTTTACAAGCTCTGATCTTCGATTCTGTGTATAATAGCTTCCGGGGTATTATTGTTTATTATCGTATTGTAAATGGTTCTATTAAGAAAGGCGATAAAGTAAAATTTGTTTCTACTAATCAGGAGTATGAAGCTGATGAAGTAGGGATTTTAAAATTAAAGCCTGAGCCAAAAAATGAAGTAAAAGCAGGGGACGTTGGTTATATTATTACAGGTATTAAAAATGCAAAAGAAGTTAAGGTAGGGGATACAATTACAAATTCTTTAAATCCAACGCAAGAGATCATTAAAGGTTTCCAGGAAGTAAAGCCAATGGTATTTGCAGGAATTTTTCCTGTAAACACTGATGAATTTGAGGAGCTAAGAGATTGTATGGATAAATTGCAACTAAACGATGCTTCTTTAACCTTTGAATTAGAAACATCCCAGGCACTTGGTTTTGGTTTTCGATGCGGATTTCTTGGGTTGTTACACATGGAAATTATCCAGGAGCGATTGGAGCGTGAGTTTAATCAAACAGTTATTACTACTGTTCCGAACGTTAGCTTTATAGCATATACTACAAAGGGAGAAAAGATCATTGTAAACAATCCGGCAGAAATGCCTGACCCGGTTAAAACGGACCGAATAGAAGAGCCCTTCATTAAAGCACAAATAATTTCAAAGCCTGAGTACATTGGAAACATCATGACCCTATGTTTAGGCAAAAGAGGCATCTTAATTAATCAAAGTTATTTAACCCAAACCCGTGTCGAATTAGTTTTTGAAATGCCATTAACGGAAATCGTTTTTGATTTTTATGATAAGCTTAAAAGTCAGACCCGTGGATATGCATCTTTCGATTATCATCCTATTGAATACCGTGAAGCTGATATAGTGCGCATGGATATTCTTTTGAATAACGAAAAAGTTGATGCATTAAGCGCATTAATTCACAGAGGCCGTTCGCAGGAGTTTGGCCGTAAGCTTTGTGAAAAATTAAAAGAGTTGGTGCCTCGCCAGCAGTTTCAAATAGCCATTCAAGCTGCGGTAGGTGCAAAGGTTATTGCCAGGGAAAATATATCGGCTATGCGAAAAGATGTTACTGCTAAATGTTATGGTGGTGATATAAGCCGGAAAAGAAAATTACTTGAAAAGCAAAAAGAAGGCAAGAAACGCATGCGCCAGATTGGGAATGTAGAAGTACCGCAGGAGGCGTTCTTAGCTGTGTTGAAGTTGGATGATTAGAAAGCTGATATGGTTAAAGAAGTTTAGATTATTTGGAACGTTTGTTTTTATCAGATTGCTGGTTAAGCTTACCCTCATTCTCATTCCCCCTGGCATCCAATAATGGTTCAGGTACGGGCGCCTCTCCATCTTCTAATTTTTGATTGAAGACCTTGTCCACATGCACCCATTTACCCCCTTTCCATTCAAAGCCTTCATAATCTCCATCGGGTACAAGCGTATACGCTTTTTCTGGTTCTTCCGTTTCTGAGTGAAAATGATCTACGAGTATCATATTCATCTCCGGGTCAAAATTTAAATACGAACTTGCTTCTTTTTTATACTCAATAAAATAACGACTTTGGGGCTTTCGCTTTGCGGTGTCCTTTTCAAAACTAAACGTGCCACCAAAGAGGGGTAGGTTACGGCTATCAAAAGTTAATACATCAATCCATTTTTTACTGCTTCTTACCGTATTATCATCAAAGCCAAATAACGTGTAATAGTTTTTACCATTGTATTGGTTTTTGATGATCTTATAATACACAGCGCCAATCCAATTATCTTTTGTACGTATAGAATCTGTAGGCTTATCTGTAAATTCAGAGTAGTCTCTTAATGGCACTAGTTTTAAACTTCCATCAGCAGTTTTATATTGAATAGCACCTCTTTGCCTCGAATAAAAATCATCTATTGAAAGCGACCAGCTAAATATGCGGAAGCTGCTATCAGGCGCATACACATTTGAAATACCTTTTACCGAATCGAAAGGGTAGAAGAAAGAGTTTTTTACCTGCAGGCTGCGAACAAGGCTACGTACAAACAAGCTGTCATTTCGCATTCTTTTTTCTGTAAGGCTATCAACAATAAGATTCTTTGCCAATATTTTTAAAGAGTCTTCTTTTTGGCGCAATATTTTTAAGTCAGATAAAACAATTCTCTGCGCTTCTGCATCGTGTAAAAATGTGATCAATAAAAGTAGAAAAATGAAAGATTTTTTCACTGATAGGAGTTGTTTTGTTCCCTTGAAGAACGGTAATAAATTTTAAATATTATCACAAGATTCCAAAGCTCTGTTAAAGGCTAAAAGCGAATTAAATCGCAGATCAATATCAGTATGGGGGAAAGGCTGATCAGGATTGGTTGTAGTAACAAATACGGTAAACATTCCTGCTGCACGCCCGAATCGCATGTCGCTTGGCTTATTGCCAACCATTATAGATTTTGAAAAATCAATATCAGGGAAATCCCTGATTGCTTGTAACGCCATTCCGGGGTTGGGTTTCCTGTTAAAACAGGTATCTTCTTTCTCTATACAATAATAAATTTTTTCTATGCAACCGCCATTTTCTTCAATTTGCACCAACATTTTTTTATGAATATTCTTCAAATCATCTTCCGTCATCAAGTTTTTGGTAACGCCTCGCTGGTTGCTGATAATGATAATTCTTCCAAATCTCTTTGACAAAGAGTCGATTGATTCGGGTACGCCATCAAGAAACACAAATTCGCCCCAATGCAATACGTATTTGCCCAAACGCTCAAGATTAAGTACCCCATCACGATCCAGAAAAAGTGTCCAGGTTTCATCTATTTTCTTCAGATCGAGCGATTGGGATTTTAAATCTTGTTGTGCTTTTTTATAGTCTTCCGGTATTCCAATATCTATAAAATACCCATCTTGTATGGAGCCAAAAAAGGATTCGTCCTTTACATATTTTTCCAGGTAACCTCTTTCAAATGAAAAACTGTTATGAAAAGAAGTTTTTAGAAATTTTTCCCGGTCAATTAAATAAACACCTCCGTTAATAAGACCTTCCTCGTAGAACTGTTTCTCTTTAAACGAAGTAATAAGTCCATTGCTTTTTAATTCCACTACGCCATACCTATCAAAGTTTGTCATGGGCTTTAATGCAAGGGTGCAAATGGCGTTGTTGGCATGATGAACGGTATAAAGTTTATTGAGGTCAACTTTAAATAATGTATCGCCATTTGCTACTAAAACATTTTCAGTTAAGGCATTAGTCAATGATTGTTTAATGGCACCACCTGTTCCTAGCGGCTCTTCTTCAATTACTACGGTATAATCCAGCGTGGGATATTGATCTTTTAAATAAGCAACAATAACCTCTGACATGTACCCCAATGAAAAAATAAATCTTTCAATGCCCTGAATGCGCAAAGCATCTATTACAAAGGAAATAAATGGCCGCCCATGAACAGGCGCCATACATTTGGGTACATCAGGCACTTCGCTTCTAAGCCTCGTTCCAAATCCTCCTGCCAGTATAATAGCTTCTTTTATATACACAATACAGACTAATCGGTTGGATTAAAATATTGCTCTTCCACAAGTTCGCAAATAATATGTCCAATAAGAATATGGCTCTCTTGTATGCGTGGCGTTACCATTGATGGGACATTGATTAGATAGTCGCTTAATTGTTTCATCACGCCACCACTTAAGCCTGTAAAGCCAACGGTTGTAACATTCATTGCCTTAGCAGCTTCAAAAGCTTTGACAATATTTGCGGAGTTTCCTGATGTTGACAAACCAATTAATACATCTCCTTTTACTGCTATGCCTTCTATCAGGCGGGCATATATTGCATCATAACTGTAGTCGTTCGCCACTGCCGTAATGTAGGAGGTGTTGCAATGCAGGGCTTCTGCTGGTAAAGCTTTTCTATTTAAATAAAAACGCCCGGAAAACTCTGCAGCCAGGTGTTGGGCATCAGCGGCGCTGCCACCATTGCCGCAAAAATAAATCCTGTTATTGTTTTTAAATGCGGTCACAATCACCGTAACAATATCATTTGTTACTTGCAATAAACTTTCATCTTCTAAAACCTTTTGCTTTACATCAATTGATTCCTGAATGAGTTCTTTGATCTTTTCCATAGCTGTATCATTTCTACCTTCCATTATATAGTCCAGGTTTTTAAACCATGTTCCGTAAAGTTGTAATTTTTATGTTGGCCGCCAAACCGCTCCAGGCTTTTAATAACCTTGTACTTAGTGTTGGCAGGACAATAAAATATCATAAAGCCGCCTCCGCCAGCGCCGGATATCTTACCACCTGTAGCTCCCGCATTTTTTGCAGATTCATAAATTTCTTCCATCAAAGGGTTAGAAATTCCTGCTGCCATTTTACGTTTCTGCTGATATCCAAAATCCAGTATCTCTCCAAACTCATGAAGTCTTCCTTTCAACAATGCTTCTTTCATCATTTGCGCCTGTTGTTTCAATTGGTGCATTGCTTCAATTGGTGCAGCCTCTTTGGACACTACGTTTTTTGTTTGTTGCTCAATAATCTTTGCCGATTCACGGTTTGTAGCGGTATAATATAAGACAAGGTTGTTTTCCAGCTCAAATAAATATTGTTGTTTTATTCTAAGCGGATTTACAATTACTTTATCGCCATCATAAAATTCCATAAAATTTACACCGCCGAAAGTAGCCGCATATTGGTCTTGCTTTCCCCCCGCCAGGTTTAATTGTTTGCGTTCAATTTCATAAGCATAATGAGCAATGTCATATTCACCCAATGGCAGTCGCAGCATTTCTGCAAAGGCACCAATGATAGCTACTACAAGTGTTGATGATGTACCAAGTCCGGAACCTGCGGGCGCATCAACAAACGTTGAAAGTTTAAAGCCATTTTTTATGGAGCCGTAATCTTTTTGAATACAATTATATACACCTTTTAAAAGGTCTAAACAGCCATTGGTAGGTAATACGTTTTCCAACGGGAATTCTTCTATTTCACAACGGTCATTCGCCTCAAGAATAATCTTGTTTTCATCCAATGGCTCAATGGTGGCTTGTGCATACAACGAAATGGTTGCGTTCAAAATAGCACCTCCATACAAGTCACTATATGGACTTACATCCGTGCCGCCACCAGCCAATCCTATACGTAATGGAGCCTTGCTTCTATAAATCATGAATTGGTATTATGAGGTCATCTGTATTACTACTATCATCGTCTGTTGCGTCGCACTCTTCGAGGTCTTGTCTGCTATTCAGCATTAACGGACAGTCTTTGCCATATTCAATATGGCTTCTACCAATAACGCCCAGCTATATTTTTTCTTTTCCTCGCGAAGATGAGGAATAAAATAATCTTCACCTAACCTGTAAAAATGCAGTATTGCATCGGCAATTGCTGTTGGCTGTGGCTCACAAACTAAACCGGATTTTAGATGTGGCACAAGCGAAGGAAGCCCTCCAACATTTGTCACGATCATGGGCTTTTCAAAATGATAGGCAAGAGGTGTTACCCCACTTTGTGTTGCATTACGATAAGGTTGTACCACACAATCGGCTGCACCTAAATAATATCTTACTTCACTATCTTGTATAAACTTAGTCCTTAAAATTACTGATGCTTTTAAACCATTGTTTTTAATTTGCTCCAGGTAGGGCTTTTCATCTTCGTAAAACTCACCTGCTATCAATAGTTTTATCTTCTCGTGTTGTATCCTTTCATCCTTCATTGCTTCCAGCAAAAGATCTAATCCTTTATACTGCCTTATAAAGCCAAAAAATAAAATGATCTTTTCGTTCTTAGGTAATCCCAAAATATCCCGTGCCTCTGTCTTGTCTATCTTCTCACCAAAATTATCATACAAAGGATGCTGTACTACCTGTGCAGGCTTTTCTTTTACAAATGCCACCAGATCGGTCATTACTTTTTCACTCATGGTAATAAAACCATCAGGAGCTTTCAAAAAATACTTTAGAAAAGGAAGGTCGCCCGGCCGTTTTTCATGTGGTAATACATTGTCAGCAATACAAATAACCTTTGTGTGGTTGTTTCTTTTTACCCTTCTTAAAATTGTTCCTAAGGCAGGGCCCATAAAGGGTATCCAAAAACGCACAACAATTAAATCAGGTTTTTCCTTTTTTAATATATTTCCTACGCTTATCCAGTTTAAAGGATTGACAGAGTTGATGAGAGAACGAATGCGGATTCCTTCCGGAGCTGCTTCCAATGTGTACTGAGATGTTCCCGGAAAAAGTATAGAAGGATATTGAAGTGAAAAAGAAAGAATAGAGCACTCAAAACCTTCATCAAGAAATTCCTTTGCCAGGCGTTGATTAAAAGTGGCCAAGCCTCCGCGCAAAGGATGTGCTGGCCCAATGATGATGACCTTCTGCATTATAGGCCAGCTTTTTCTTCTATTAAATAGTAGTTTCTGCCGGGCGCATTACGGGCTATCAATTCGGAGATAAAACCAGCAAGAAAAAGTTGCATACCTATTAGTATGGCTACCAAAGCCAGGAAAAATCCGGGGCGATTTGTCAATGCGAATGAGGAATCAAAAATTTTGGAAAGGATCAGGTATATGGCCATTAGGACACCTGCCAGGAAAAAAACCGTTCCCCACAAGCCGAAGAAATGCATAGGCTTCTTTGAAAATTTGCTAACAAATGTAATAGACAAAAGATCTAAAAAGCCATTAACAAAACGTTCCCACCCAAACTTGGTTACACCATATTTTCTGCGGCGGTGCTCCACTATTTTTTCACCAATTTTTTTAAAGCCGGCCCATTTTGCCAAGACCGGAATGTAGCGGTGCATCTCGCCATAAACTTCAATGCTCTTTACTACTTTTTTTCTGTATGCTTTTAAACCGCAATTAAAATCATGAAGACTAATGTCGGATACCTTACGGGTAACTGCATTAAAAAATTTCGAAGGAATATTTTTTGTAAATGTATTATCATACCGAACCATTTTCCATCCACTTACCAGGTCGTAGCCACCATCTATAATCATTCTTCTAAGGGCTGGTATTTCGTCAGGGCTGTCCTGCAGATCTGCATCCATAGTAATTACCACCTCGCCATGGGCTGCCTTGAAGCCTTCATTTAATGCAGCAGATTTGCCATAATTCCTTTGGAGCCTAATGCCTTTTATAGCCGGGTTTTCAGAACGTAATTGTTGCACCACATTCCATGAGTCATCTATGCTCCCATCATCTACCAAAATTACCTCGTAGGTTAATTTATTATCCGTGCATACACGATTGATCCACTCACATAATTCCGGGAGTGATTCTTCTTCATTATACAAAGGAACAACAATAGAAAGATTCATAAGAGCAATTTGGTCTATGAGTTTTCAGGAAATGATTCAACTGGTCGCTTCCTTTTAATAATTAGTGCAAACAACAATGCAAATACGCCACTAATCATGATGGAAAAAGCGAAAGTTGAAAAAGAACCTCCAAGATTCATGTTTTTCGAAGCATCCTTATCAAAACTCTCGAGTCTTTCTCTGATCTGTTCATCACTAACCTTATTTTGTTCAAGGAAATTTTCCATGGCTATTTTAAAATTCTGGAAAAAATCAGGATTGATGAATTTCAGGTAAAGAAAGTTAAATGCCATGTATAAAAACTCAAATCCCAATACAGCCATAAACATCGTTTGAAAAGCGTCCCTTAATTCAATATAGCCATCAAGTTCTTTTTTCCTTTTTAACCCGCTTATTAAAAGAAGCACTAACACCACGGTGAAACCAATAAAGGTCCACAGTCCAAACATCATTGGATTTTTTTCGCCCTGGCTATACCTTAGAAATAGAAACAGACAATAAACAACGCCAATAATGATCCCCCATCTTAATCCATGAGAAACGTTTGTTTCTTTGTGCATTTTAAAATTATTCGTTCAAAAATAACTGGTCTTTATTAATAATTCCGAAAGGTTTGCCTCTTAGTTCATGTCCGATAAAAGGAGAGTTGGCCGATAAAGAACGATTGAGGTTTTTGTGAAAGGTCCATGCCACACCCTCTTCAAACAAACTAAGACAAGCAAGACTGCCTTCTTTAATAGGCTGAAAAGGCAAATTAAATATGGTACGCGGAGTAGTGCAAAAAAGTTCAACCAGTTTCTCCGTACTTAATTGCGGAAGCACCGTCTTAATTACAGCAAAAGAAGTTTGAAGGCTGATCATGCCATTTTTTGCGTTTTCAAATTCCACCACCTTGCTATCATTTTCATGTGGCGAATGATGAGAAGCGATACAATCAATCGTTCCTTCAACCACCCCCTTTCGTAGCGCCTCTCTGTCCGCAGAAGTACGTAATGGAGGATTCACTTTAAGATTAGTATCATACTCTGCTAAATCCTCATCGCAATAAAATAAATGATAAGGAGTAACAGAGCAGCTAACCTTCAAACCTTTATCTTTTGCTTCTTTTATCAGCTCTATTGATTTGGCTGTTGACACGCCTGTAAAATGAACACGTGAGTCTGTGTACGCCGCCAGCTCTATATCACGGCTAATCATCAGTTCTTCTGCAATAGCTGGTTTTCCGGGCAACCCAAGTTGTGTAGAAATGATTCCTTCGTTTATCAATCCATGAGCACTGATGGTTTTGTCATCCGGCACTTGTATCAAAACTTTATCAATCGCTTTTATATATTGGAGTGCTTTTAATAACATGCCCGCAGACTGAATGCTGTTATTGCCATCACCAAAAGCAACAGCGCCACTTTGGTGCATGTCATACATTTCAGCCAATTCCTTGCCTTCTGCATTCTTTGTAACTGCACCAATAGGATGTAATGTAACGGGCAGGTATTTACTTCTTTGAACAATGTATTCTACCGCAGATTTGTTATGAACAACAGGCGCCGTGTTCGGTATTAGCAATACATCAGTAAAGCCACCAGCTGCAGCGGCCGCTGAACCGCTTTCAAGCGTTTCTTTTTCTTCAAATCCCGGGTCAGGAAAATGAGCAAATATGTCAACCCAACCCTGGGAGATCGTCAATCCCTTTTTTTCAATAAGTTTTTGCGGAGTAATATCAAGGTTTGTTCCGATGGCTTTAATGAATCCATCTTCAATAAATATGTCAGCAGTTTGTTTATGGAAAGGCGAAGAAGGATCAATAATTTTTACGTGCCTTAATAGGAGGTTCATTAAGAAGCGAAGATAATGTTTTGTTTAAAACGGTGGAAAGTGAAATGAAAGCTCAATTATTCAAACTACGTTTCTGATTTATCCTGTTTAATAACACACATGTTCAGCATTAATTTTGCCAGATCATTAATTCCTGAAACATCATTGGGCTTTACCACATAAGCATTGGCACCTAAATCAAGACAAATTTTTTCAAATACAGGCGAACGGGAAGTGCTCCATACAATTTTAGATATGCCATTATATTTTTCCATGGCATTTAACTGGTTTAATATCTCTGCTCCATTTAACTCCGGAAGGTTATAATCCAATATAATCAGACAGGGTGTTTGAGATGGGTTTAAGTTCTCTAAAAAACTAACGGCTTTTTTGCCATTAGTAACTGATTGTACAGAAATAGAATTATCTAAATTAAGGAAGGCCTCTATCAATAACTCCTGATCATCTAAGTCATCTTCTGCTAAAAAAATGAAAGGACCATTATCCATATTCCCGTTCAATTGATTTTAGTTTTTGTTGTAGATAGAAGTAAAGATATTATTTTAATATTTGAACACTCTTAAACAAAAAAAAGTGATTATTAGACAACCCTTGCTGCTGTTTTTATCCGGTTGCATTATAGTTTTTATATTAAATTCTGTTCTGTATGCTGTGCTTTGAATGCAGTTTTTCAGTAGGTTTGAAAATAGATAATCCCTTAACATGAATAAACAAAGCAAATCTAACGGCTCCGTAAAGGAGACTGTATCCGATGTTCTGCCTGGAACCCTTGCTGCAACTGACTCTTCTACAAATCATAATGGCCATACAAACGGAGATTCCCTTAATGATTCAACGGCTGTTTTAGAAGACTTTGATGAAAACATTCTTGATAACAGAGAACTACTAAAGATATTAGGTGAAATAAGAAATGGCAACTTTAGTGTCCGCATGCCGATTGATAAAATGGGCATAAGTGGAAAGATATGTGATACACTAAATGAAATTATTTCCCTCAACGAAATATTGATGCTGGAGTTAACAATGGCCGGAAAAACCATTGGTAAGGAAGGAAATTTAACGCACCGCGTAGAACTTCCTAAGCATGCAAGAGGCGCATGGAGAGACGGCGTTGATTCTATCAACGGCTTGATTTCTGACCTGGTGCATCCTACTATTGAAATAGCCCACGTAATATCTTCCGTGGCAAAAGGTAACCTTTCACAGGAAATGCCTTTGCAGATTGGCGACCATAAATTACAAGGTGAGTTTGCACGTATTGCCCGTGAGGTGAACGACATGGTAAAGCAGCTTAACCTGTTTTCAATGGAAGTTACCCGTGTAGCCAGAGAGGTTGGTTCAGAAGGTAAGTTAGGAGGCCAGGCCCGTGTAAAAGGTGTGGCGGGTGTATGGAAAGATTTGACCGATTCTGTGAATCAGATGGCAGGTAACCTTACAGCCCAAGTAAGAAATATTGCAGAAGTAACAACTGCAGTGGCTAAAGGTGACTTATCTAAAAAAATTACAGTAGATGTTCAGGGAGAAATCCTTGAGTTGAAAAATACCATCAATACGATGGTGGATCAGTTAAACTCATTTTCATCGGAAGTAACCCGTGTGGCAAGAGAAGTAGGAACTGAAGGAAAATTGGGTGGACAAGCCGAGGTACAGGGCGTTGCAGGTACATGGAAAGATTTGACAGATTCTGTAAACCAGATGGCTTCCAATCTTACTGGGCAGGTAAGAAATATTGCCGAAGTAACAACCGCGGTTGCCAGGGGAGATTTATCCCGTAAAATTACTGTGGAAGTAAAAGGTGAAATTCTTGAGTTAAAGAACACGATCAATACAATGGTGGATCAGCTAAACTCTTTCTCTGCGGAAGTAACCCGTGTGGCAAGAGAGGTTGGTTCAGAAGGTAAGCTTGGCGGCCAGGCCACTGTAAAAGGAGTAGGTGGGGTTTGGAAAGATTTGACGGATTCTGTAAACCAGATGGCATCAAATCTTACAGCACAGGTAAGAAACATTGCAGAAGTAACAACCGCAGTAGCACGGGGTGACTTATCAAGAAAAATTACAGTGGATGTAAAAGGTGAAATCCTTGAGTTGAAAAACACGATCAACACGATGGTGGATCAGTTGAACTCTTTTGCATCTGAAGTTACCCGTGTGGCACTTGAGGTAGGAACAGAAGGAAAGTTGGGTGGGCAAGCAAAAGTGCAGGGTGTGGGGGGTACATGGAAAGATTTGACAGACTCTGTAAATAATATGGCCGGAAATCTTACCGCACAGGTGCGAAACATTGCAGAGGTAACAACTGCTGTGGCAAATGGTGACCTTTCAAAGAAGATTACGGTAAACGTACAGGGCGAAATCCTCGAGTTGAAAAACACCATTAATACAATGGTGGATC
>JAYULK010000043.1:0-3895 GCA_043763635.1 Chitinophagaceae bacterium
ACAAAAAAATACAAAGGGTTTTATCATCCTGAAGGATGGGCGCATTGCAGCGGAACGCTATTTCGGCAGTTTCACTGTGGATAGTAATTGGTACTGGGCTTCGGCTGGTAAAACAGCTACAGCGTTTCTGGTAGGCATTGCACAGCAGGAAGGAAAGCTTGGTATTGACAATACAACATCTCAATACCTTGGCACAGGGTGGACGTCGCTTGCACTTGCAAAGGAAAACTTTATCACGATCCGGCACCAGCTTACCATGACTACAGGTTTGGATGATAATGTGCCCGAAAGTGATTGCACACAGCCATCCTGCCTGCAGTACAAAGCAGATGCAGGCGTAAGATGGTCTTATCACAATGCGCCTTACACCTTACTTGAAAAGATAGTGGAAACTGCTACAGGTACTACGTATAATAATTACTTCCAGCAGAAAATAAAAGACAGGATTGGCATGAACGGCCTTTGGTTAAGACCTGGATTTAATAATGTTTATTATAGCACTCCACGAAGTATGGCCCGCTTTGGCCTCCTCTTGTTGAATAAAGGAAAGTGGGATGAAACTGCAATTTTGCCTGACATGGATTATGTCAATAATCAAATCAATTCCTCGCAAAACATCAATCCCTCGTATGGTTATTTAACCTGGTTAAATGGCAAAACAAGTTACATGCTGCCACAGGTTCAAACCCGCTTTAATGGTCCGCTCATTCCTAATGCACCAGCAGATACGTATGCTGCTTTGGGTAAAAACGATCAAAAGATTTACGTGGTGCCTTCACAAAATTTGGTTGTCATTCGCATGGGTGAAAGTGCCGGAAATATACAATTGGCAGCTTCAAGTTTCGACAATGAATTATGGGGCAAGCTTCGCTCCGTATTAAAACTGTAAACAAGTTAATCTCAGATCTGTTTCTCCAGCGGTTTTAATACTTATTATATTGCCTTACTTGTATTTCTTTTATTACCTAATATTGAAGCTAAAATTTCAACATAATAAATTGGGCATTCAAATCATTAAGCGTTTGCAAACACAACAAGCTATGAAATCAACAAAAACATTTAACCTTTTTAGAAAAATTGCTTTTGCTGAAGGAGTATCCTTTTTAGTTTTGTTGTTGATTTCTATGCCACTTAAATATTTTGCAAATTTGCCTATAGGTGTTACAATTATTGGAGGGTTGCATGGCCTGTTATTTATCCTATTTATCGTGATGGCAGTAGTGGTAATGAGGAAGTATAAAAAAAACCTGGTTTGGTTAGTTAAATCATTTATTGCTTCTGTTATACCACTTGGCACTTTTTGGATGGATCATGCAGAATGGAAAAAGGAAGAGGTCGCTATAGGGAAAGAAACAGAATAACCTGGATTGAAATCCGGTAAAGCTCTATTTAATTTTTCTGCTTTAGTATCCCGCTTTGTAAGCTATTTAATACACCCTTATATTAATTTCTCCTAAATAACAATAGGTTATAAACATACCATAATTTACACCTAATAAATATTTGCATGATCTATCTATTACAATCTTCATCAGGTTTTAGCTGGAAAGAGTTATTGTTAGGGAGCGAAGATTGGAGCTTTCTGCCGGAAACGGTTTTGCGTTCTTTTATCATGTTTGTTGTAATAGTAATAAGCCTGCGTTTATTGGGCAAGCGAGGTGTAAAGCAACTATCTGTTTTCGAGCTTGTAGTAATTATTGGTTTAGGCTCCGCAGCAGGTGATCCTATGTTTTATAAAGATGTTGGCATTTTACCAGCTATGATCGTGTTTACAATGATCGTGTCACTTTACACGTTTATTACTTACATCATTGGCAAGAATAAAAAGTTTGAATTGCTTGTAGAAGGCAAGCCTGTTTGTCTTATTAAAGATGGTGTTTTTTCAATTGAAAACTTCAAAAAGGAAATATTAGGTGCAGATGAATTTTTTGCAGAATTGCGTATGCAAAGTGTTTCACACTTAGGACAGATTGAACAAGCAATTGAAGAAAGTTCGGGTAACATAAGCATCTTTTATTATCCTGATGAAGAGGTAAAATATGGCTTGCCCATCATGCCCGATTCTTTAAATGATACCATTCAGAAAATTTTGGAAACTGATTATTATTCCTGTACGTTTTGCGGTTACATCGAAAAGCTAGAACCAGTTGAAAAACACATTTGTCATGTTTGTAAAAACTTTAAATGGGTAAAGGCAAGTAATAAAAAACGTATTCAATAATGTTGCGGGTTTAGTTCACTTATAAATATTAAACCCTGCATTTTATGGGCGTGTTATCAAAACATTTTAATATCCCCTGTATGTTTACGTGCACCAAAGTATAAAGACTTTCAATTGACTAGCTTAGCTTCGTTAAGGATCACTTTAAAGCAAAAACTACCATAACATCATACTTCAATTTGATCTTCATAAAGTCAATAGAGTTTGCCTCTGCACCAGCCATTTCAGGACTTGCCTGCTCTTTCATCATTCGGTTGGACTGCATTATTGAAGGATAGTATGGGGTATAGTATTCTGTGGGTTCATTAATAGTTACCGCTACACCTACTTGCTCATTAATGGCCTCAGCTAAATAACCCGCTTTTTCTTTAGCTGCTTTAATAGCGGCTATTTTCAAGCTTTTTCTATATTCGGCTAATTTACTATGCGATGTACGTTGAATAAAAAAGTTTTGAGTGGCTTCATCTTCAAGTTTATCTACCAGCGCATCTAACTGGGTACTGTTTTTTACTTTTACCTGGTAAGCAATAGATGCATAGAGGTCGTTTTTTTTATTTTTTTTGCGCAGCCAAGGGTTGCCTCCATAGCCATCAAACGCAGCAATACTTACGGCAGAGTCGGCGATTCCTACTGCTTTTACATTGTTCAGAAAATTTCTTTTAATGGCGTCGATGTTTATTTTCCCTTGCCCCTTCTTATCATATTCTTTAAGGTCTACCCGCACAAAAATTTCATCGGGAATGATTTCTATTTCTGCACTTCCATTTACCGTAATAGTTTTTGGGTATGGATTTCTTTCTGTTTGTGCAAAAGAGGAAACGAAAAACAATAGCGTCAATAGGGAAACATAGATTTTTTTCATGGCATTATATTTATTGCTAGATGTTTGAATGTAGTTGGTTTGCATAAAAAAACTATGACATCTTCTATTAGTTAACAATTACTAAACACTTAACTTTAATTTTCAATTGCTTTTTAGATGAGTTTCTGGAAGACTTTAGGAGAATCAAAAATAATACGGAAGATTGTTTATGCCATAGTGGGAATAGTAACGTATCCTGGCCTGATGATATTTAATAAACTAAAAATCAGTGGCACAGAACACATTGAAAAACTGCCCCTCAACAATGTTTTATTTGTAAGCAACCATCAAACCTATTTTGCAGACGTAATTGCTTTTCTTCATATTTTTTGTGCTGTAAAATGGCGAAAAAAGAATCGGCTTGGCCTTCCTTTTTATTTGCTTAATCCATTTACAAATGTAAATTATGTGGCTGCAGAAGAAACTATGAAAGGAAGCTGGATCAGCCGCTTTTTTACTCTGGCAGGAGCTTTAACTGTAAAACGTACCTGGAATAAAAATGGCAGTGATACAAGAAGAGGGCTAGATCCTTCTGATACACGAAAAATAGAAAGGGCTTTAAACAACAGCTGGGTCATAACTTTTCCACAAGGCACTACCAAGCCTTACGCACCAGGCCGCAAAGGCACAGCATATATTATAAAGCACGGCAGGCCTGTGGTGATACCTGTGGTAATACAAGGCTTTTGGAGAGCGTTTAATAAAAAAGGATTAAAGTTTAAGAAGAAAGGCGTTTTACTCTCTGTTACTTTTAAAGAGCCTCTTCAAATAAATTACGAGGCACCTGCTGAAGAAATTTTAGATCAACTAAT
>JAYULK010000044.1:0-3848 GCA_043763635.1 Chitinophagaceae bacterium
GTTGAATCAAAAGGAGAAGCCCTTATCCCTATTCTAAACAAACTCGATTTTGATGCAATGGTTTGCCATTGGGATTTTGCTTATGGACCTGTGCAATTAAAAAAACTGGAAGGTCAGCTAAGTTATCCTGTTCTGGGTATTAATGTTTATAACGAAGATGGGTCCCTGTTTCTTAAGCCATACATTATAAAGGAAGTTGCATCTGTGAAAATTGGTGTGATTGGTATTTGCTCTAATATAATTGACAAAATGCCAAGGCAATTTTACGAAGGATTGAAAATTACAGATGGGATGAACGAACTGCCTTCTGTGATAGAAAAGGTAAAAAGAGAAGGTGCCGATATGGTCGTCCTGCTTTCACACAATGGCTTTCCTCAGGATATTGATTTAATATCAAAAGTTTCTGGCATTGATATTTGCTTAAGTGCCCACACTCATAACCGTTTGTACGAAGCAGTAAAAATCAACAATACTATCCTTATACAATGTGGTTGTCACGGTTCTTTTGTAGGGAATTTAAATGTTGATATAGAGCAAAAGAAAATAATTAATTATGACTATAGACTTATAAAAGTAGATCAAAGCATTCCTTCTGATACCGAAGTAGAAAGCATGGTAGCAGAAATCATGAAACGCTTTAAGCATTTAAAGGATACTAAGGTGGGCGTAACAAAAAATATTTTACACAGATACGATACCCTTAATTCTACCATGGATGAATTGTTACTTAAAGCAATTTGTGCAGCCGCTGATGTGCCAATAGGTTTTTCAAATGGCTGGCGGTACGGCGCTCCCATTGCAGCAGGAGCTATCAGTATATGGGATTTGCATAACATCATTCCAATGAACCCTGTGGTGTCAACGGTAGAGTTAACAGGGATAGAAATAAAAGAAATGCTAGAAGAAAATTTAGAAAGAACATTTTGTGCCGATCCAATGAAACAAATGGGGGGTTATGGCAAACGTTGTATCGGCATTAACGTAAAAATGCGGATTGAAAACCCGAAAGGCCAGCGCATCCAGCAAATATTTATTGGGGATGAACCAATAAAAAAAGAAAAAAAGTTTAAAGTCGCATTTGTAACAGAACAAGGGGTACCTATGCAATTAGGCAGTAACAGAGTGGATTTATCAGTGAAAGCAGTAGATGCTATGGAGGCATATTTACTTAAAAACCCTGATTATGAAGTTACACGTTTTAATACGTTTTGTTTAGTTTAGTTTAAAAAATCAATAACTTAGTAATACTCTTGTCCCCATTTCAAAATGCATTATAAATTTTTATTGATGGTTATTATTAAATAATTCTAAAGATGAATGAAAATAAAAGGACAGGGAACACCAGCGACCATTTAGCCAACGAACGAACTTTTCTTGCCTGGATACGTACGAGTATTGGTATAATGGCATTTGGTTTTGTGGTAGTTAAATTTTCGCTATTTGTAAAACAAATTAGTTTGCTGCTAGGCAAAGAAAATATTATCCATTCCAACGGATATTCGGGTCTCATGGGTATTGTTTTAGTGGCTGTGGGCACTGCAACATCCGTACTTTCTTATATTCGTTATAAATCTGCCGAGAAGCAATTAAATGAAGGGGATTATAAACATTCTTCTTTACTCATAACAATACTTATAGCATTCATTTTTATATTAAGTGTACTGCTTATCATTTATTTAATCAATAGTATTTATTAAACATAACCTAAGTAAATTCTTTCAGTAATTTTATTTCATTTCGGTACAATAAAATCTTACCATCATTTTCCAGTTGTTTTAGCAGGCGTGATACCACTACCCTTGATGTAGCCAGTTCATCGGCAATAAGATAATGTGATGCTTTTATTACACTGGAACCAGAGAGGCGTTGCTTTTCTTTTAGATAAGAAATAAGGCGTTCATCCAGTTTATGAAAGGCAATACTTTCTATAGATTTAAGCAATTCTAAAAAGCGCTCATTAAAGCTACGCATAATATAATTTTTCCAGCTGGGGTATTTGCACAGCCATTCTTCCAGCTTCAAATGCGGTATGGCAATTAATTCAACATCATCCTCCGCTATTGCTTTCACTTCACTTTTTTTTGCTTCCATGCAACAGCTATAGGCCATAGAACAACTTTCATTACTTGATAAGTAATACAATAGGAGTTCATTACCACTATCATCCATTCTGAGTACCTTAATAGTACCCTTTACAATGATAGGCATCATCCGGATATATTTTCCATAGTCCATAATAATATCACCTTCTTTAAAATTATTTACAGTCCCAAACTGGTATATTTCTGATATTAAAGCTGTTTCAAAAGTCTCTTCGAATGTTGCAGTATTACTCATGGATTATAAAGATGATAATGTAGAAAAAACTACAAGGTACTGAGTTCCTTTCTAAAAGAAGATACATTATAAAAGATAAACAAAATTTATAATTATGGTTTTTTGTTAAGTAAACTGATAATCAACTCCCGTGACCTGTGTAAGTAATGTTTGTGGCGCATCTAAAATTACGGCGTTTCCGGCTGGCGTTGGGGTAACCGGCGAATTCGTCAATAAATACGCTTTTAAAACCGTATGCAATGTATGCGTTGTGTTTTTTGCATTAGCTACTCCTTTCATTCTGCAAAGCATATCGTCGGGGTCACCTTCTCTTTCGCAGGCACAAATGTTATACGTTTTATTTAAATCAAGTGGAGTATCTCTAACAGATATCGTTTGTACCCGTTTACCATTTTCAGCAAAAGCATTAAAAGATACGTGCATCCCCTTAAACTTTATAACCCAGCCGCCCAATCTTTCTTCAGCATTTTTAGCAAATACATTGTTCAGTTCCTTTTCTAACCAGTTTTTGATTTGTTGCCCGGTAACAGTACCGGTTCTAACCGTACTATCAACCGGTAACATATCATAAATAAACCCTTCAGTAATAGGGATGTTTCCTGTATGGTCGCGAGTTGTTTTAGGAGGGCAGAAACGAAAACCATTTGATAAAACAATATCCACCTCCGTTATTTTCCATTTTAGAGCATCTAAAATCAACGTATCAATAGGGTTTTCTACAATAAAATACCTGTATAACGGAACAGTACTGTAGCCAGCTATTCTATAAATACTTTCTTGAAATTGTTTCTCATTATTATTTATTAACTCAACAATTTCCGAAGAAGGTAGATTTTTTTCGGCATTTACTTCATCTAATTCATATTCATCCTTTATTACTTTACCATTTTTTATAGTCAGACTGAGTTTGCCAACAAATGAACCAAAAGCACCGGGCTCCACCACTTTGGAATATTTGCATTGAATAGGCTTTCTCACTCTTTCATGTGTGTCCCCGCCAAAAATATAATCTACTCCTTTACATTGCTCCATATTTGCTAAAGATATTTGCTGCGATAACCCCAAATGAGATAATAAAATAACAAAAGCACATTGCTCCTGGTTACGCAACACCTCAACATAAAAGGACAAGTTTTCTTCAGCCTTTGTATAAATAATTCCTTTGCTGTAATTTGGGGACTGGCGTACCGGAACCAGTGGATCAGTATAACCTACAAAACCAATTTTAATTCCTTTTACATTCCAGATAAAATAAGGTGGAAAAATTAATTCGCCTTTTTTCCCGTCCCCTGCATCATGATACATATTGGCACAAACTTTTGGACCATTTAATGATCCTAATAAAGTTTGCATGGCCTTTTTATAATATACCACCTCCCAATTGCCGGGCAGGTATAAATCATACCCCAATGCATTTAAAATGGGCACCATCGCTTTACCGGTTGTTTTAACTGCCAGTTCGCTGCCCTGAAACATATCGCCTGTATCGGCGATAAATGTATAGGGGTTTT
>JAYULK010000045.1:0-3834 GCA_043763635.1 Chitinophagaceae bacterium
CGATGCGTTATGCAAATTTGGGAACAGTCACCGGATAATGGAAAAAATTGCAAAGACGGTGTAAATATCAGTATTACAACCCGTTATACAAAAATATTATAAACTTTTCATCAATTATATAACATTTTTTAGATTCTTGGATCTATCTTTGTTGGCAATGAGCTAATAGCTCTACTTTTGCACAATCTGGATGAAAAGAAAAACTTCCATACAACTTAAAGCAGCATTTCTGTTAGTGGTATTTTCCTTAAATACTATAATTGGTTTTGCTTGTTCCGTAGGTATAGACATGGGATTCAATTCTACTCATCATCATGAAGAAGCAATAAAAGCTGCTGTTCATATACATGCTGATGGTAAAAGGCATCACCATGAAGAAACAGCTGCTAAAACTTCAGTGCATGTACATGCTGATGATGAAAGGGATGTACACCATGAGATGCCTGCGAAGCATCATGACGAAGCTGATAGTGATCATCGCAAATCAAAAGATGGAAAGGATGATTGCTGTAATGATAAAGTGACACAATTTGCTCATCTTGACAAAGCTCTTTCCCCATCAGTAAATTTTTTAGTTAATCCGTTATTAGTTACAGCACTCGTTTCCACGTTTTATAATATTGATGTTTCATTTCTTTCTCAGGCTTCTCTGAACATCAACTATTTTTTCCGAAGTTACCATCCACCGATACCTGACATTCGCATAGCAATTCAGAGTTTCCAGATATGATTTAATGTTTAAGTTATTTCTGCATTGGCATTTCTTGCCAATGCAGGTAATTATTCCTATAAACATTAAATCAAATTAAATTGGGAAAGCTATTTTTTATAGTTGCCATATTTGCAACTGCATTCTTGTCAAAAAGTGTTGCACAGGACGCTTCAACTACAACTCAACTTTCACGGCTAATCACTTCATACTACAATATTAAAGACGCTTTGGTAGAGGGTAACTCCAACCTAGCATCAACAAGTGCAGCACTATTTGTAAAAGCTGCCAATGGTATTGATTACAAGGTTATACCAGAAGGCAACATCAATGCCTTACTGAAAGACGCAGGAAAAATTTCGCGAACTAAGGACATTAAGCAACAGAGAGAAACTTTCTCAAGCTTCTCTGCTAATATGGTTGCCTTATCAAAAGTAGTTAAACTTTCAGCACAGCCAATTTATGAGAATTATTGCCCCATGAAAAAGGCATATTGGCTTAGCAATGATAAGGCGATTAAAAATCCTTATTACGGCAGCGCAATGCTTACCTGCGGAAAGGTAGTAGAAACAATCAATCAGTAACACTTTGACTTTATGTTTCAGAGGCTTCACATGCTTTCGAACCCCCGTTTATTTCATCACTTCTTAAAACATCAATAAAAATCATGAAAACAATTCTTCTGGCTTTAGCCACAACGCTGTCTTTCGTCGCCTGCAACAACGACACTAAAACAACAGCAAAAGAAACAAGTACTGCAACTGAAGATTCAAATAAAACTCAGTCTGCAACTAATAATGCCTCTACACCAAACGGCAAGACACCCACCATTGAAATTGTGACCGCTTATCTGCAAATTAAAAACGGCCTTGCGAACGATAATGGTGCTGATGCCGCCACAGGGGGTAATGCATTTGTTGACGCTCTTGGAAAAGTGGACAAGTCTTCCATGTCGGCAGACCAAAAAAAATCTTTTGAAGACATAGCTGACGACGCAAAAGAAATGGCCGGACACATCGGCGGGAATGCAAACAAAATTGAGCATCAGCGAGAACATTTTGATATGCTAAGTAAGGATATGTATGACATGGTAAAAGCATTTGGAGGCGGACAGACATTGTACCAGGATTTCTGCCCGATGTATAACGATAAAAAAGGAGCCACCTGGCTTAGTGAAACAAAAGAAATTAAAAATCCATATCTCGGTAAAAAAATGCCTGCGTGTGGTTCTGTAAAAGAAGAAATTAAATAGCATGAGACTTCACAGAAAAATTTTGCTGACATTATTGATTGTATTTATTGCAATACAATTTATACAGCCTGCCCATAATACCAGTGGGCAGGTATTGCCGGCAGACATAACAAAAATAATAAGCGTTCCTGGTAATGTGCTGCATATTTTTAAAAACGCATGTTATGATTGCCATAGTAACAATACCCGTTACCCTTGGTATGTATATATACAACCAATGGGATGGATGATGGCCAGACATGTAAGGAATGGTAAAGACAACCTCAACTTTAGCAACTTCGGGTCTTACTCTCAAAGAAAAAAATCCAATAAACTAAGGGCAATTGAAACAAGTGTTAAAGAGGGTTCAATGCCATTATCATCCTATGCTATTATGCATACCGACGCCAAATTGAGTGCGGATAATAAAAAGCTGATCACTGAATGGGTCTCTAACACAAAAGATAGCCTTGAAAGAATTAAAAACGAGTAATGGATAAAATAAAGCAACTATTGTTCAAGCTGTTTAAAGCAATTTTTAGCCGAAAAAAAGATTGCTGCAAATAATTTAAAAACTAAAACAATTAAAAAATAACCATTGTCATATTTGCGCTATGCATGTCAGTACTATCTTTTGCCCAAAGTAAGGATGCCGATAAGATAAAATTAGTATTAATACAATACACTGATGCAATTGGCAAACTGGATGTGGCAGGTACTGATAAGCTCTTTACTGCCGATTCTAAGATATATGAATCTAATAAATAACAGTATAAAAAATAGATGAGCTTTTAAATTATAAAAATGAAAAATTTAGCACTAATAATATGCATGTTCACCGCTTATTCCTTTGCACAAGCTCAGGATATGAAGGGAATGGATATGAGTAAAAAAGAAACAAAACAGCAGGCTCCGGGTGTAACGTATACTTGTGTTATGCATCCTGAAATTCATTCTCCAAAACCCGGCAACTGTCCTAAGTGTGGAATGAAGCTGGTAAAAGAAAAGCCAAAATCTTCCCCAGATCATATGGACAGGAAAATGTACGGCGATTCGTCCAAAGGAAAACCAATGGACATGAACGGCATGGACATGCCTATCGCCAAGAATGCCGATGTTGGTTCTATCAGGTTTATTCCTAACAACACATCTCCGCAAACCATAGTGTATCATTTATACATCAGGGATACGCTGGTAAATTTTACAGGGAAAACTAAACGGGCCATTTCCGTAAATGGCCAGATACCCATGCCAACGCTCACGTTTACAGAAGGTGATACCGCAGAAATATGGGTACACAACGAATTGAAGGAAGAAACATCAATTCATTGGCATGGCCTGTTCCTGCCTAATAAAATGGATGGGGTTCCCTTTGTTACACAAATGCCCATTAAGCAGGGAGCTACTTACCTGTATAAATTTCCTATCATTCAACATGGCACTCACTGGTATCACAGCCATTCCGGCTTACAGGAGCAGATCGGTATGTATGGGGTATTCATTATGAACAAGCGCAGAGAATGGGATATTCCCACAGTGCCGATTGTGTTGAGTGACTGGACAGACATGAGCCCGAAAGAAGTGAACCGAAGCCTGCATAACCAAACCGACTGGTTTGGCATTCGGAAAAATACCATTCAAAGCTATTCCGAAGCTATTAAGGCAGGACACTTAAAAACCAAACTTGCTAATGAATGGAAGCGAATGCTAGCCATGGACGTAAGCGATGTGGCGTATGACGTGTTTCTAATTAACGGCAAAAATCAGAGTGAATATCCAAAGTTGAAGGCAGGCGATAAGGTAAGGCTACGGATAGCAAACGGCGGGGCTTCTTCCTATTTTTGGCTTAACTATTCCGGCGGAAAAATAACGGTCGTTACCATCAGTAGCAACG
>JAYULK010000046.1:0-3817 GCA_043763635.1 Chitinophagaceae bacterium
CTTCCTTTATCCATTGCACTAATTGCTGAATACCTTCGGGAAACTGGTCTTTAAAATTGCCTACAATAAAGCCTTGCATCAATACACTTCTGGTTAATAACATGGGCTGTAAGCGCGGCCCTATCGGCGTTTCGGTAGTATTGTATAAAGATATTTGTCCACATAAAGAGATACGTGCATGAAAATTAATGTTACCGATCACGGCATCTGATATTTCACCGCCCACATTATCAAAATAAATATCTACACCATTGGGACATAATGTAGCAATAGCTTTTTTCATATCGGTGGTAGTTTTGTAATTGATCACTTCATCAAAGCCAAATTCTGTTTTTAATAGTTTTATTTTTTTATTAGAACCTGCAATGCCAATTACTCGGCAGCCCTGTATTTTAGCGATCTGCCCAACCACAATACCTACTGCTCCAGCCGCGCCAGAAACTACAACTGTTTCACCAGCTTTGGGTTTACAGATATCTATTAATCCAAAATAGGCAGTAAGGCCTGTCATGCCCAATACGCCGAGATAATAACTTGCCGGCGCAATGACTGTATCAATTTTCTTTACGTCATTTTCTGATGCAATAAATTGCTCACGCCAAGGCAGCGAACCAAAAACGATATCCCCCGCTTTAAAATCATCTGATTTGCTTTCTGTTACTTTAGCTATTACGCTACCAGATAGAGGTTGGCCGATTTCAAATGGTCGAACATAGGATTTTGCATCATTCATTCTTCCGCGCATGTAAGGGTCAACAGAATAATATATACCCTTTAATAACATCTGTCCATGCTGTATTTCAGGTAATTCGAAATTTTCCAGTTTGAAATTTTCCAACGTGGGTAAGCCTTTAGGTCGAAATGCTAATATTATTTGTTTTGTTGTCATGAGTTTCTTGTTAAATGTGGTTTTTAAAAAAAATGTTTTATTTTAAACTGATGAACTAAATAATATAATCCTTTAAGTCAACTGATATTGTAACATCATGCCATCATCTTCATGTTCTAGGTTATGGCAATGGAAAACAAATACACCTGTTAAATTGGAAAATGAAATAATGATTTTTACGATCTCACCAGGCATTACTAAAACAGTATCCTTCCAACCGCTCTCGGATGCAATAAGTTGTCTGCGGCCTCCACTTCTTTCAAATACCTGGAAATGTACACCGTGCAGATGCATGGGATGAGGTTCGTCGCCTTTCGAATTATCAAATATCCAGGTCTCTGTTGCATTGGCAGAAACCTTTTCATCCATCCTATTTTTATCATAGGTCTTTCCATTGATACTATGGATACCGGACATATTCATACCTCCGCTCATTTGCATAGCGTTTAAAATAAAATTTCTAGTTTTTGAAGAAGATCCTGGAGAGATGGTATCAACAGAAGAAAGTGAAACTGGTACAATAAAACTATCACTTACAGTTTGGGTTATTTTAAATTTCAGAATTTTGAATCCCTGTTTGCCCTGTGCATTTCCTGCATCATTAAATACTTTGCTTTCTAAAAATACTTCCGTACCTGCAGTTAGCCCAGCAAAGTTTACCAGCACATCCAAGCGTTCTCCCGGGGCCAGCAAAATATTCTTAACGGTTGAAGGATTTTTTAATAAACCACCGTCATTACCGATAATAATTAATTCGGCATTATTACTCAAAGCGAGATTATAGATCCGAGCGTTAGCGCCATTTAATATTCGCAGCCTGTAAAACCGTGTGGTTACTTCTAGAAAGGGAGATACCTCTCCATTTACAATTATCGTTTCACCCATGTAGCCTGACATAACTTCTCCCATAGAGGGGCTGTAAGTAATATCCGATGATGAAAAGCGTTTGTCCTGTATTACCAAAGGAATCTCATAAATGTCAGAGGGCAGATTTAAAGCTAGTTCTTCTGCATCATTAATTATAAACATGCCTGCAAGGCCCTGAAATGCCTGCCGGGCAGTAGCTTTGTCAGGATGTGGGTGATACCAGTTCAATCCTGCTCGTTGATTAACGTTGAACTGATAATTAAAACTGCTGCCAGGATTTACAATATCTTCTGGATGCCCGTCCATATTAGCAGGAATTTTTAAACCATGCCAATGGATATTACTTTTTTCTGAAAGATTATTCTGAAAATTTATATTGGTATTTATGCCGCTGGTAACCCTGATAGTAGGACCTAATATTCCATTGGCCTGATATCCGAATACAGAAATAGCATTGCCATTAATAGTTGCGCTTGTAGCCTGTGCGGTTAATGTTACATTACCCGATACGGTGTTAGGAACAGGGAGTGGCCTGCTAAAATTCCCCTCTTTTACAGATACAGGCTGCCCACCCATATTCATCCCACCTTCATTCATCATATCGCTATTGCCGCCACATGCCGCTAAAAAACTGGCCATTGAACTACCCACTAATATACTGCCTGCTCCCAGTCCTGTATTTTTTATAAATTTTCTGCGTTCCATAATTATTTATTTTCTACTGGTTCTATGGGAGATAGTGGATTTATTTATCCAGCTTTTTCCTTTTTAATATCTACAAAGCCTCTATTACCTTTTGCAACCTCGTTCTTATTTCAACAGCAATATCCTGCAAATCTTTATTTTCTATAGCCTGCATGGAAGCTGCTGGATCAACTGCAGATACTTCTATCTGTCCCAGTACTTTTTCCTGAACAATGACATTACAAGGCAACATGGTTCCAATTTTATCTTCTGCCAGTAAGGCTTTGTAGGCGAATGGCGGATTGCAGGCGCCCAAGATTTTATAATTATAGAAATCCACATCAAGCTTTTTCTTTAAAGTGGCTTTGATATCAATTTCTGTCAATATGCCAAAGCCTTCTGCTTTGAGTGCTTGTGTAACTCTTTGAGTGGCCTTGTCGAAACTTTCGTTAAGGGTCTTGCTAAAATAGTATTCCATAATTATCGTTTATTTATTGAAAGAATTTGATTAAAAAAGGCCCTGGTCATTTTCTTTTCCGGGAATAAAAAAATAATCCCATTATTACAATTACAAGAATAAAAAACCAGCCGCCCATATGCATTCCCCAGTAATAATAATCTCCATTGTTGTTCATCATAGCTTTAGCTTTTAATGTTTTTTTTAAATTATTAAGTGATTTGATTTAGTATCCTATTTATTTTCAGTTTTTTTATCCATCTTCTTCATATCCATCTTTTTTCCCTTCAACTTTTGCATCATATCCATCATTTGCTGGTTTCCCATCATGGATTTACACATTGAGGACATCATACTGGTGTCACCTTTAGCTGCTTCCATCATATTGGACATCATGTTTTGCATCGTCATTTTACCATTTTTACTATTCATCATGGCTTCCATCATCTCTTTCGACATATCAGGATCATTAGCAATTGAGGTAATGATCTCAGTTCTTGAATCTGATTTTGAAAGAAGTTGTTTTGTAGACTGACAGGATGCGAAGAGCGTAATTAAAGCAATCGCTAATGTAATTTTTTGTAGTGTTTTCATGATTTAAGTATTTCATAATTATCTTAACTGAAATCCGTCAAGTATTAAGCGTAAAAATAGGTGTGTATGTCTTGTTTCTCATGACGAAAAACACAGCTTTCAATGACGTTGGTCATTTAAAATACGTATTCTCGTGTTCTCTACTGTGTGATTTCATCCATTGTTCCATTTGCTGAATATCTTTGTTTGTGTTTGGAAACAGATTGCTGAGTAATGGATTTTTGATCGATTTGACAAATATTTAAAGATTGATATTCAAATCCGCGTTAGTCTTATTTTTGTTATTTACGTAAGTATCTAACGCTTTTTTCCCAAAACGGTAAAAC
>JAYULK010000047.1:0-3769 GCA_043763635.1 Chitinophagaceae bacterium
GCATACATTGCAAAAGCATTAAACCTTCCTTCAAGCGATGCAAGAGGGCAGCAAATAAAGGTGCTAAAAAAGTTAATGCGCAAAGCCAGGTTTACACAATTTGGTCAGTTATATAAATTTGATGAAATTTTACTAAGCCGCCATCCTGGCAAAAAATTTCAGCAAAATGTTCCTACATACGATTACACAAAAATTTATAATGAGTGGTGGTATAAAACTTTAGAGGGAATACCTGATGTTTGTTGGCCCGGGGTTATAAAGTTTTTTGCATTAAGCAGCGGTACCAGCGATGCTTCCAGCAAATATATCCCCCTTACAAAAGAACTGATTCGGAGTAATACCATCACGGGTATTAAGCAATTATTAAGCATTGCTAAATATGAAAAAGTCCCAAAAAGTTCTATTGGCAAAGGATGGTTGCTCATCGGTGGCAGTACACAATTACAAAAAGGAGCTACTTTTTATGCAGGCGATTTAAGCGGTATACAACAAAAAAATTTACCGTTGTGGTTTAGAGGCATGGGGCTTTACAAACCCGGTAAAAAAATTGCCAGAGAAAAGGATTGGTCAAAAAAACTGGAAGAGGTAGTTGAAAATGCACCTAACTGGGATATTGGTTTTATTGTGGGTGTGCCCGCATGGTTACAAATATGTTTGGAAAAAATTATTGAAAGATATAAGCTAAACAACATTCATGAAATGTGGCCTAACCTTGCATTTTATGTGCACGGCGGGGTAGCTATGGAACCTTATAAAAAAGGTTTTTCTAAACTCTTGGGTAAGCCAATTACCTATATTGAAACTTATTTGGCAAGCGAGGGTTTTCTTGCATATCAGTCAAGGCAGGAAACAAGAGGTATGCAGCTTGTTTTAAACAACAATATTTTTTTTGAATTTGTTCCTTTTGATGAAAAGAATTTTGATGCTGAGGGCAATATGGTTGCAAAACCGGAGGTTTACATGATTCATGAAATTGAAGAGGATAAAGATTATGCCATATTAATAAGTACCAATGCCGGTACATGGCGCTATGCGATTGGAGATACCGTAAAATTAATTGATAGAGAAAGAAACGAAATAATTATAACCGGCAGAACAAAGCATTTCCTGAGTTTGGTAGGGGAGCATTTAAGTGTAGATAATATGAACAATGCGATTGAACTTGCTTCTGAAGAAATGAACGTAAGCATACCGGAATTTACTGTTGCTGGTGTACCGCACGGAAACTTTTTTGCACATGAATGGTATATTGCCACAGACGATAAAGTGGACCCCGTTGAATTTGCAGTTTTGTTAGATGAAAAAATAAAAGAATTAAATGATGATTATGAGGTAGAACGAATGCATGCCCTCAAAGCGGTTACTGTAAACGTATTGCCCGAAAAGGTTTTTATGGACTTTTTAAAATCTAAAGGCAAACTTGGCGGTCAGCATAAATTTCCCAGGGTATTAAAAGGCAAAATGCTGGAAGAGTGGAAATTATTTATCAGCAAAAAAAATGTAGAAATTACAAACAATTAACGCTGCAAAATATTTTACATGACGGAAGCTATAATAGCAGGATTATTATTGGGATTGGCACTTGTATTTTCAGTAGGTCCTGTTATTTTTACCATCATAAAGCTTCGTATTAATTATGGTATTGCAAGTGCATTTTATTTTATTGGGGGCGTTTGGTTAAGTGATATTTTTTGGGTAGTTACCGCCAATGCCACAAGTTCCCTAATGGAGAGCTTAACGGTTTACAAATTACAAATAGGTACAACCGGCGGAGTGTTTTTGATTGGGCTTGGATTGTATTACTTGTTGTTTAAAAAATATCACACAAAAAAAGAATTGGATGAAGGGGTTACCATTGCAAGTTCCACTCATGCAAGACTTTTTATAACAGGGTTTTTAATAAATACGCTCAACCCCGGTGTTATTGCGCTTTGGCTTGCTGCTGCCACAAAATCTATCAGCAGCACTTTAAATGAAAAAATAGTCACCTTTAGTATTTGCATAGGTATGAATATGGCTGCAGATATTTTTAAAATAAACCTTGCAGGCAAATTGAGGAACAAACTCAACGATAAAAATATTGCCATCGTAAATAAAATATCTGGTTTTATGTTTCTTGCATTTGGAGTAGCACTTATTGTGGGTGTATGGTTTACAAAAACTAAAACTGCATAATTGTATGCGCCTTTTAATTTCCATCTTTTTCATTCTTTTCGTTACCAAAATACATGGACAAGGCTCAGATTTTATTCTTCTAAAAAAGAAAAACAAAACGATAAAAGTTTTTTCAAAATCAAATAATATAGAATTTGTAACAACGGGAGGCGCATACAGAAGTGCGCTTATTAATGATATAAAAAATGATAGTATTTATTTACAGGAATTTTTAATACAACGTTCACTTACTACAATAGGCACTTATATAATTGATACCATGGGAAGCCTCAGGTATAAATATCATTACAAAGAAATTTATCATTTTGGGCAGGAAAATAAAAAGTTTAATGTAGCAGGTAGCGGCGCAACTTTACTTGGTGGAGGTATATTACTGACTGTAGCATCGGGAGTTGTTTATTTAGTAGATAATAAAAATTTTAGTCCTACACTTTTAGCTGCAGGTGCAGGTTTGGCTGCAGTAGGCTATTTGATGAGTAGAGGTGCTAACAAAGGAATCACCATTGGCAAAAGAAATTACAGATTGCAATACATAAATGCTGCTAATGTAAAAAAATGAAAAAGACAAGAAAAAAAACTTGGTGGCAAAGCCTAAAACGCTTCCTGCTTTGGTTATTTATTTTGCAGTTTATTTACATCATTATTTTACGCTGGGTCAATCCTCCATTTACCATTACTCAGGTAGTGAGTTTAATTAAAGGCAACGGCTTAAAGAGAGATTACGTTTCCTACAACGAAATAAACAGTTCGGCAAAACTTGCGGTGATGGCAGGTGAAGACCAACTTTTCCCTGACCATAATGGGTTTGATGTAAAGGCCATAAAGAAAGCCGTAAAGTACAATGAAAAGCACCCTACAAAAATTAGGGGAGCAAGTACCATAAGCCAGCAAGTAGCTAAAAACGTTTTTCTGTGGCAAGGTGGTGGTTTTTTTAGAAAAGGTCTGGAAGTATATTTTACTTTTATGATCGAAATATTTTGGGGCAAAAAAAGAATATTACAGATGTACTTGAATGTTTCGGAGATGGGTAAAGGTATTTTTGGAATTCAATCCGCTGCTAAAAATTATTTTAACAAAGATGCTGTTGCGCTTACCAGAAATGAAGCTGCACAGATTGCTGCAGCATTGCCCAATCCTGTGCGTTTTACGGTAAAGCCTCTAAGTAAATATGTTGCTGCACGTAGCGGCAATATTATGCGGCAGATGAATAATTTAGAGAGTGATCCTGATATTCAAAGTTTATTAAAATAGCATTTCGGATTTTAATGACCCTTATAAGAAAATTAATCGGCTCATGATTAGGGTATTTTATGAGCTGAATGATTTTTAGAATTAGAAATTTACTCAACCACTACCATTTCTTTTTTTGCAGGATGCAAAGCTTTATAAGCAATGATGGCGCTTATTAGCATCAATACCGAAGCCAATGCAAATGAAATTACTGAAAAGTGAAATGGTGCTTTTGGTCCTGTAAAGTATGAGAACAAGCCAGTCATTAACATGGGGCCAAAAATAGATGTTACACTTATTAAACTGGTGAGAGCACCTTGTAATTCTCCCTGCTCGTTTGCAGGCACACTTCCCGAAATAACGG
>JAYULK010000048.1:0-54705 GCA_043763635.1 Chitinophagaceae bacterium
AGTATAGCAGGACCAAAGGTTTTAGAACACATGGTAGATACAGTGCTTCAATTTGAAGGAGACAGGCACTATGCTTACCGCATATTACGTACACTGAAAAATAGGTTTGGAAGTACGGCAGAATTGGGTATTTATCAAATGAGTGAAACCGGTATGACAGCGGTAATTAATCCAAGTGAAATATTAATCACCCAGAAAGAAGACCAATTAAGCGGTACTGCTATTGCAGCTACAATTGAAGGACAGCGTCCACTATTGATTGAAGTGCAGGCTTTAGTTACACAATCTGTTTATGGTACACCACAACGTACGGTTAGTGGATTTGATTTAAGAAGACTACAGCTTCTTCTGGCGGTCTTAGAAAAAAGGGGTGGTTTTCATTTTGGTGTTAAAGATGTTTTTTTAAACATAGCTGGTGGATTAAAAGTAGAAGACCCTTCCATTGACCTTGCAGTTCTATGTTCCTTACTTTCCTCTTATGAAGATGTAGCAATACCTCATACTATTTGTTTTGCCGGAGAAGTTGGATTAAGCGGTGAGATAAGAGCAGTGAATCGTATTGAACAACGTATTGCGGAAGCAGAAAAACTTGGTTTTGAAAAGATCATTGTTTCTAAATACAATCAAAAAGGTTTAGGAAAGCAAAAGTTCAATATTGAAATAATCACTATGGGAAGAGTAGATGAAGTATACAGACACTTGTTTTAAAATTTGATTTATGAAAAAGTAGAATTGCACTTACGTTATGAATTTTATTTATTAAAACAGATTTTTTTCCACAATAAATTTCTTGTATGGTTCTTAAGCCTTCTCAATTTATTTCAGAAATTAAGGAATCCGTTCTTCATCTTTTTTTTCCGCAAATTTGTGCAGGATGCAATAGTGACCTATTAAGTAAGGATAATATGCTTTGCCTTTACTGTCATTCATCCTTACCGCAAACCTCTTTTCATTTGCACGCTAATAACCCCATTGAAAAACTTTTTTGGGGTCGTCTTCCGGTTACTCATGCAACTGCTCAATATTATTTTTCTAAAGAGTCGTTGGTTCAACGCTTAATGCACCAGTTTAAATACAAAAGAAATAAAGACCTTGGTTTCTTTTTAGGTAAAATGATGGGTCACCAGCTTATCGAATCAAACCGGTTCTCATATATTGATGCCTTGGTTCCTCTGCCTCTTTTTCCTTCTAAAGAAAAAAAAAGAGGATTTAACCAGGCCAAAATTTTGTGCGATGGAATAGCAGAAGTTTTACAAAAGCCGGTACTTAAAGATGCAGTAAAAAGAATTAGCTACACCGAAAGCCAAACAAAAAAGAACCGTTTAGAAAGATGGCAGAATATGGAAGGCCGTTTTGAATTAGTAAATAAAGAGGCTATACGGGGGAGACATATTTTATTAGTAGATGATGTTATTACAACAGGCGCCACTTTGGAGGCTTGCGGACAAGCAATACTTACAGGAGCAGATGTAAAATTGAGCCTGGCATCTCTTTGCTTTTCAAGCTAACCGCAAAACTCTTATAGCAAGTCTGGTATTTGTAAGGCTTCTCTTTTTGCCCTTTATCTCTTAGCTTTAGCTTTTAACAACTATCTGTGAGAATAACCATTTTTGTTTTACTGATTTTTTTATTTGCTTCCTGCAAAAAAGAGTCTTTCACATCCAGTCCTGACGATTTATTGAGGCTGGAAGTTGATACCCTTCATTTCGATACTGTATTTAGTGCAACTGGTTCTACCACCCAGGGCTTTAAATTTTTTAATGATAATTCAAAAGGCATTCATGTTTCTTATATACAATTAAAAGGCGGAAACACATCTCCTTTTAAGATAAATGTCAACGGTATTTCGGGGCCTGGTATAAGTAATATTGATATAGCTGCAGATGACAGCGCCTACATCTTCGTGTCAGTAACAGTTAATCCCTCTGGGGGTCAATTGCCTTTTGTAGTTAGGGATAGTATAGAAATAGCTTATAACGGAAATAAAAAGCTTGTTCAACTGGAAGCGTACGGGCAGAACGCTCATTTTTTCAGAAGTAGAATCATATCAGGAAATGAAACCTGGAACAATGATCTGCCTTATGTTATTTTAGATGGGCTGGAAGTAGCAGCAACAGCAAAACTCACTATTAACAAAGCCTGTAAAATATATGTTCATGCAGATGCACCTATAGTTATAAAAGGAACTTTAGAAGTTTTGGGGCAGAAGGCCGATAATGAAAGAGTAATTTTTACAGGCGACAGGTTGGATGCGCCTTATCGTGATTTTCCTGCAAGCTGGCCAGGTATATATTTTTTAAATACTAGCAAGGATAATATTATTAATTATGCCATCATCAAAAACGCTTACCAGGCTATAGTAGTTCAGTCTCCGGCTATAAACAGCAATCCTAAGCTTCAACTTTATGAAACTATTATTGATAATGCTTATGATGCAGGCATCCTCGGGGTAAATACAAACATAAAAGCCCAAAATGTTTTAATTAGCAATTGCGGAAAAAACCTAGTGTTGGTAAACGGTGGTGATTATCAGTTTACGCATTGTACAATAGCAAGTTTTTCAAACAATTTTATCAGGCATAAAGATCCAGTACTATTTTTAAGTAACTACCTGAGCGAAACGCCGCCAAATGCTCTAATGGCAAATTTTATTAATTGTATTTTTTGGGGGGATACTTCATCTCTCGTTAAAAATGAAATAGTGGTACTAAAAAATGGCGGCACTTCTAATGTAGTTTTCGATCATGTATTATGGAATGAAACAGCTACTCCTGCAAATGTAAATAGCGTAATAAAGGCAATAAATCTACCTCCAAGGTTGGACAGCATTAATACGGCAAAAGACTTTTATGATTTTAGACTGAAAGAATCTTCTCCAGCAATTAATGCTGGCATAATTAGTTCAGTAACTTTAGACCTTGATGGAAAGGCACGGCCAATTGGTCTTCCTGATCTTGGCAGTTACGAAAAACAATAAACGCTCTTATTTGTTTCCTTAAAAATTAATTAATTATGATTAAGCTCATAAGCTTTGCTTTAGCCTCGTATTTTATTATGGCTGTGTCTATTTATGATTTTAAAGTTTCTGGTTTGGAAGGGGGGAAAATAAATTTTTCCAAATACAAGGGAAAGAAAATTATGATTGTTAATACGGCGTCTAAATGTGGTAATACGCCACAGTATGCAGAACTGGAACAATTGCATAAAAAGTATAAGGACAAATTAGTTATTGTCGGTTTCCCTGCAAATAATTTTGGCGGACAGGAACCAGGTTCAAAGGAAGAGATTAAGGAATTCTGCAAAAGAAACTATGGTGTTAGTTTTCTTATGGCTGATAAAGTATCTGTAAAAGGAGACGATATTGCTCCTATCTATAAATATTTAACTGCTGAAGCAAAAAAATTAGGAATAGAAGACCCTGTTAAATGGAACTTCACTAAATTTTTGATTGATGAAAAAGGTAAACTCATTGCTGTAATTCATAACAAAACAAAACCCATGAGCGAAGAGGTTTTGAAATATTTGAATTAGTCTGATAGGATTTTGGGTGAATTAATGGATTAAAAGGATATTTGAATCCCGCAGTTTGCGGGATTTTTTTATGTAAGAGTAAAATGATATGTTGTTTAAAGATGTAATCGGCCAGGCCGAGGTAAAGCAGCATCTTATAGAAATGGTGCTGCATAATCGTTTAAGTCATGCCTTACTTTTTTTGGGTAAGGAAGGTAGCGGGGCTTTGTCGCTTGCTATGGCTTTCGCCCAATACATTGCATGTCTCCCTCATTCCTCAACCAAAACAGATGAACCTTCTTTGTTTGGAGAAGCGCTTCCCAAAGAAGAAATGAAACTTCCTGTTAACGTAGAAGAAGCTGATGCCTTTATGAAGCAGCATGCTTCTTACTCTAAGTCAGAAGCATTGGTTCATCCTGATATTCATTATTCTTACCCGGTAGTAACCAAAAAACCCAATACTCCGCCTGTTAGTAGTGACTATATAACTGAATGGAGAGAATTTGTTCATACTTATCCTTATGGTAATGTATACGATTGGTTGCAAATGATTGGGGCAGAAAATAAGCAGGGAAATATAACTGCACAGGAATGTAATGACATTATTCGCAAACTAAGCCTTAAAAGCTTTGAAAGCGGCTATAAAACTTTAGTGCTGTGGATGCCCGAGTATTTAGGCAAGGAGGGCAATAAATTATTAAAGCTGATAGAAGAACCACCACCTGATACGCTTTTTATACTTGTAGCAGAAAGCGAGTCAGGGATTTTATCAACCATTCTTTCACGATGCCAATTGGTAAAAATTCCAGTGTTAGAAGTGCAGGCAATAGAAAATGCTTTAATTCAAAGGAGCCAATGTAAGGCGGAACAAGCCTGTCAGATTGCTGGCGTAAGTGAAGGAAATTACCGCGAGGCTTTGCAATTATTGCAGCATTCTGAACAGGATTTCCATGGATTATTAAGAGAATGGCTGAACGCTACTATCAAAGGATTAGTGCCGGCGCAGCTAAAGTTTATTGAGGAAGTAGCTCGTTTGGGTAGGGAAACGCAAAAACAATTTCTTCGCTACTTTACGCATTTACTAGAACAGTCCATACGCTATGATTGCCTTGAAGATGGAGCGAAAGAGATATTTTATAATGGTCTTCCCTCTTCTGAACAGGACTTTGCCGGGCGATTAAATAAGCTCATGACAGTTGAGCAAAAAGAAGCTATTGCGCAAGTGTTGGATGAGGCGGCATATTATATTGAACGCAATGCCAATGGCAAAATTCTCTTTCATGCCCTCACTATAAAAATATTTCATATTGTTAAAAACAATCTGATCATTACAGTGTAAGAGAACTATATAGGTTGCTGTTATAAAAAAATTATATTTGCATTACCGGCACTTTAGTGCCGCTCAATATATATCGAGGAGTTTGGAAGGTGCAGGAAGTAATGAATTAGCTATCGAATACTCTCTATAAAACGATTGATGATGTTGCCAAAATTGTAGCTTCTCAATTGGTATACGACACTGTTGAACAGCGTACAGAACGCTGAAGAGTGCGACGCAACCGGTGTTTCATAGCTGTACATCTGCCTGGTTCCCCAAATTCAATTTAATTAATAATATAAATTCTTATAGAATGGGATGTGGTAATTGTGGAACAACCAGCACGCCGGGGGGATGCAAAAGCAATGGAAGTTGTGGTACTAATAGTTGTAACCGGATGAATGCCCATGACTGGCTGGCAAACCTTCCAATGAATGATGCCTCGGATGTATGCAGGGTAATTGAAGTGAGCTTTAACCAGGGTAGCCGGAAAGATTTTTACCGCAACAATACATTGCAGCATTTTGACAAAGGTGATGTGATAGCGGTAGAAGGAGTGGCCGGATTTGATGTAGCCGAAGTAGTATTAACCGGCGAGATTGTGCGGCTGCAAATGAAGAAGAAAGGGGTGGATGAATTTAGTTCAGAAATGAAAAAGGTTTTGCGGCGTGCTGCTGAACGAGACCTTGATATGTGCAAACAAAATAAGGCAAGAGAAAAAGAAGCCCTTATCCGAAGCCGTGCCATTGCCCGGCAACTGAATTTAAATATGAAATTAAGCCAGGTAGAAATACAGGCTGATGGTAAAAAAGCAACCTTCTTTTATATAGCTGATGACAGGGTAGACTTTAGGGAACTGATAAAAATTTTCGCTTCTGAATTTAGAGTAAAAGTAGAAATGCGCCAGATTGGTGCCCGCCAGGAATCTGCAAAAGTAGGCGGTATTGGAAGCTGCGGAAGAGAGCTTTGCTGCGCCACCTGGCTTACAGATTTCAAATCGGTAAATACAGCAGCAGCCCGTTACCAAAACTTATCTATTAACCAAACAAAGTTAAGTGGCCAGTGTGGCAGATTGAAATGCTGTTTGAATTATGAGTTGGATACCTACCTTGATGCGTTACAAGGGTTCCCCGAAAATGCAGATATGTTACAGGTTTCAAGGGGCCATGCAACTTTAATAAAGAAAGACATTTTTAAAAACCTGATGTGGTATGTGCTGCCGGACAGCAGCAAACAATACCCGTTAACCATTGAACGGGTAAGAAAGATCAGGTCTTTAAATATGCAAAATATTATTCCGGAAGAAATGGAAGCCGTTGAAATTGTTTCTTCTAAAGCCAAAGAACTGGAACCTGAATTTGTTGATGTGGTAGGCCATATTAGCTTGAGAAGTTTGGAAAAAGCGGATAAACGAAGACATCAGCAAGGGCCTCAGCAGCGAAGGGGAGGACAACAACAGCAACGCAACCAAAACACCGGCACACCGAGGCAGCAACCGCAAAAACCTATTGGGCCTCCTCAAAAAAGTCCTGGTCCATCCTTGCAAAAAAGAACACCTGATAACAAGCCGGGGTCTCAACAGCCTCAAAGGCCGCCGCATAGACCTTCTCAACCGCGGCCTCCCCAGCAAAAACCTCCGGGTAATGGTGAGGGCAAGTAAGGTTGACCGGGCGAAATTTTAAGCTGCAGTTTAGAACCAGCCACGTTTTTTAAAAACAAAGAGCATTGCAACCGGAATTAAAAGCATCAGACCTACCGCTGTAAAAAATCCCCATTCATTATGGGCAGTTGGAATCACATCAAAGTTCATCCCAAAGATGCCACCGATGACTGTTGGAGGGGCAAGTAAGCAGGTAACAATAGCAATTACTTTCATCACTTCATTCATCTTCAGGTTAACATTGTTTATGTATAGATCTTGTGTGCTTACAATAATATCCCGGTAGTTTTCACTAAGGTCATAGGCTTGAAGAATATGATCGTGTATGTCTTTAAAATATTTTTCTGTTCGTTCTTCTATCAGCTCACTTTCGCTGCGCACTATACTGCTTATTAAATCACGTACAGGAACAATGTTTCGCTTCAATACAATCATCTCTTTTCTAAACTGGTTGATGCGTGCCAGTGAACGTTTGTTACTGTTTCTGATTACTTCTTCTTCCAACCCTTCAATACATTCTCCAAGCTTTTCCATCACGATAAAATAATTATCAACGATAAGATCAAGCATAGAATAACATAAATAATCAGCACCACGCTGGCGCAGTTTGCTATTGGATATTTTTAATCTTTCACGTAGGGGGTTAAATACATCTTTTTTAGGATCTTCCTGGAAAGTGATCACAAAATCTTTACCCATTACAATACTGATCTGCTCTTGCTCAACCGTTTGCGAATTTTCTTTGTAATAAAGCATATTGAGAAGGCAATAAAGCACGCCTTCTACTTCATCCATTTTAGGCCTCTGGCTAATGCTTAAAATATCTTCAGCTAATAACGGATGAATTTCGAAATGGGCCGTAATTGTTTCCACATCTACTTTGCGTAAGCCATCAATATTTATCCAGGTAATGTGATTGTTTTCTTTGAAATGCAAAGATTCTTCTACTGAAACAAAATCATACTCCTGGAAGAAGTCTGTAGAATAATCATACGCTGTAATTTTTATAACCTCCGCATCTTTCCGTTGTATCGCAATAGTAGGATTTACTTGCAGGATCTGCTTGGTACGTGCAGTACCAAATAAGGCCGTGGGAACTAAGTACCGAAAATATTTTTCAGGCTTCATGAACACCTTTTCTTTAAGTAAGTTAATGGATAAAAGGAGTTAACTGATTATGTCAGGCAAGTATCTAATTATAGCTTTTGGTATAGGTCTCTCAATTTTTCTCTTGTCATTATTTTTTCCCAATCCTTTCCTAATGCGTTTTCCCATAAGGGCTTCATACCTAAAGAAACGTTTATCATTATTTCAAACTGGTCTTCGCTTAAGCCATTACAAATGCCTTTTGGTATATCAATATTATTTTTGACAACCATTCTTTTAAACTCTGCTACCCCGGCAGGATAATATTCTTCAAGATGATTCATAACAATGCAGTTGCCGATGCCATGCTTAATACCCAATAAATAACTCAACCCATAACTTACAGCATGTGCTACGCCTACTTGTGAATAGGCTATGCTCATTCCGCCGGCAAAAGAAGCCATCATTAATTTATCATCACTTTCATCATCCCATTTTTCTTTATTTAAAAATATGTTCTGACAAAGCTCTAAAGCTTTTTCTCCATAGCTTTTGCTAAACTCATTTAAATAAGTGCCTTCCAGGCTTTCAATGCAATGAATATAGCAATCCATCCCAGTATAAAAGCGCTGGTTTGCTGGTGCATTAGCCGTGAGTTCAGGATCTAAAATAATTTGATTGAAAGGGGTAAAATCGGAGTTCATGCCAAGCTTTCTAACAGGACCGGTTAAGACCGTTGTGCGGCTTACCTCGGCACCTGTTCCGCTTAAGGTTGGGATGCCAACTTTGTACACGCCAGGTTTTTTTACAAGGTCCCAACCCTGGTAGTCTGCAGAAGAGCCAGAATTATTTATCATCAGCGATACGGCTTTAGCTAAATCGAGCGTAGAGCCACCGCCAATGCCTATTACACCGCTGACGTTTCCAAATTCTTCCTTAAGCTTATTTGCAATGGAATCTACATAAGTGGTTTTAGGCTCATAAGTTACATCTGCATAAATGATCTTATCATTACTTTGAAGGGGTATACGGCTAACCAAATGCTTATGTTCAAAAAAATGGTCTACCAAAAAAATCATCGGTGCTCCTTCTGATCTGTGAGGGGCAATAATTTCATCTAACTGGTCAAAGCTTCCGCGTCCATAAACCACATAATCAACCATTTTAAAATTCCTAAATTTCATAGTGCTGCTTTATTAAGTAATGTGTGCAAATGTCGGGTAAATTGCCAGACCCGGGCAAAGCCTGCGTTAGTAAAGTTTAGACACGCTATGAATAAAAAAAAGACAGAGAACGTTTATAAGTTTTTGCGCAATTGCTGAAAAGTCCATCACAGCTCTGTAGTTTCATACTTATAAAAGCCGCTACGAAATAAAATGACTGCCATAATAAATTGTATAATTATCCAAAACCAAAACGCATGTGCGTGTAATACAAATGTTGAAACAAAGACCAAGGCAAATACAAATTTTACGTACTCTTTTTTACTCATGTTCTCAGAGTATTGTACACCCGTCATTAGGCATAAGCTGCTAATAGTAATTCCATAGTATGCCGCAATGGTTGTTGCTGGCATTAATTCTCTGGCATTAAGAAGTAGGTAAAACAATTCAGGAAGAAATAAGATTAGATATGTGATGAAGTAAACTCCAGCATACCTGATCAAACGCATAGGCAGATTGCGATAAAAAGAAAGTCTCTTTTCTAAAAATTGAAACGTCAGGTAAGAAAAAATTGAATGCAACATCAGTATCATCAAGTAGAAAAAAATAAAATGATCATTATCATAACCATCCCTGTTTAATACAAGTGCTACATAAAGCAGAATGAGAGATAATGTCTTGAGCAAAAGGAATAAAACCTTTTTTTCAAATAGAAAATAATAAATCAGAACCAGAATAAAAGGCTTAGGTTTTTTGTGTAAAAAATGAAAAGAAAAAGAGTTTTTTATCCCTGGCCAGCTATTAATTCTTCTGTAATAAATGTAAGCGCCAATAAAACAAATAATAAGTTGGAAAGTGCCAATTGATACCACACTGCTATAAAAACCTTTTGTCCACCCGAATACCATAACTACTATTGCATAAAGTAACACCGGAGCATAAATCATCAGGTGTAAGAAGAGAAACCACAGTATTTGTTTTTTGGGTGGGATTGTTTGCAGGTTATACAGAAAGGCTCCTTGCTGGCTATTGATAGTTTGCATGCAATATGATGTGCATTTAAAATGATAGAGCGTCCAGAATACCATTACGCCTGTTAAAAGAACAGGTGAATTCAGAAAGCTCAACATTAAAGACTGATGATAACTGACAAGAGTGCCGGCATTGACAACTCCAAAAAAGAAGAAAAAGAAAAAAAGAAAGAAACCCGCATTGCTTCTGTAAAAAGGATAGATAAACAATTTACTGAAGAGTCGAAGCATGTTATTTTTGGTTCACTTTTTTGTCATTAATATTCAGTTCAACAAAGGGAAGCTCTGAAGATAATGGCTGGTGAGAAGTGATGCAAAATGAAACACCAGAAGCATGTCTCTGGTTAATGTACTGATGTAGAAATTGAACGGCCTCAACATCTAGCGTAATAAAGGGTTCGTCGAGTAGAATTAAAGCTGGATGACCAATAAAGGCAAGTAACAATGAAATTTTTTTAGTCATCCCGCTCGAATAAGTGCTGGTCTTATTCTTAAGATAAGAGGTCATTCCGAAATGATTGATTAATTCCTCAATCTGTTCCTTCTCTCCTCCTTTTGTTTTGAAATAAAAATTCACTAAATCTTTACCAGTTAAAAAAGAAGGGTATAAAGGTTCTGCTTCGGCATAATTCACAATTTTCAAGTACTCTCTTCTTCTGTTGCGGATTGAAAGATTATTTATATAAATCTCTCCATCAAAAGGCACAAGGCCGGCGATGGATTTAAGCAACGTGGTTTTGCCTGCACCATTCTCACCCCTAAACCAGTAAATTCCTTTTTGAAGTTCCAGGGTGGGCACATCCAACACAAGAAATGGCCCGTAATGCTTTCTATAATTTTGTAAGCAGAGCATGAAATAAAACTAACGCTCCTTTTTATAAAATGTAGCCTCCCAAATAAAGATTATAGAAATGTTGGGATACGGTTCCTTCATTCCAATAGTTGTTTCGCTCTTTCCAAATCTTCAGGAGTGTCTATTTCAACACCCATGTAATCTGTTATTACCATGCGCAAAGGGATCCCATTTTCCAGGTAGCGAAGACATTCTATTTTCTCCGCATCTTCTAATGGAGAAACGGGCCATTGGGTAAAGTTTAATATAGCTTGTTTGCGAAAAGCGTAAACTCCAATATGTTCATAATAGACAATCGGAACAGTTTTATTTCGTGGAAAAGGAATAACGCTACGGCTAAAAAAAAGAGCATCCATATTTTTATCAACGCAAACTTTTACATAATTGTGATCAGCAATTAATAGTGGGTCATCCAGCACCTGCATCAATGAGGCTACCTGCACATTTTCATCATCAAATTGTGCTAACAATTTTTGTAACGGGGCTTTTCTTACAAAAGGGGTATCACCCTGCACATTTACTATTATGTCAACGTCTAATGAGGCTGCCGCTTCTGCAATCCTGTCACTCCCGCTTTCATGTTGGTTACGGCTCATTATAGCTTTGCCGCCATAGCGCTCAATTTCGTTAAAGATTATTTCACTATCCGTTACTACTACCACCTCATCAAATAAACCCGTATCAATTGTGGCATCATGGGTATGACGTATAACCGTTTTGCCATTTAATAAAGCCATTAGTTTTCCATCAAACCTCGTAGCTCCAAAACGGGCCGGTATCATGGCTATTTTTTTCATGTAGCGAAGATAATTGAACAGCGCCTGAGCAGAACACGGGTAATACAATTGATTGCTCCGCGAACAATACTTCCTCGCAAAGAAGTCCTTGTTAAAAATGATTTTATAGCTATTACGAGGTTAATGAAATTAGTACAAGCAGGAAGGTGCTTTATTTACTGCTAAGAATGCTCTTTACTTTAATATTAAACTCCATAAGCCGCCCATCTCTAAGCACAATGATTTTAAAGCGTTGATTTGCATTTTGTAAAGCCGTTTTATATTGCTGAAGATTATTGCTAAAATTATTATTTATTGCTATAACAGTATCTGACTCTTTTAATCCTGCTTTTTGCGCAGGCGATCCTTTCGCTACATCGCCTAATAAAACGCTTCCATCTATATAATATAATTCAATGCCGCTATAAGAATAATCGAATGGTTCGTTATAATGCGAATTGGGCAAGAGGTAAATTTCTCTTTTTTCATAATTCATAACCACATTAAAACGGCGCAACAGGTCATTACCAATTAAGCCGCCAAGGAAAGGATACGAAGTAACATTATACACATCATCAAACACATAAACCGGTACATTTTTAAACCGGTATGGACCTAATTTTATTTCTTTTATAACGGTTATTGACATATCAATCTTTCCTCCCAATCCCTGCGCTTGTTTTGCATAAAGCTTTCTCTTTTTAGCAAGCAAGGCACTGTCTTCTACAAATTCTGTTGATAGTATCATATTCATGCCGGCGCCCATATCGTATAAGAAACGTGTATTTATAGTTCTCTCATCTCTTATCCTCGCTGTTTGAATAGGTATGGTAGAAATCACCGGTTTTAAAAGAAAGCCGCCTTTCGGATATTTGAAAGATCCTTTTGACCAGAATTCAACAATGGTGCTATCATAGTTTAGTTTAATAATGTACCGGCTAAGGACGGAGTATCCAATAATACCGTCAATATTTTCGCCATATACATTGGTTAATATGCCATAATCATTCACATGAAAATTCAGGCTATCAATTAAAAGTTGAGGCAATAAAAGCTTTTGGTTATAAAGAAATCCAACCCTTTTTATACCCGCTATACCTCTTATTGATTTATCGGAAGGCACAGGTTTCAGATTTAGCCTTACAACTGTTGTAGAATCTAACGATATACCCCCACTGCCCGTGTCTAATATAAAATTTAAGCTATCGGGGAAAGAGCCGAACTGCGCTTTCAGCAAAACAATGCCCCCGGTAAATTGTATAAAACGAAAACGGGAAAGGAGGCGGGAAGGTTCTATAAATTCTTCCTGGCCAAAAGCCGGGGCGAGAGAAGTAATAGCATAAATCAGATATAATAAAAACTTCTTCATGTAGTAGCAGCCTGCATAAGCATACAGGCTCATGCATGTGCTCTTTAAAGTTATTATAAGAAAAGCACTAATGAATGCTGTTTGCCATATTTCATCTTTTTGCAGTGTACTTTTGCCAGATGCTGCTTTCCGATCTATTTGCCAGGGCTTTGCGCTTTGAATTTTTATCCGCAGAAGAAGGAATATTTTTATTTGACAATGCTTCGTTGCCCGAACTAATGTTGGTGGCGGATGAGTTACGTAAAAAGCAGGTTCCTCACCAAAAGGTTACGTGGCAGATTGACCGCAACGTTAATACCACCAATGTATGTATAGCCAATTGCAAGTTTTGTAATTTTTACCGGATACCCGGTCATCCTGAAGCATACATTACCGATATGGGTACATACCGGAAAAAGATTGAAGAAACATTACGCCTCGGAGGTGACCAATTGTTGTTGCAGGGAGGCCATCATCCAGGACTTGGATTAGAATTTTACACAAAAACATTCCGGCAAATTAAATCCGAGTTCCCCCAAATAAAATTACATACTCTTGGCCCTCCTGAAGTGGCGCATATCTCGAAGCTGGAGAAAATGAGCCATCATGATGTATTAAAAGCTTTAAAGGAAGCAGGTATGGATTCGTTGCCTGGGGCCGGTGCAGAAATATTGACAGACCGTGTACGGCGTCTTATTTCAAAAGGAAAATGTGGCGCTGATGAATGGCTGGCAATTATGCACGAAGCGCATAAATTAGATATTACCACTTCTGCTACCATGATGTTTGGTCATGTAGAAACAATACAGGAACGTTTCGAGCATCTTGTAAAGATTCGTGAAGTACAGGCAAAAAAGCCTGCTGAGGCAAAAGGATTTCTTGCATTTATTCCATGGACCTTTCAGGATGTGGACACTCTTCTTACCCGCATCAGGGGAGTGCATAACCTAACTACGCCAGATGAGTACATACGCATGATTTCGATCAGCCGTATTATGCTACCAAATGTAAAAAATATACAAGCCTCATGGCTAACTGTTGGTAAACAAACGGCCCAACTTTGTTTACACGCAGGAGCTAATGACTTTGGCTCGATTATGATTGAAGAAAATGTAGTGAGTGCTGCAGGGGCGCCCCACCGCTTTACTTATAAAACCATTCAAAAAGCTATTGAGGAAGCTGGGTTTGAGCCACAACTTCGTAACCAGCAATATGAGTGGAGAAACATACCATCAACAATAGAAGAGCAGGTGGTCAATTATTAATCCAGATATTATTTTCTAAATGCTTTAAGGTCTTTTTTATTTAACCATCCACGGGAAGTTTGGCCTTCATCATTTGTATAGACGATATAAATAAAGCCGTTCCTTTCTTTTTGTGGGGTTAAGATGGCATTATTCCAATGATTGATGAATGCAGCCCGGCGAGTGCTTTCATCGGGTTCATTGTGAAAATGCGCAACATCAATAACCTTGTATTTTGTTGTTGATTTCGGGGTATCATCCTCTTCGGTGGCATCCTCTTCTTTTACGTCTTCCGTTTTTCGCTCCACGGCCTCTCTTCGTTCATTGCTAACTGCGGCAGCAGGCGCTTTTTTTGTTACAGGCGCTACAAGTACAGGATTTTCTTTTTCAAGTTTCTTGTTTTGCAAAGTATCTGCTTTCTTTTTTTCCGATGGCTCATTTTGTGCCAGTACAATTTCGTTATTGTCAACTCTGGTGCTGGTGTCTGGTATTTCTTCAATGGGCATGCTTGCATCATACGTGTCTTCATCCTTATTCTGGCTCCCGATTAAAGTATAGCCGGCTACCATCACTACTGCTAGTAACATGGCTAAGGCTATAAGGGCAGGCCTTGATAATCTTCTTCTTGGTTTTGGATAAGAGGAAAGCACGGCTTCATTTTCCCTTCTTAATCGTTCCTGGGCCTCAAGATTTTTTTGATGAATTGATGATGTTTTTGGTGGTATTAATATATTTTCTTTCGGCGTTTCGGCCCCAGGCGTTACAATAGTTTTTTCTTGTACAGGACGGCTAAGCGCTATAGGCGTTTGAGCAGCAGATTTTGCAAGATGTAGTAATATATGGGAATGTAACTCCCGTCCATTTGCAAACCTGTTTACTGGCTTTTTTTCCAGGCATTTAGTGATGGTGTCTATCAACCATTGAGGCAACAGCATCTCATGCACTTTTAGTTCTTCTGTCCCGGAATGAGGAAGATTCTGTTTTCTTAATAAAATTAAATCAGGCAAAGGATCTTCCATGTGAGATAGCATAACATGGTTTCTTGCGGTTTCTCCTTTATAATTAAGTGGAAATGGAACCCTTCCTGCTACTAATTCAAACATTACAACACCATAGCTATATATGTCGGTTTGGAAGAACATCAAACCTTCATTTTGTTCTGGTGCCATAAATTCTATAGCCCCTGCATGCCGTAAGCTTGTTCTTCTTTGCTCATCTGTCATTGCTGCCAGGCCAAAATCCAAAAGAACATAATTACCTGTACGGATGTTAAATTTAACATTGTTACTTTTTATATCTCCGTGACGTACACCCGCATCATGACAATGGGCCAGGGCATTTGAAAGCTGTGTGGCAACTTTTAAAACCTCTTCAATAGTGAAAACAGGATCTTTTGGTGGCTGTAGTAATTCTGCAAGATCGGGGCCTTCAATAAACTCCATTTCAATGAAAGGAAAGCTGCCGCTATCTGTAATACCATGGCTGAGAATTTTAACCACATTTGGATTAGGGTGCTCGTTTACCTTTTTTAGTTTTGTAACCTCATTCTGAAAATCCAGGTAATTCTTATCGTCCCGGCTTTCGCTATGGATAGGTGTGGGCAATAACTTTACGGCAGTAATCACATCATTTGCACGACGCCCCTTGTAAACAGAGCCTTGTCCACCACTGCGTAGGGCGCCCATGTTTTCTAAACCTTCTGTAATTGTAAATACTTTGGCCATAGTTTATAATAACAACCGGGGGGTTATAGCTGAGCTAATTATAAATTGTAGAACCTAAATCTTATTCAAGAAGTAGTCCAAATTCATTTTCCTTTAGATATTTATTGCATCGGTGAAAGAAACAAACACAAAATTTTTAAGTGCTATGAAGTTTTAAATTCGAGGCCGAAAGCTTTTTGTAATCCCAGGTTCTTTTTAGACGGAGCGTACACGTATACAAAAGGATGGTTGCCATACTGAAAACAACTAGTTTAGTAATATAATCCCTTATTTAAATGCCATCTTTCCCATTTAAGAAACACAGTATTACTTTCAAAAAGCACAATGTGATCATATTGTGCCTGCTCTTAATTTTCTTGTCATCTTGTAAGAAACAAGATGGTAACCCCACGTCCCCTCCTATACCACAAGGCCCTGTCGAAGCAAAAATATTTAAAGTTGAGGGCACGAAGATTACGATAAATGGCTCTGAATTTATAGGTAAAGGTGTAAATGTTAATGGCCCGTACTGGCCATGGTCAAGACCTACAGTTCCCGATGTTTCGCTCATTGCCGATACCTGGAAGTTTAATATTGTCCGTTTAAACTGGTGGCCCGAGTTCAACATACACAATAGCAACAACACTGATATGGACGCCATTGTAAAAGCATTTACAGATAAAAAAGTTGTTGTAATGATTGAGCAACACAACTATACCGGTAAATATCCGGATGCTAACGAACTTAATATATTGAATAATCAGTGGCTCGAAGTTGCTAAAAAGTACAGGAACAACGAATATGTGTGGTTCAACATTATGAATGAACCAGGTACCGGTGAAAATGTTTCCCCATTGTGGTTGAGTACGCATGAAACCGTTATAAAAACCATTCGCAATATTGCCCCCAATATTATTGTTTTAGATGAACATGCGTTTGGCCAGGCTAATGGATTTAAAGCGAGTTCAAACAGCGCAGCAGTCATCTATGGAGAAACACTTACAGGTAAATATAAAAACCTTATTTTTTCTCTTCATTTGTATTCTAATTGGATTTATGGTAAAGAGAGGTTAGATAATTATATTAATGCGCTTCATGCTAAAAATCTCGCGGTAATCATCGGGGAATATGGTGTTGCCAATGATTATTCAATGGATGTGTCTTCAAGTGTTTTTAAATCAACTATTCCAAAAAAGGTGGGACGTATAGCCTGGGCCTGGGCAGGTGAAGATGTTCATCGATTAACAACCACAGGAGGAGGCTTTGCCATAAATAATACCAGTGGCAGCAAACCATCTAACCTTAGTTTTGCTGGTAATTTAGTGTGGATGGACAACCATAATGAGTTAACAACCTCAAGTTCGGATCTCATACCACCCCCGGTTATTTTAGCTAACAGAAACTTCGAAGACGGCGCCCCCAATCAAAATTCCGGGGTGGGCAATGGGTGGATTAATTTTGGAACCTCCACTATTGATAACACTGTTGCAAATGTAAAACAAGGCAGTTATGCTGTTAAAATAGCTGCTGGTTCTGGCGGAGGTTTTGGACAGCCTATGTATTTGGAGCCAGGAGGCACGTACAGGGTAACAGCCTGGGGAAAGCATGACATTGCAACATCAATAGAAACTAATCTGGGAATAAAAATTAAAAACACCATTAATGCCCCTGAAGTAAGTATAGCCACACTGGGTTTTACAGATGCTTCCTACCAGCAAAAAAGCGCAACGTTTACCATGCCGAATCAGGTAGCAGAGGTATTTCTTTTTGTTTACAAAAATGCACCTGCACCAATATTCTGGGTTGATGATATTTTAATTGAAAAACTGTAGATGCAATGATCTTGTTTTGAATCTTATAGATTAAATTTTGATCCTCTACTATAAAAAAACTTTTGTAATATATCATTGATCACGTATCATTTATAATAGTCCAAATAAAGCAGGCATATAAATACTTACTTCTAAAAAATGCCTAAGGTGAATTATGGGATAATTTTTTGACTGGATTTTTAAAACTTCAAGCCAAAAGCCATAGTGCCGTATGTTGAGTTAACGATCATTGTTTTTGCTTCTTTAGTAGTAAACGTATATCCCAGGCTAAAACAAGTGCGGCCTTTGGAATACATACCACCAAACCTGTGGCGGTAAACCAGAGGTTGAATATTTGTTGTAAAAGGATCATCTTTTGTGAAGACGCCGCCCTGTATTGTAGCATTGTATAATTGCCATTCAACACTTGGCTCGAAGTAAAAGAACAGTTCGTACTTTATTGAAGATGGGCTATTAGTTATTCCACCATCCCACAGGACACTTTTATAGGAAGGCTCTATTGCACCTACACGAAACAAAACTCCCTGAGAAATGCGGGTAAAAGTTGTGCCGGCAGTAGCGTTAGTAACAGCAAAAGCATCAAAGGCTTTTTTCTTATTATCGGTATGATTTGAAAAGTGTTGGCTATAAGACGCCTGTAGGTTTATGCCAAGCTCTGATTTGAGTTGAGTTTGCCATCCTTGTGGCAGGAGAAAGCCCAGGGTGTTATGGATTAATCTTTGAACTTCTTCGCCTTTTGCAGCTTCGCCTACTACGCCCGCCAATACATTCCAGCGAAAAACGTTTTCATTGCGAAAAAAATAACTAAGCCCCCCTTTTGCATATAAGAATCCGGTAAAAGGCCTGTCTAAATAGCTTAGATAATTTTTTTTTATGCTGTAGGGAGTGTAAATAGCCTGGCCAAGCTCCGTATGAAATATTCTTTTTGTAGTGCCCTTTTCTCCTGCTGGGTTGATTAAAACTGATAGTATTAATAATAACAAGGAAAAAAAAGTTTCATCACAGAGCAAAATTAATTTTCAGTAAGCGAGGAGGTGGCTTTGATAACGAGATCAAATTCAAAACCTTTTTGAACTAAATAGTCGATCGTTTTTTTCTTACGAACCAGGTATTGTTCTTCCTTTAAAGTTTCATATTTTTTTTCAACAAGATCATTGAGGGTTTTTAAATAATCGGCTTCGTCAATTGTTTTTAATGCTGTTTTAATGCAGTATTCACTTACTCTTTTTTCTTTTAAGCCATAATAAATTTTCTTCCTTCCCCAGTCTTTTAACCTGAACTTTCCTCCTGCAAACTGGATAGCAAATCGTTCTTCGTTTAAATAATCTTCTTCTATAAGTGTAGAAATTATTTCATCCTGGTCTGCACTGCGAACACCCAAATCATAAAGCTTTTGTTTTACTTCATATTGGCTCCGTTCCTGGTAGCCGCAGTAGTGCTTTAGTTTTTCAAGAGCCTGTTCTTTTGTTAGGTATTTTTTCTGCATTTGGATAATATAGTACAGTGTTTTATGGGCAGTTCAAATATATTCTAAGTTGATTACTTTATGATTGCTTCATTGTTGTTGTATGGAAGGAGATAACCCATAGTTCATTTTCCACCTTTTGCCTTGAAGCAAAAAGCGGAGCAAAAAGTTCAAGGACAACACGAATGGCTCCGCCCGTTTGTCCGGCCGGCGCACTGCAACCCTCCAATGCTATGACCATTGCTAACCTAATCAACTTTCTTTTAGTGTATCAGTATCAAAAAAAAATTAAGAGGATAAAAAGCAGAATGCTGCTATAAACAAATACTGCAGGCGCTGTATTCCGCCTAATCCTTTCCTACAGGAATAAGAATCATTAAACTAATGCGGAATAAGGCGCAGTATCTTTTCCTTATCTCTTTGATAACATATCTTTCTCTTGATGAAATTGAAAGCGGGAAGACAAACTGAATAAGCTGGCCTTTGTGCGCTGTTCCCTCTCTTTTAGGAGAGGGCCAGGGTGAGGCAAATCCTGGTTCAGACAAATGCTCAATAGCATTACCGAACGATGAACCGAGCGTGGCAACAGAAGATAAATAGTAGTACCTATGCTGGCAACATAATTAAGGTAGCATATCACCTTATTCTTCCAACAATTCCCTACAACCGTATTGTTTCTCTAAAAGCTGATCGTAATAGTCGGCTTTTTGAAAAAGCATGCGGAACATTTCAATTCCGTTTTCTTTATTCATATCCAGGTCGTACATAATGCAGGAGAGCACAATATTTTGCCTTACGCAGCTAAGTACAAGCCCATCCAACTCATAATTTTCCTGTAACATAAACTGGTACAGCGGCTTTATTTGCAACGTGTCGCCGGGTAGCTGGCAGAGGTAAGCATCGCCGGCTACAAAAAAATTTTCGGGGTTGTAATTGATCTTGATTTTTGCGGCGCCTTCTTTCACGCTCCAATTGTTATTGCCATCACGGGCAAGCTTTACATCCTTGCCTAATTCTGATAAAATTTCTTCTACCATTTTAGCAATGCCTACTGGCTTCGCTTCCCGTTCAGGCATTTGAGGCAATTTTATTTCTGAACCACAAAAGGGGCAATACTTTGTAGACTCAATGTTGGTGGGGAGCACAAGGTAATTACAACTGCTGCAGCGTGTGGAGGGCGTGCCGCGATAAGGCAAATACATTTCCAGGGCCTCTCTTAAATAATTTACCGGAAGTGCAAACCCAAGGTTATCACCACCACGAATGATAAAAGAATTAATGCCAATAATTTCACCTTGTTTATTTACCAATGGCCCACCGCTGTTACCTGGATTAATGGCTGCATCAATCTGTATGTATTTAACACCATCCCTAACTCTGTCAACCTTAGAAATTACGCCTTGGGTAGCTGTATAATTTAGGCCGAATGGGTGGCCTATTGCCACTACTACTTCGCCATCATGCATGGAATTATAATTGCCCAGTTTTACTTCCGGCAATTGTATATCATCAAGGGGTTGCAAAAAAGCAAGGTCATGTTTTTTATCGCTATACCAAACCCGGGCAAGGCGTTTTTCAAAGAGGCGGCCTGCAATAGTAACTTCTGCATTTTTATTAACCACATGCTCATTGGTTACAATTAAATTAAATTCCTTTACATAAAACCCCGTACCAGTGCTTCCCTGGGTAGCAATTTGAATGATGGCAGGACGGTACAATTCTATAATCTGCTGTGTGGTCATGCTATTTCGTTTCGAAATTTAAATACTCAACTTCTGTAGCGAATGATTGGTTAAAGACAACCCTGTTATCAAACTTAAGTTTCTCTGTTTTGAAATTTAAGTTTGGATATTTTTCTTTCCAATGCGCTTCAATGCTTTTTATTTTTTCTATAATAGCCTGCTGGTTGTATTCTTTTTTTTCTATGTTGTAATACTCTTTTGTAAAATGAAGCTCTTTAAAAAACCCGCCATAATTTACCCTCATAAACAAATGGTATAGTTCTGTTATGGCCTTAGGTAAACTATATGAATACTGGCAGAAGGAAATAGCATATTCACCAATTTGTGCAGCAATATCGTCCTGCTTATTTTCCCTATACCAACTAATGTTTTGCGTAGCATTATAAATGGCATCTGCAATTGTTTTATGGTTTTGCGGATTTACTATTGAAAATGTATACCTGGAACGAAACAGGTATGGAAAAAAGTCCTCCTTGGTTTTGGTAGACAGCTTCATAAGACATTCTATCATTTCTGCATTCTTTTCTGTAACTGCCCGTTCATCTTTACGGAAATATACTTCAACCAATTTTTCCAGCTCTGTTAAGAGTTTGCCCTGGGGGGCAATTAAATAATCAATGCGGTAAGCTAAAGCAAGGAGCAAATAGGCTATGCCACCGGAAAATTTATCGGCATCAGCTTTTTCAATTATATCAAGTGCTTCTTTAATCCATTTTTGAAAATATTTATACCTGGTCTCTTTTTCTTCGTTGCTTATAGCTTCCAAATGTTCCGTTCCTGTAGGTAAGAGAGAAGTGAAATCCTGTATCAGCAGGTCATCATGTTTATCGGCCTTTGTGGCCAACTCTTTTAAGCCATAATAAAGTTTGCTTGGATTTGCGGTTTCAATACTGCTGTCAAAAAGCATGCATAATTTATCATCCTGTAAAGCATACCGGCTGTAATAAAGATTAAAATTCATTTCCAAAAGGCGCCGCATAACAGGCACGCCAGGCTGGGGCATAATTGCCAAAACAACTTCTGCCTTCAGTAGCTCCTGAGTGTAAAATCCTTTAACAATCTTCGACCCCTGGTAGAAGTAAAAATTGCCACCATTCTTTGTTTCTTCATAAATTATGTTTTCAATATCATCATCTTTTAAATATTCAAAAAACACCCGGATACTTTCACTAAATTTTTTTTCTTTGAATAAAACATCTGCTTCATTCCATTTTTCTACTTTTTTTATAGGTTTATTGTTATCAGAATATCTGCCAAAAAAAATTTGGGGTTCAATATCTTCAAGCACTGCCTTTTTTGCCCGTTTAAAAATTTTATCCAGCATATTTTAATCTTTAGGTCATTTGTTTTCAGCATAAAAACCTCCTGGCGACAATCGCTCATTTCTAATATTCAAAATACAGGCCCATATACAGGCATTTAATAACAATGAAATCAAGGCTTTTAATTATTAATCCACTTATTGTCAAACCGGAGTGAGGGTGTTTTAAAAATCATTAGTTTCGCCTCCACGCTATAAAGTTCCTATTCTGACTGCAATGTCTTTTAAAATTGCTGCCGGAAATAAAAGAATGTATTTTCCTTAGCGATAAAAAGAACAACTTATATGAAATTTATTGTTTCATCTTCCCAGTTACTAAAGCATCTGCAACAAATATCAGGGGTGATTAATGCCAATACAGTGTTACCCATATTAGAAGACTTTTTATTTGAGGTAGAAAATAGCAAGCTGACTGTTGTGGCTACTGACCTTGAAACAGTAATGCGCATTCAGCTTGATATTGAAGCTAAGGATAACGGCAAAGTATGCATTCCGGCAAAAATTCTCATGGAGTCTTTAAAGAATATTGCTGACCAACCATTAACCTTTACCATCGATAAGAATTTTGGTGTAGAAATTACCAGCGACAACGGGAAGTATAAAGTGATGGGAGAAAACCCTGACAACTTTCCTAAAGAACCTGCAGGAGACGATACAACAAGCTTTACAATGACTGCCACAGCATTGGTAACTGCTATTAATAAAACGCTGTTTGCTGTAAGCAATGATGACTTAAGACCTGCAATGACAGGCGTTTTTTTTGAATTAAATAAAGATTATGTTCAGTTTGTAGCAACAGATGCACACAGGCTGGTTCGTTATAAAAGGACAGATGTAAGTGCACCAAGCCAGGATTCTTTTATTGTGCCCAAAAAGCCGCTGAACCTACTGAAATCTGCACTACCAGACAACGAAGATGAGATAACCATTAAGTATAATAGCAATCATCTTTTTGTAAAGCATGGCACTACGCAAATGAGCTGCCGGTTGATTGATGCACGCTTTCCAGATTATAAAGTAGTTATTCCTTCAGATAATCCTTATAAACTTGTAGTAGATAAGGCTTCTTTTCAAAGCGCCTTGCGCAGGGTAAGCGTTTTTAGTAACAAAAGCACAAACCAGGTAGCCCTTACTATTTCAGGAAGTGAATTACAATTAGCTTCCCAGGATGTTGATTTTTCTTTTGAGGGTAATGAACGCATGAAATGCCAGTATGATGGAGAAGACCTTGCCATTGCCTTTAATGCCCGTTTTTTAATTGAAATGCTCAATTCGGCAGAAACAAATGAAGTGAGACTGGAGCTTTCTACGCCTACAAAAGCAGGGATATTAAAACCAACGGAGCAGCAGGATGGTGAGGAGCTTTTAATGCTGGTGATGCCTTTGATGCTGAATCAATAAACATGTTAAGCCATAGCCGGAGAAAAGCGGCAATTTTTTTGCTTATCATCTTATGGTGGTAGCGTAAACGAGGCTTATGAATTTTATCTCCCTTCGTTCATTTGATAGTTATATTGAAGCCAATATTGTGCTTAATATGCTCATTGCTTCTCATGTTAACTGCCACTTAAAAGATGAACATATCATTACCATTGATCCATTGCTGAGTTCGGCCCTTGGTGGAATAAAATTAATGGTGCATCATGCACATGCTGAAAAGGCAATGGAGCTTCTAGAGGAAGCCCAGATGCAATATCTTAGATCAATTCCCTGCCCTGTTTGCAAATCCTTTTCGTTGAAAATAGTTTCTATCACAAAAAAATATGCCTGCCGGTTATCGGCGCTTATCAGTACGCTTTTAAACGGCCAGTCAATGGAGATTAAGAAAGTGTATGTATGTGATAAATGCGGCTATGATTTTAAAGAACTGCCGGAGACTAAATACTAACTTCATGTTACCACTTTAATTTTATAATAAGCTTGAAAGTTTATAAAAAAAATACGAGGGTTCAAATCTGCTAATCCTTTAATCTTCCCCAATCCAGGTTCAGACAATTACTCAGGTTCATAATCGTAAGGTAACTGATCGGCAACATTTTTCCAGCTCCAATATCCCTGGTTTATCCAACTGTTCTGATCCAGAAAAAAACCATTTGGCTTTATAGTAATGGGTGCCAAAAGATCAACGTAAGATATTTGCAAACTAACATCAGGCGGAAGATTATACTGTTCCAGGTAATCTTTTTCAGGCGCCTTTTTAGCATAAGAAATACTCACCTTTTTGGTGAAAGACAAAGCTGCATTTCCGGTTGAATCTTCAAAAGAATAATATCTTTTATCATAATAGTTTACCAGCCGGTTAAACTTATTTGCATCTGTAGTTGAAAGCATATCAACCGTAAATCCTTCCGGCTTTAAAGTGCTATCGTAATAAGCCCGTAAAAAATGTATTCTTGACCCTAAATACGCCTGCCTTCTATTGTCATTCCATTCGCGTTTTTGTATTGAGTCGCCTTCCATCTCCGTATACAAACAATTGCCCCGGTATGAGTTTATATTGGTTTTGTAGAAGTAAACAAAAGAATCTAATTGGTACCGAAGATTATAACCCAAAGATTTATTGGCTATTTGAAGAGGCTCTGTAGCCAGCACTTTCAACCTATCACTTCTTTTATAATAATAAAATTTAAGCACTTCAGGATTTATCAAGATGCAGCTATCAGAAAGTGGCGTGGCGCCTATAAAATGATCCAAAAAAAATGAGCCATGTTTTTCCCATCCGTCAGCTACTTCATTGCTGGCTGTAATCACTACCGCCTCCATACTTTTATCTTCGGGCTTTAAGGCTATATCTAACCGTTTATCCTCGTTAGCTTCTACATTAATTCTTTCACTAACAAATCCCGTAAAAGAAATGATTAACTCATAGCCCCCTTTGTTTAGAAAAAGCCGGTAATTGCCTTCTTTATCAGTAACTACTCCTTTAGTAGTATTCTGAGCAAATACAGAAGCACCCTGCAAAGGCAGTTTTGTTTCGGCGTCTACTACTTGTCCGCTTATTGTTGATTGTGCTGTAACGGCTACAGAAAAGAAAAGGGCAAAAATGATAAAAAAGGAACGGCTTGACATAAGATACTGTTGGCGCATAAAGCTATAACGTTAATTGCCCCTTTTCTAGTGCCTCCTGAAATTTTTTACAGGCGCCCTTTATTATTTCATTTATGGGCGAATAGGAGAAATTGGGCAAAGCTTTTAATAAAGCGTTATTATCAAATTGGGTAAGACTATTGGCTATCATAGTGGTTTCCCGGGTAAGTACAGATTGTCTGCCCGTCAGTAATGATCTTAAATAGAAAATTCTCCAGGCAATCTGGCCGATCAAAGGCGTTGCCTCAAGATGTGGGCCCTTTTTCCCAAAGCCTTCTGCTATAGTATTGAATAAATGCTGAAAAGAAATGTTCTCTGCGTTAACTATAAAACGTTTACCATGAATGGTGGAACATAGTAATTGCACGGCAGCTTCGGCTACATCCTCAACACCAACAAAGCCATTTACTCCTTTGGTGTACCAGGGAAATTGCGTATAACCTTTTTTAAAAATAGCACCGCTTGACTGGTGCCAATTGCTAAAACCGAGGATAGTACCAGGGTTGATGATGACACCTTCCAAACCTTCGGCAAAGCCACGCCATACCTCCAGTTCCGCTTTATGTTTTGAAACGGCATAATGAGAATTATTGTTATGCTCTTCCCATTGTCGTTCTTCTGTCACAAGCTCTGTTTTACCTTTTCTCCCTAAAGCAGCTACAGAGCTTACATGTATGAAGCGTTTAATATTATGATCAATAGCCGCATTTATTACATTGGCAGTGCCATCTACATTTACCTGGTACATCCGGGCCCGCTGCTCCTTATGAAATGATACAATTGCAGCAGAATGAATAACGCCATCTACATCCTGCATGGCTTCATCTAACGAAACAACATCCAGCACATCTCCGTCTATCCACACTACCTTATCGAGAACATTTTGTGTCATAAAAAAAGGCGTCTTTGAAGAACGCCTGATAGCACATACCTGGATGCCTTTTTCCACAAGGTTTTTAATAATGTAAGCCCCTAAAAAACCAGTGCCGCCTGTAACCAATACCCGTTTAATGGGCTGGGTATAAATTATTCTATCTACTTCAGGTGCAACGCTGGGTTGTTGGTTCATTGCTTTTTGTCATTTCATTGCTTTTGATTTTAATCATCCGGCAATGCTTTAAGCCATATTAAGTATGCAAAGTATAAAACCCTAACCAATGAAAACTACACAATGTTCCAAACCTCGTTGCCTTTGAGTAAGCGGTCTAAATCTGCGGGCTTCCTTTTTTTGGCTTCTTCAATTTGCTGCTGCATCATATCTTCATAACAAGGTCTTACTGCCTGGTACAATACGCCGAAGGGCCTCGGTAAATGATTTTCTTCTCTTGGATCATCAAAAATGCGGGTTAATATCTGGGCTTTAAACAGATCTGCTTCATCATGCACCCATAAATCATCTACACTAAAACCTTCGTTTAAGTTAACAGCTACTGGCTTAAAGCCATCCAGGCGAATGCCTTTGTCTTTATTGGCGCCAAATAAAAGTGGTTGGCCACTTTCAAGAAAAATAGCTTCATCAGCTTTGGAGTTTTTTTCCGTAAATGCTTCAAAAGCGCCATCGTTAAATATGTTGCAGTTTTGATAGATCTCTAAAAATGAAGCACCTCTATGCGCATGAGATCTTAAAAGCATAGCCTGCAGGTGTTTCGGATCACGATCCATACTACGTGCAATAAAGGTGGCATCGGCACCTAATGCTAATGCTAATGGATTAAATGGATGGTCGATGCTACCGAAAGGTGTGGACTTGGTTACCTTATTTTCCTCTGATGTTGGCGAATACTGGCCTTTTGTTAAACCATAAATCTGGTTATTAAACATAAGCACATTCACATCAAAATTGCGTCGCAATAAATGGATGGTGTGATTGCCTCCTATGCTTAAGCTATCTCCGTCCCCAGTTACAATCCACACGCTCAGTTCAGGACGGGTTGCCTTTAAGCCACTTGCAATAGCGGTTGCCCTTCCATGAATGGAATGCATACCATATACATTCATATAGTATGGAAAGCGTGATGAACAGCCAATGCCTGAAATAATGGCAATGTTTTCCCGGGGTATACCAAGCGTAGGCATTACCTTTTGTACCTGGGCTAATATAGAATAATCTCCACAGCCTGGGCACCACCGTACTTCCTGGTCGGTAGCGAAATCCTTTGCGGTCAAGGTGGGAGAAGAAGATAAAGTTTCTGTCATGACTAAAATTTGAATATCGAACAAGGAACAAGGAATGATGAAACGTCCCTATACCTTGTTTCCGTCTCTGTTATTTTTGAGCAGTTGTAATGATTAACAAATATTGTAATCAATTGATTAGGTTCCTTTAAAATATTTGTCAGGTTATTATTTTCTGTTGTCGGGAAATAAATAATCAGCAATGCAGGTTTTAAGTCACATCTTATCCAATTTTTATTTACAACACTGCAAGTTCAATAAACAAATTTACACCTTACTCCCGGGACAGGCCATTTTGAGCCAGATATAGTTACAAGAAATTACTTGTTTGCGGCATTTTCGGTTAGTATGTTTCATGGCGTATTTGAAAAACAGAACTTCGTTTATGAAAACAGCACGGGTTTGACAACCCAATGTATTGTTTGTAGCTTTTCTCTGAACAGTATAATTATTAATAAACTCTGCTGTATATTGTTCCGCCAAACCTACTTTATGAGAAAGCAAAAAATTCTTCTATTTATTACAATTTTTACAACTGTTTTGTTTTTAACAGCAACAAATTGTACCAAGAAAGATGCAACATCAACCGCCAAAAGCAGTGAAGCTAAACTAATAAGTTTTGATTTTAAGGCCTCCTCCAATCCAGGTTTATCACAAGATGTTTCAGGTGTAGTGAATGAATCTGCTAAAACTGTTACAGTCACGCTGCCACCACTTACATCTGTAAACAGCATTGTCGCTACTTTTTCTATTTCGCCGAAAAGTACTTGTAAAGTAGGAACTGTTGCACAACAAATCGGCACCACAGCTAATGATTTCACCAATGCTGTATCTTATGTGGTGACAGCAGAAGATGGAACGCAGCAAAGCTACACTGTAAATGTATCAGTCACCAAAAGCACTGAAGCGAAGCTGGTAAGTTTCAATTTTAGAAAGCAATTCAATCCTTCACTTTCGCAGGATTATACGGGAGTTATTGATGAAGTGAATAAGAAAGTGACCTTTAATTTACCACCTTTTACTCAGGTAGCTAATCTTATTGCTTCTTTTACATCTTCAGCCGGCTCTGGGGTTAAAATCGCTGCGGTAAACCAGCAAAGTGATGTAACGGCAAATAATTTTTCAACGCCTTTGAGCTACATAGTTACCGCTCAGGATGCCACAACAGTCCAAACTTATGTAGTTACTGCAAATGTTGCTTTAAGCGATCAAAATTTTATTACTTCTTTTTCTTTCTCCAAGACTACGAATAACGGTATTGCAAAAGATATCATTGGTTTAATTACTAAAGACGATAAAGAAATTCTTTTGCGCAATCCTTATTTATCTAAAACCGCTTTCGTTTCCAATTTTACCCTGTCGCCAGGCGCTACATTAAAGCTAAATGGCGTTACACAAACCAGCGGGGTAACCAACAATAACTTTTCAGGCGAACTGATGTATGAAGTGGCTGCTCAAAATGGAGCATCGCGGACGTATAAAATAAAGACAACAGCACACATCACCAACTTCAATGAGTTTATTAAGGAATGTCCGATGGATGATCCGAATATCAACCAGATATTATTAGATTTTCAATTTAGAATTGATGGTAATGTTGTAAATACATTTCCTTGTAGCGGCTCTTATTATCCAATGACGGAGGCGCAGTTTACGGATCAGGTGAAATGGCTTCAAACTCTTCGTTATCTTTTTTATCTTGATTATGGTCAAGCTAATCATTTACCTTGGACAAACCTGCGTATTTATGATTGGGTAAAATCTAAGATTGGCGGTATCAATATTCAAACAGGATTAAGTGGCGGCTTTTGCTGCTCAAACTTTAATAATAAACCTTTTATAAACCTGGGCATGCTAAAAAATTCAGGTAACTGGGCTCAAATCCCTGATCTGTATAATGCTTGGTCGATGAACAACGTCGTTTTATTATTACATGAAACCCGACATGTGGATGGCTATCTACACAGTACCAGTTGCTGTGTAGCTGGTTCAAACCGTTGCGATAGTGAGTATGATATAAATAATTTATCAGCTTACGGCATGCATATCTGGTGGTTAAGAGCGGTACTAAACAGGCAGTTTGATTTTGGGTTCGATTGCCTGCCAACAGGTTTTAAAAATCCGGTAGTTGATGGAACATGGACCCAAATGGATAATCAAAAGATAAATTTTTGCAATCAGCCGATAACACCAGCGAAACCAGCCTATTGGAATGACTGCAAATACAAATAAATTAAAGGAAACTTATACCGCATCCAGTACGGTTAAGATTTAAAATCAAAGTTGTCCAGGATAAATAATCACCAAGTATTGTTTGGAAGTCACCCTTTTCGTTCAAACTGGACTAACTGACTGGTAATTTATAATCTCCATTCCTTATTGCTTTTCGGAATTCCTTTGGTGTAAATTTTGCCTGTGCAAAGGCACTTAACAACAATCAGGTAAATAAAATTGTAAAGGCTTTATTGTTTAAACTTTATTTAAATTAGACCGAAAATATAGCGAATGAAAAGAATAGCCATTATTTCAGCCTGCTTTGCAACCCTCTTTTTAATGTCTTTTGTAATTACAAGGGAAGAACGCCGGTATAAAAATTTGAAAGTACTGCCCAAGAATATTACAAAGAAAGAAATGGATAGTGTAATGCATCACTTTACGGCTTCGCTGGGGGTTAAATGTAATTTTTGTCATCAATTTAATGCCGAGCAGAAAGCAATGGATTTTGCGTCAGATGCCAATGAGCATAAAGACATTGCCAGGCAAATGATGAAAATGACGGCAAGGCTAAATAAAAAATATTTCGATGTAAAAGACAGTAAGCACCTGGATGCAAAACTGGAGGTAACCTGTTATACATGCCATAATGGTAAGGAAGAGCCTAAAAAATTTGCACCACCACCTCCTCCAAAATCTCCATCAGATAGCACCAGAAGACAATAACAGATTATGGATACACAATATGATTTTGGAATGATAGGGCTTGGTGTGATGGGAAGTAACCTGCTTCTTAACCTGGCCGATCATGGATTTGCTTCAATAGGGTATGATCTTAAACCGGAAAGAACGGCTGCATTGGAAGCCGCTGCTAACGAAGGAACAACAGTTAAGGGTGTAAATGACGTACAGCAAATGATCCTTGCTTTGAAAAAACCAAGGAAAATCATGATGCTGGTACCCGCCGGTCCGCCGGTAGATTCTGTCATCAATACGCTGCTGCCCTTTTTAGAAGAAGGTGATATTGTGATTGACGGAGGTAACTCATACTTTAAAGACACACTGAAAAGAGTAACTGGTTTACAGGAAAAGGGCATTCATTTTTTTGGAATGGGTGTTTCCGGCGGCGAGATGGGTGCCCGTTTTGGACCCAGTATGATGCCTGGTGGCGATAAGGACTCTTATCAATATCTAAAGCCCTTGTTAGAGGCAATTGCCGCAAAAGCGGAAGAAAAGCCCTGTGTTGCTTACATGGGCAACGGCGCTGCCGGCCATTATGTAAAAATGGTGCATAATGGTATTGAGTATGCGATGATGCAAATGATTTCTGAAGTGTATGATATTTTGCGCAGAGGCGCAGGATTTAGTAACGAGGAGTTGCATACAACTTTTCAAACCTGGAATAAAGGGCAGCTACAATCATTCTTAATTAATGTAACAGCCAACGTTCTTCATACAAAAGATGAAGAGTCAGATCAGTTTATTGTAGATATCATCCTTGACCAGGCTGGCTCAAAAGGAACAGGCAAATGGACGTCGCAGGAAGCTATGGATTTGGCTATTCCAATCCCCATTATTGATATGGCAGTGGCGATGAGAAATTTATCCGTATATAAAAAAGAAAGAACTGAAGCCGCGCAACGATATAGCCCTGTCATCGCAACAATTAATATTGATAGGACGGAGCTGGTGAATGAACTGGAGAAGGCCTTGGCATTTAGCTTCATCATTGCTTATGCGCAGGGGTTAAGTATGCTGGCGAAGGCTTCTGTGGATTTAAAAATGGAGATACCGCTTCCATCAGTAATACAGGTTTGGAAAGCTGGCTGTATTATTCGTTCTTCTTTACTAGGCAATTTTACTAATGCATACGAACAAAATTCAACCCTATCCAGCCTGCTGCTTGATGAAGGCATTGCCGTTTTATTGAAAGAAAGAGAAAATAGCCTGAGACATATAGTTTCGCTTGCTATAGCCTCCAAAATTCCCGTACCATGCATGAGTACAGCTATAGCATATTTTGATTCTTATTGCAGCGAGCGGCTGCCAACCAATTTAATACAGGCACAAAGGGATTTTTTTGGTGCGCATACCTACCAGCGTATTGATAAAGAAGGCGTATTTCATACAGAGTGGCATTCATAAACTACCATCATGGCAAAAGCAACAACAACCCCCACCATCTTTTATATTTTTGGCGGTAGTGGCGATCTTACACAACGCAAACTAATCCCGGCTTTATATAATTTATTTATAGATGGAAGCCTTCCGGATAATTTTATGGTTATCGGAGTAGGGCGTACAGAATTTGATAACGAGCAGTATAAAGAGCATCTGAAAAAAGGCATTACAGCGTTTTCCCGCAGAAAAGAGCTGTTAGAAGAACATTGGCCAGAGTTTTCTAAACGAATTGAATATTACAACAAGGATTTGTTGGACAATACCACTTATGACACCTTTGCGCAACGGATAGAAACATTGGAAAAAGAATGGCAGGCCCCGCCTAACTTAATCTTTTATTTTTCGGTAGCGCCGCAGTTGGCCCCCGAAATCTCCAAAAGGCTTTGTACAGCTAAGTTGTGCCATAATTCAAAACAAAGCCGGCTTGTTTTTGAAAAGCCTTTTGGTCACGATCTCCAAACGGCAAAAGAATTAAATGCATTGCTGCAAAAACTTTATAAGGAAGAACAGATCTATCGCATAGATCATTTTCTGGGAAAAGAAACGGTACAGAACATCCTGGCGCTTCGCTTTGCAAATGCATTGTTTGAACCTTGCTGGAACGGGCACTATATAGATCATGTACAAATTACCGCAACAGAAACTGTTGGCGTCGAAGACCGGGGTAGTTATTTTGAACAATCAGGTGCCTTACGGGATATGGTACAAAACCACATGTTGCAACTTTTGTGTATGGTAGCTATGGAAGCTCCAGTATCATTTAGTGCAGATGAGGTACGTAATAAAAAAGTAGATGTACTTCATGCCATAAGAAAATTTAGCCGTGAGGACGTACACGAAAATGCAGTTAGAGGACAATACGATGCAGGCTGGATTAACGGCAAAGAAGTATCGGCTTACAAAGATTCAAAAAACGTGGCGCCAAACTCTCCCGTGGAAACCTATGTGGCCATAAAGTTTTTTGTAGATAACTGGCGCTGGCAAAATGTGCCATTTTATCTGCGGACAGGCAAATCCCTGGCGAAAAAATCAACAGATATTGCTGTACAATTTAAACCAGCACCACATTATTCATTTCCATTAGAAGCAGCTGAAACATGGAGGGCCAACAGGCTGATGATAAATATTAGTCCAAAGATGGATATACGTTTACGCTTCCAGGCTAAACAGCCGGGACCAACCATGACGTTACAACCGCTGGATATGGTATTCAATCATTTTGATGAGCATTCAGATGATCATCCAGAAGCATACGAAACACTTTTATACGATGTAATTGAAGGAGATGCTACTTTGTTTATGCGTGCCGACCAGGTGGAGGCAGCCTGGGAAGTGATTACGCCTATTATGGAAACCTGGAACGCCAGGCCGCCAGTTGATTTTCCAAACTACCCGGCAGGTAGCTGGGGACCAGAAGACGCTGAAGCATTAATTGCACAGGACGGTCATCATTGGGTAAGTATGCGAAGTAAGGAAAACAAGTAAGGAGGTAGGTTATACACTAACTCCATCTCTTTACAGCAATGGATTAAAAAACGGTTTCGGTATATCATGGCTCTTAATAACAATCAATGCAATCAAACATAATTTAAAAGAACTGTTTTTATCTTTCTTAAATAAAAAGTTGCTTTACACTTTCAGGGCATAATAACAGAAATCAATTGTTTTGGGAATAATATCTCTGCCCCGAGAGCAAGCCTTATTCTTTATTATCAATCCCTAATCCTTATTTTTGAGCTACAAAGGAGAGTGTTTTAGTGGCCGATAGAATTCAACTGCTTCCCGATAATATAGCCAACCAAATAGCCGCTGGTGAAGTAATTCAGCGGCCGGCAAGCGCCGTAAAAGAACTACTTGAAAATGCAGTAGATGCCGGCGCAACAGAAATCAAATTAATTATTAATGATGCAGGTAAATCTTTGCTGCAGGTAATAGACAACGGTTCAGGCATGAGCGAGACTGATGCCCGGATGTGCTTTGAAAGGCACGCCACCTCCAAAATAAAAAGCATTGACGATCTTTTTCATATTCGTACTATGGGCTTTAGAGGCGAAGCTTTGGCTTCTATTGCCGCAGTGTCGCAGGTTGAATTGCGTACCCGCAGACCCGATGATGAGGTGGGCACCTGCCTGCATATAGAAAACAGTGGCGTAGTAACACAGGAGCCGGTGGCGACCTCTGTTGGTACAAGCATTGCCATGAAGAATTTATTTTTTAATGTACCGGCACGCCGAAATTTTTTAAAAAGCAATGCTGCGGAAATGAAGCATATTGTTGACGAGTTTATTCGCGTAGCAATGGCTTTTCCACAAGTTTTCTTTTCACTTACAAGCAATGGCCAACAGGTTTTTCATTTGGAAGGAGGAAGTTTAAAGCAACGCGTGATACAACTCCTGGGAAATGCTTACAATGCCAGGCTGGTAGCAGTAAAAGAAGAAACTGACTACTTAAATATTTATGGTTTTGTAGGCAAGCCAGAGACTGCGAAGAGAACAAGAGGCGATCAGTATTTTTTTGTCAACAACCGTTTTATAAAAAGCCCTTACTTAAATCATGCTTTAAGCAATGCTTACCAGCAAATGATCTCCGGAGATTCATTTCCAATGTATGTGTTGTTTATTGAGCTTGATCCTGAACAGGTAGATGTAAACGTTCATCCTACGAAGCAGGAAATAAAATTTGAAGATGAAAAGATCGTATATGCTTTTGTGCAGGCTGCGGTTAAACATGCTTTGGCTCAATTCAGCATTACACCTACGCTCGACTTTGACCTTGATGCTACTATACAAGGATTAGATTCGGTGCAGCAGCCTTTTACCGAAGAGCGGCAATCATCTGCGCAATTTACTTCTTTGTTTCAAACTTTTACACAAGCCAACCAGGCACATAAAATTGACAGAAACCCGGTTAGCAACCAGATGCAGGATGAAACAATAGAGCCAGGCTTTCAATCTTTGGGCAGGTATCTTTTGCAAAGAGAAGATGATGAGCGCCCCACCATTCCTGGTAATAATTTCGGAGCCTCAACTAATTTCACAATTAACCATTCACCATTCACCATTCATGAACAAAAGCTTACCCAGGTTTTTGGCACCTATATTCTATTGCAACAGGAGGCAGCGTTCCTGTTGGTACACCAGCAATGGGCGCATGAACGCATTATTTACGAACGTTTGCAAAAAGCAATATTGGGCAAAGCAGTAGCCACACAGCAAAGCCTTTTTCCGCTTACACTTGAATTAAACATGGCTGATGCCCTGATCCTTGCTGAACTATTACCAGACTTGCAACAATTTGGTTATAGCATAGAACCTTTTGGAAAAAATTCTTTTGTAATACAAGGCACCCCCGCTGATGTGTTGGCCGGTAACGAGCAGATAATGCTGGAACAGCTACTGGAACAGTACAAACATTTTGATGCGGAATTTAAATTTTCAAGGCGTGAGCTACTATTGCGAACTGTAGCCTGGCAGCAAGCTGTAAAAACCGGTACAGTGCTCAGTGAAAAGGAAATGCAGGGCTTATTGAGCGACCTGTTTTCCTGTGCCCAACCAAACAGCACACCTTCCGGCAAGCCCACTTATATAGAATTTGGCAAAGACCAGTTGGAAAGAATGTTTAAGTAAGATGCTCCTTCAATTGAGTTTGATGTAATCTCTACAGGCTGATAGATTGACATATAATTCTACCCAATAACAATACGTTAGACTTTATAAAAAGTAAGCATGAAAAATATATTTCTTCAAAATACAGTTACGTTGGTTTTATTGTGTGTGTGTTTTATAAATATAAAAGCTCAAAAACCAGCAACGTTAACTAAAGCAGGTAGTGCGCCACCTGCCCTTGCATCTATAAAAGAAGCTGACTTAAAAAAGGATTTGTATGTTATGGCCTCAGACCCTTTCAGGGGAAGGGAAGCTGGAACACTTGATGAATTAAAAGTGTCGGTTTGGTGGGCAGAGGAATTGCGAAAAGCAGGCCTGAAGCCCGCCGGAGATGACGGCACTTATTTCCAATTCTTTTCTTTATACCGGAACCGGGTTTCAGCAGCAAGCACTATTTCTATCAATGGTATTAATATGACTTTATGGAAAGATGTATTAGTGGCGCAAACTGCTCCTGCTTCTGTATCAGTACCAATAGTTTTTGCAGGCAAAGGTTCGATAGCTGAACTTGATGCACTTGATTTAAAAGGCAAAGCTGTAGCTATACTCGCCTCGCCTGATGGTTTAAATTTAAATGTTTCTTTACCTGAAAGGCGTTACCCTGGCTATGTGCTTAATAAATTTCGTAATGACTTACTAACACGCGGCGCAGCGGCCATTATTTTTATTGCAGATGATATGGGTGAAAATAGCTGGAATGCTGTATTACCTGCAATGAGCCGTGGCCTGTATGATGTGGAAGGCGGTATCAATACATCTGTCAGTGCTAAAGCGCCGGTATTGTGGTTCCATTATTCAGCCTTAGAAAATATTAAGAAAGCCGGTGCCATGTTATCTGCTACTATCAATATTGAAAGCTTTCATTATCCTTCCTTAAATATTGTAGCCTCAGTAGAGGGCACTGATAAAATACTTAACGAAGAGTATGTTTTATTCAGCGGCCACCAGGATCATGATGGAGTGCGGCAGCCTTATGGCAATGATTCAATTTACAATGGGGCGGATGACAATGCCTCGGTAAGTGTGGCTATACTTGCCATTGCAAGGGCATTTAGAAAATCCCCGGCAAAGCGTTCTGCATTATTTGTGTGGCACGGAGCCGAAGAGCGTGGACTGCTGGGATCAAGATGGTATAGTGCACATCCTACTGTGCCAGCTTCTTCTATTGTTGCTGTATTAAATGGCGACATGATTGGTAGAAATCATCCTGACAGTGCAGCCTTGCTGGGCACCCAACCACCGCATAGAAATTCTGCAGATCTTGTTGCTATGGCAATGGAAGCTAATAACGAAGGGCCGAAATTTAAGCTTGATACTTTATGGGATAAAATAACACATATTGAAGGCTGGTATTTTCGAAGCGATCATTTGCCTTATGCACGGGCGGGTTTTCCTGCACTTTTTTATTCCACATTATTGCATCCAACATATCATACACCAATGGATGATGCAGAAAGAATTGATTATAGAAAATTAAAGCGAATGACTGAGTGGATGTACCGCACAGGATGGAAAGTAGCAAATGCTTTATTGCGGCCGGCAATAGATGAAGGATTTAGATTGGAACGATAATCTTATAAACCTGATAGCCGGTAAACACCAGTATCCTTTTTTAGGAGATAAATGCTGCTCGGATACTCTATCCATATTAATGATTGACCTAGGTTGCCCTTACATTTTGCAAAAAAACTGAAGGTCGCTTCTACACCCCTGTTGCAAACTGCCAACTACTTTCAGGCAGTTACCTGGCAACTGACTTATTACCAAAGCTTGCTATGGGAGATCTATTCTAAAACAATTGCCGCATCTATCCCCTTTATAGACGCATTTACCCCAATTAAAAAGCTGCACTGCATGTAGCTTTACTAAAGAAATAATGTTCAACTAAAAAAAACCTATATGCAAAAAATCACTCCATTTTTATGGTTCGACAACAATGCAGAAGAAGCAATTAATTTTTATACTTCTATTTTTAAAAACTCTAAAGTTGGCAAGATGGCCCGTTATGGGGAAGGAGGGCCCGGTCCGGCTGGTAGTATGATGACAGCAGAATTTCAACTAAATGGCCAGAACTTTATAGCGCTGAATGGCGGGCCTCATTTTAAATTTACAGAAGCCATATCTTTTGTAGTTAATTGCGACACACAGGAAGAAATAGATGAGTTTTGGGACAAACTTTCCGAAGGCGGAGAAAAATCAAGATGTGGATGGCTTAAAGACAAATTTGGTTTGTCATGGCAAATTGTTCCGAATGTTTTAAGCAAGCTTGCGGGAGGTGGTGATGCAAAAAAATCAAGTAGGGTAATGCAGGCATTAATGAAAATGGATAAACTTGACATAGCTACTTTACAAAGGGCTTACGACGAAGAATGATTGAATGCTAGCAGGCGCTGTGGAATAAGAAATCTTACAGGTCAATATGATCTGGATTACAACCAACCAATTGTTCTGAGAACATGGTCTTTCTTCAATAGGCGGCAGTTAACCAGGTCGGTATGATGAATCAAATACTTATTACTGCATTAGGAATTCTAAACATCTCTTTGTTATTGAATAGAGACAGCTTTAAGCTTAGAGGCTGTCTCTTTTTATTTTATCATTAATAATGTATGTTATCCCTGCATTATCACGGCTCATCGTGCATGCAAATAATCAGTTACTCCATAAGGAAATTTATTGCAGTTACAATCAACTCTTCCTCAAATCGTGGTTTTTTTATGAGCAACCGTTCTTTAAAATTGTACCTTTCAAAGTGGTCTCTTTAAAAAAAATCGTATGAAATATTACATTATTTTTCTTTCCGTTATTTTGATAAGCTTGCTGGCACTGGCACAAAAAAATTCTATGGGCCTCTTTGAAAAGAACACAGATATTGGCCACCCAAAAAATTCCGGATCTTCCCGGTTTGACAAGGCTACTAATACTTACTATTTGAAGGGTTCTGGTTATAATATCTGGTTCAACCGTGATGAATTTCAATACCTGTATAAAAAAATAAAAGGGGATTTCATGCTTACAGCCCAATTCCGCTTTATTGGTGATACAAGCAATGCTAATGCACACCGTAAAATTGGCTGGATGGTAAGAGCTTCAACAGCAGAAGATGCGATACATGCAAGTGCAGTAGCACATGGAGATGGTCTTACCGTAATGCAATGGCGGAACCAGAAAGGAATGAATATGCGTGACCCTGAAGACGAGATATTTTTTCCAAAAAAAAATTTTGAAATCATACAGGTACAACGGATCAATAAAAAAATTACAATGCGGGTTGCAAACGAAGGAGAGGCTTTGCAAGATGTTGGGTCGTATACAATGGAAAGCATGCCGGATAAAGTGCTGGCGGGTTTATTTATTTGTTCCCATGATTCTAATTCTATAGTTGAAGCTAAAGTTTGGAATGTGCAAATAACTAAACCTTCTTCAAAATAGCCGTGGCAACATCATATACTACAATCCCATAACCTTAAATAAAACTTTATTGAAGAAGCACAAACTCCTTAACCGCTAGCTCCTTGCCGTTTACCACTATCCCAATTTTATGTTTTCCGGGATAATGCTTTCTTGTGGTAAAATCCTGAAACCTCTGACTCCTGTTAAACAGATAAGTGTTGCCACCCTGATACTGATTCTCGGAAAGTTTAAACAGCTTCCTTGTTTGTTTTCCATTGGCCTTATTATAATAGATGGCATACTCAATTCTAAGCTTCAAAAGGTCTTGTACTGTGGGCGTTAATTTAAAAGAGAAACCTAAACGCTCTCCAATCTTAAGTCTGTTGTTGCTTAATTTCAGATTGTTTACCACACAGTTTGTGGTACTAGTTAATTCAAATATTTCATAAACGTTTTCATCAGCGTTTTTCAAAAGTGTTCTGCAGCCATGCTTTATAATCCAATCGGTTTCTTTACTTTCTCCCTTCCATTTTTTTGCAAAATCAATCACTATATGGGGATTGTCTCTTGAAATATCATTTAAATGATTAGCCACACTTTTCCTTACGAAAAGAGAAGCGTCGTTCCTAAGATTCTCCAGTATCAGCAATGAAACTGAGGAAGCTCTCTTTAAATATGGGATGGCCATAGCCCAGGGCAAACGCGGACGGCAGCCTTCCGATGAAAAACGGCGTACACTGTGATTTGGATGCTTACTCCATTTCAGCATTTGGCCCATAACTTCCTCAGGATAGTTAACTAAAAAAGGCCTGACAGCAAACTCGCAACTTATAAATTGCGTGATGCTTTCCATTGCCTGCAGTGAGGTATTTAGATCTTTGAGGCCATATTGCTCTATAAAATCGGGGAAGAACATATAAGCAAAGCCACCGTGCGTTCCATTCTTTTGTAGCTGTTGTATCACGCAGTTAATGGATGCTACATTTTCAGCGTAGCCGCCTGGCAAATGATTTTTTAGAGAAGTAGCGATGCTTCTCATACGTTGTTTTAATTCTTTAGCCTCCCATTCAGTATCGAAAATTTGATTTAGAAACTGCTGCTTATTAAATTTTGGAAGAACCTGTTTTACTGTTTCAGTAAACTGTTCAAAGAAAGAAGGACTGTATATGTTTTTTAATAGTTCTGGCATGTGAAGCAATTATAAAAGACAAAACTATAGGCTTATTGCATAATTGCCATTGGAAAACCTGATTGGATGTTTATGATACTGCGGCTTTTTCTGACTTTTACCTCGTATTATTTTTATCACAAAAGGTGTAAGTTATTAAAAGAACGTGCCCTCACCTTTCAAAAAAATGAAATTTTTTCCAGCGCTGCATTACAATAGTTTTATTAAATCACAGGCTCATTTTTATAGTAGCATAGCATATAATCTCTCTTTTTGAGATACTGGAAAAGGAAATTAAATGCACGTCATTCAATAATAGAAACATACACAACGTCACGTTTTTTCAAAGTGCTATTATTGTTCGCTGTAATTAAGTTGCCTGAAATATTAATTTCCAGTTCGTAGTGACTACCCATAAAATGGGCCGCAACTACTTCTCCTTTTACACCCTCATTATTATTTAAAGAAATTTTAAAATCTTCCGGTCTGAAAAAATTGTTGATCTTATTCATTTCTATATCAGTATAAAAAGAAAAAGATTTTGCCAGGGCCGGGCTCATTAAAGTATACCTTCCAAACAATGCGGCGGTGTACTCATTAATGGGTGTTTTATAAAGGTTTACTGGTGCATCCTGCTGTATAATACGGCCTTCTTCTAAAACAATTATCTCATCAGCCCAGGGCAATATATCAATGGGATCATGTGATACCAACAGGCAGGTAATTTTTAAATGTTCAATAATATCGTTGAGAACGGTTTTAAGAATGTTTTTATGAATAGCATCAAGATTAGAATAAGGTTCATCAAGCAATATAAGTTGCGGTGCGGAAACCAACACGCGGGCCAAAGCAATCCTTTGCTTTTCGCCACCAGATAATTGATGTGTCCACCGTTGTAGCAGGTGATCTATACGGCAAACTTCAAATATGGATAAGGCCTGCTCTTCACCTATCTGGTTAGCCATTTCTAAAATATCTTTTACACGGTAATGATTACGCAACTCAAAATGCTGCGACAAATAAGGAATGAAAGCGTAGCCCGGTATCAATTTTTCTTGTGGCCCTTTTACTCTTAATCCTTTATACAGTACTTCGCCCTCAGATGGCTGTACTAAGCCTGCAATAATTTTAAGGAGTGTTGTTTTGCCTGAACCGGTTGCCCCTGCAATGGCAATTTTTTGAAATTGTTGTTGAGAAAAACTGACATCTTTTAATGTGACTGTTTCTTCTTCCTTTTTACTGATAGCATACACTTCTAATAAACTCATTCGGGCATATTAATTTTTAACGCAGTTCGGGCAACTGAAGCCTCAAAAATATATAATCATGCGAGGAAAGCGTAAAATCAAACTTCCTTTTCAATTTGGCTATTTGTTTTAAAATCAAGGTGATAACTGATTTCTTCAATAGCCTGATCCTTGATGCCGTGGTTGGTAGTACCATCGAAGTTTTAATTGGCTCCAATCTTATAGGCCCAAACAAAAACCACTAAAGTTCCCTTGCCACCAAACTTTCAAAAATTTATATTCCTTATAAATAGGCTGATGCCTGCACGGCCTGCTAAAGAAGCTTTTGAAAGAAGGTATCCAGAGATCAGGGAAAGTAAGGCCAATATAAAAACTAACAGGCTTCCTCGTTTCATAAAAAATTTCTGCTGTAATTTAAACTGGTGATGCATCGGATTGTTGTACTATCTAAAGTTTGTTTGTCGCTTATAATAAGGCTTTTGAAAGAGATAGAAAAAAGGGGTTTTTATTTATTAACCCAGTAAGTTTACATTCTCAAAAAACACTAATATGAAACGAATATCTTTTCTAAAATCTTTTGCCGCTCTTATGATTGGCGTTTGTTTTTCTAGTGCTGGCCTGGCGCAAAGTGCTCCTCCTGCAAGCCCTGCTGCAACTGCAACCGGAAAAATTGGTGAAGCAACAGTTACTATAAACTATAGCAGCCCTGCAGTAAAGGGACGTAAAATTTTCGGTGGTTTAGTACCTTATAACAAAGTATGGCGTGCCGGAGCAAATGCAGCAACAACTTTTGAAGTGGACAAGGATGTAATGGTAGAAGGAAAAACTTTGCCGGCGGGCAAGTATGCATTTTTTGTTATGCCTGCCGAAGGAGATTGGACGGTGATCTTTAGTAAAGTAGCCAGCCAAATGGGCGCTTTCAATTATGATCAGGCTCAGGATGCATTAAGAGTAAATGTAAAGCCGCGTAAAAAAGATACACTTAATGAACGCCTTGCTTATCTTGTTAATAAAAAAGGCATCGTGCTTCAATGGGAAAATGTTGAAGTACCAGTGACGATAAAATAAAAACGACTTTTCGTTTTGATCAGGCTGCAACTTGCAGCCTTTTTTTATGCCTAGTGGGAAGGTCTGCAATTTACATTTCAGGCAAAGAATGCAAAGGTTCAAGCAATATATAAGTCTTGTTTTCTACCTACCTTCTTTGCGCCTTTGCGAGAAAACCAGAGTTATTTTTTAACCTTCTTTATATCTTCCTTAATAAGAGCTTGCAGGTCAGCATCCCCGCCAATAGCATTCATTTGCCTTACTACCCAGCCACTTCTTTTTGATACGTAATTTGATAATGGCTTAACTGTATATTTTTTTGGATTAGGCAAACAAGCAGCTATTAAAGAAGCTTCGCGGCGGGTAAGTTTCGCAGCAGGTTTATTGAAATATTTTTGAGCAGCGGCTTCTGCACCAAATATTCCCTTGCCCATTTCAATCACATTCAGGTACACTTCTAATATTCTCTTTTTACCCCAGATCCACTCAATCATTTTTGTAAAATATACTTCAAGGCCTTTGCGTATCCAGCTACGTCCCTGCCACAAAAACACGTTTTTTGCTACCTGTTGGCTTATGGTACTGGCTCCTTTTACCCTTTGTGGCTTTTTCTCATTATTCTTCATGGCCCTGTCAATGCTTTTCCAGTCAAAACCTGAATGATCAGGGAAAAGCTGGTCCTCTGATGATATAACAGCAAGCTTCATTTGATAAGATATTTCATCATCATCTAAATAATCTCTCTTTAATCCTTCGCCAGTAATCCAACTTCCAAATTGAGTAATTGTAATAGGAGGATTGATCCATTTTAAAATTATGATGTATAAAAATTGGGCAATAAAAAGAATTAAAAGCCATCGCCTGGTAAAACGCCAGGCTCTTAAAAGGAAGGAAGGAGAGGATATTGTTTTTTTGCTTTTCATGCAGGCTGCAATATTAATAATGTAAGCCTAAGTATGGGACAAGATCAAAAATATAAATCAAGAATATCAATTCTAAATTTTTTGCCTGGAATATAAGATCGCCTTTTAAAACTTATTTTTTTTCGGATGGCTGAAATAAGCAAGGGGCTATAGCCTATAACCACTGAGTTTCTTAGTGCTTTAGGGAAAGTTTCATGGTTATTCAATGTCATTCCAACAGTGCAAAGCGCTACGCCTGCTGTAATCAATCCTAAAAGTTTTGCATCAGCTTCAATCACAAAATGTTTCTTCTCCCGCAATACAATTTGATTTATTTCTTTCTTGTGAAAACGAAGGCCATTAATAAATATCGAATCATTTTTCAACAAGCTGATATGTCCTGCAAGCATACCGGAGCGTTCCGTTTTTAATTTTATGAATTGGCCTTCAGTATAGGTTTTTACTTTCTTGCCATTCTTTTTTATAAATAGATACGCGTGTTGTGCAGAAGCAAAATGAATGCCGAGGAGAAAGATGTAAAAAAGCAGCCGGTGCATTCATCAAACATACAGTAGCATAACTAACAGTTATGTGAAAGGCTTATTACACGGGATCATAAAACAATAAGCCGGCAAGAAGGGCAATGCCAAACCCAATTAAAATAATACCATTGATACGGTTCAGAAGATGAATATTTTTCAGCGTTAAACGCTCACGTAGTTTGCCAGCCAACACTACTTTTATAATATCTCCTGCTAACACCAATCCAAGTGCAATACCAAATATAATAATTCTTTGTTCCAGTGTATGGCCTATAAATGCAGTAGATGTGGTAAGCCAAAATATAATAATTGCGGGGTTTAAAATATTCATGAAATATCCTGCCAGCACCAGCTTTAAGTAATCTCTTTTTCTTGTTTTTATTATTTGCTTACCCTCTTTGTTGACTTGCACCTTTTTAAAAAAAAGAAAATAGATGCCCACAGAAATAAGGAAACTACTTCCTACAATTCCTATTTCTAGTTTTCGTTCTAAAAACTTGCTAAACCATTCTGTAAAAAAGTTGCTTAAAACCGCAAGCGTGGCATCGCTCAACGACACGCCAATTATAAAAGCCAGGCCACCTTTTAATCCATTATTAATACTTTGTTTTAAAATAGAAAAGATTACGGGCCCTACCGCTATGCTTAATAATAAGCCCAAAGTAATTCCTTTCCATATTGCCTCAATCATATTAAAATTAGAAGTACGAAGTACAAAATACGAGGTAAGGGGTACATTATAAGATGAAACATGCGATGCATTTTTGTACTTCGTATTTCGTACATCGTACATCGTATTTGGTACTTCGTACCTCTTTGTATTTAGTAGTATCCTAAAAGCTTTCTACTTTATATTCTGTTTTTGCTAAAAAATCATTCCAATCCTGCAACATTTTTCCTTTTAAAACCCTTGGAAATTTGTGCTGGCTTCCCAGTTTACCTTTTTGTTCCATGAACTTAAAAAATGTTTCTTCGGGCAACTTTTGAAGAAAGACCTCCTTTAATGCACTTGTTCTTTCTACTGCGTAATCATCATTTAATTCGCATATTTTTTTATCAATCCTGTCCCTCAATAATGTTTCATCTACTTCATCATCGCAGGCAACATACCACTTATGTGCAAAAAAATTCTGGTAAGGAAAACCAATCACTGTATACTCGGGTATAGAAATATTCAATTCCTCACTAACCAGTTCAATAGCCTTGTTCATGTTTTCAACGCTTAAATGCTCTCCTACCAGGCTTAAAAAATGTTTTGTCCTTCCGGTAATAACTACCTCTGCTTTTTCTTTGTTTACAAAACGAAGCGTATCGCCTATTAAATATCTCCATGCGCCTGCATTCGTGCTCATAAGTAAAGCATACTCTTTCCCTTCTTCCACTTCATGAATCATTAAGGCGTCAGGATTGTCAATCATTTTGCCATCACTGTCAAAATTTTTATCATCAAAAGGCACAAACTCCATAAAAATGTTGTTGCTAAGAATAAGCTTCATACCCTTTGCATGTTCCCTGTCTTTATAACCTATAAAGCCCTCGCTTGATAAATAATTTTCTATATATACAATGGGCTTATTTAGCAATTTTTCAAATCCTTTTTTATAAGGCTCAAATGCAACGCCGCCATGTACAAAAAACCCAAGGTTTGGCCATATATCATGTATGCTGTCTACTTTGTAATGTTCTACAATCATCTCCATACACATCTGGCACCAGGCTGGAACGCCCACTATATAGCCAATATCCCAATCAGGTGCTTTTTCTACAATTTCATTTAACTTTTGGTTCCAATCTTTAATAGCAGCTATGCGGCCCCCGGGTTTATAAAATGTTTGAAACCAGAATGGCCGATTTTTCATTAAGATGCCGCTAAGGTCACCGGCATACCAGCCTGCTTCACCTTTTTGTAAATCTGTGGCACCACCTAACATTAAAAAGCCTTTAGTAACAGCATTACGTGGAAGGTGATCATAATTCATCAGCGATATTAATTGCCTGATGTAGTTGATGCGATTACTTCGTAAAATATCTTTTGTAACCGGTATGTACTTACTGGCTGCTTCGGAGGTGCCCGAACTTAAAGCATAAAATTTTATTTTGCCAGGCCAGCTAACGTCCGGCACACCATCAAGTGTTTTTTTCCACCACTCATTATAAATTTTTTCATAATCGTGCACCGGCACTACTGCATCAAATAATTTTTCCGGCTGGTGGCTTAATAATATTTCATCAAAACGATAATGCTGTCCAAATTCTGTAAACCTTGCTTTCTTTAATAATTTTTTAAGCACCCGTATCTGCTGGCTGCGAAAATCGCTGGCTGGCAATCGTAATGCTTTTGCTATAGAACCCGGAATCTTAATATCTAAAATACTTGCCATTCACATTTTTTCGATTAGCGCAAACAATTGGTAAAGGTAATAACTTGACCCTGAGGCAGAACACTATCCACCGAGGTACTTGTAGTTTTTAACTATAAGCAGTAGATCATGTAAAGGCTTATAATTTTTAGCGTACCAATAGTCTGTACTATTCAATTGTTCTAATGATGATTTTTGTTTTATGCCATACGGACCTAAAATAGAATTTGGAAGAAGCGGTAAGGGCAATGCATATTGGTAATACCCAACCCAGGTTTTTTTTGCAAACAGCACTTCAAAAGAATTTTTAAGCAGCGCACCAGGTTTTTTAACTAGGAGAAAATGCAAAGGGAATAAAACCAAAAGTACAAGAGCGCTTAAAAAATCAATCAATCTTTTAATGCGGCGGTATGAGGGGTTCAATAAATTAAATTCTGTTTCAGATGCAATGGCTTCCCCATTTGCTGTATCTGAATCACTGCTGATTATGCTACAGCTTTCTACATCATGAAAGTGAAAACGTAAAGGAAGTTTTACAGAATTAATATGCTGCATACATTTTTTGTAAGATAAATCGCCCATGCAAAAAAGCAGTTCTTCTGCACCCAGACCAAGGGCCGCTTCCCTTATCTTTTCCAAACTACAAATCGCATTTTTTGCATCTCCTTTTACAGCTACTCTTCCAATTACATTATTGTTCAATCCCCTTTTACCCAAAAAATTTAAGGTGTCTTCATATTCTTTATTTGTAGCTGCCACAAGCAGGTAGGGATGTGAAATATATTGCAATGGTTTGCTTAATAAGTTTGTTTGTACTAAAAGTTTTCTGAGTACTGTGATCAATGCAAAAGCCATGAGCGATCCAAATAATACGATGCCCCTGGAAAAGCGGTATTGCTCGGGCAACAATGCATAGCCAGCCAACAAAATAAGAATCGCTATTGCCATAGAGCGTATAAGTCCTGAGCTTTGGTACCGCTTATTATAAAGCCCTGCATAATAGGCTGCTCCTAAGTAAAGGACTGTGTAAATAGGAAAGGAAATCAACAATAATTTATTAGAATACAGCGTATCCGGTTTGATATATGCAGCCCATATACCCTTAACTATCCAAAAAGAAAAAAGGATAAGCATTGCATCAATAACGGGTAAGCCTATCCATTTCAATAATTTGCCGCATGCTGAAAAAAAAGCCCGTAGCCATATTGCAAAATGTAGGGAAGCAATAAAAAAGCCAGCCTTTGTGCCGGCATAGTGCTTTTGAACGAAGATGCTCATTGCCTTATAAAACAAGCGGACGTAGTTGAGGGTACCTTGCTTTGTGCTTTCACCTTTGAAATGAATAATGCTTGTTTGGGCCAGGTAATAATTTTTATACCCAGCTTGCTGAATGCGGTAACTCAAATCAATGTCTTCACCATACATAAAAAAAGCTTCATCAAAACTTCCAATCTTTAGCAGAACTTCTTTTCGAACCATCATAAATGCACCAGCCAATACATCTACTTCATGATCTTGTTCTTCATTTAAATGGCCTAAATAATAGCGGCTAAAAGTTTTAGAATGCGGGAATAAACGGGCTAAACCAAACAGCTTGAATAAAGAAATGAGTGGTTGCGGAAAAGCTCTTTTGGATTCTTTTAAAAAAGCTCCTGACCCGTTGAGCATCTTTACGCCTACTGCACCTGCATTGTTATGACTCTCAAAAAAACTGATACATTTTTCCAGCGTGTCTTCCGCTAACAAAGTGTCGGGGTTAAGAAAGAGTATATATTTTCCTTTGGCATGAGCTATTCCTTTGTTACAAGCTTTGGCAAAGCCAAGGTTGGTGTCGTTTAAAATAAACAGCACTTCAGGGAATCTGGTTGGTAAATAGACGAGGCTTCCGTCTGTTGACTGGTTATCTAACACAATTACCTCTACCACTAAACCTGCACTGCTCTTGCGCAAAGAATAAAGGCATTGCTCAAGGAAATACTTAACGTTATAATTTATTATTACGACCGACAGTACCAAATTCTTTCTTGTTGATACGAACAAACCTACAGCTTAGAGGTTACATCTCAAAAATGAGACGGCAGTACCATTTCGCTAATAATTAAGGAATACTTCTTCTATAAGAAAGAATGCCTAAACGACTTGAATACTTTCATCTCCGATTATCTTTGCGCATGCTAAAAAATTCTCTCATGGAAGCAGTGCAGGCCGCTGCAGATGAAATAAAAAAGTTTAATGATGTTAGTTTTAAAATATCCAATAAGGATGGACTTAACGACCTTGTAACGGAAGTGGACCTTGCTTCAGAAAAAGCAATCATTGGTGTTATCAAAAAAATTCATCCTGATCATTGCATATTAACAGAAGAATCAGGAGAGCTTTTCCAGGAGTCTGAATATAAGTGGATAATTGATCCGATTGATGGTACTGTAAATTTTGCACATCATATTCCAATATGCTGCGTTTCTATCGGCATTGAACATAAAGGGCAAATGATACTTGGCGCTGTGTATAATCCATTTATGAATGAAATGTTCTTTGCTGAAAAAGGCAAAGGAGCCACACTAAATGAGCGCACCATTAAAGTGAGTGTGAAAGAAAAAGTTCAGAATGCTTTTCTTGTAACCGGTTTCCCTTACACTTACCTTGATGAACCTAATGGTCCTTTACAAGTATTTGAACGTTTAATAAGAAAAGGTATTCCTGTTCGCCGGCTTGGCTCTGCAGCAATTGATTTATGCTGGGTAGCTTGCGGAAGGTTCGATGGATTTTATGAACATAAACTTCATGCGTGGGATAGTGCAGCAGGATTTCTTATCGTGGAAGAATCAGGCGGCAGAGTAACAGATTTAAAAGGTGATACTTATTCTCCTTATCAACCAGGATGTGTTGCTACCAATGGTGTTATTCATGATGAGCTGATAAGGTGGATACAGAATGAAGGAATTGTAAATTGACGATTGCAGATTAATTTAGTGAATGACCAAAATCGAGTTTAAAAAGCGAACTAAATCCTTTGCAATAGATATTGCAAAGTTTTCCAAAAGTATTCCATACGATTTTGTAGTAAAACACTATATATCCCAAATTATACGATCATCTTCTTCTGTTGGAGCAAATTATCGTGCAGCATGCAGGGCTAAATCGAAGCCTGATTTTATAAATAAAATGCGAATTGTAGAAGAAGAAACTGATGAAACAATGTTTTTTCTTGAACTAATTTATGAGTTTAATAAGGATAGAAAAGTTGAAATAAAAAAGCTTTATGTAGAAGCAAACGAAATTCTTTCAATGACCGTGAGCTCAATTAATACAGCAATACGAAAGCATCAATCTGAAATCGCTAATCTAAAATCAAAAAAAACAAATGAGTAATCGTACAGAAATTTCTTCACTGGGAGAGTTCGGATTGATTGATCATTTAACGAAGAACATAGAAATCCAAAACGCTTCTACAATTGTTGGTGTAGGTGATGATGCTGCTATAATAGACCACTTTGGCAAACAAACAGTAATTACAAATGACCTCTTAATAGAAGGCGTTCATTTTGATTTAATGTACACACCCTTGAGGCACCTTGGATATAAAGCCGTAGTAGTAAATGTGAGTGATATTTATGCTATGAATGCTACGCCAACACATATTACATTAGGCCTGGCTTTTAGTAACCGCTTTAGCCTGGAAGCATTGGATGAATTTTATGAAGGTGTTTATGCGGCCTGCGAACAGTATGGCGTTGATTTGATAGGCGGAGATACGACATCGTCACAAAAAGGATTTATAATTTCCTGTACGGCCATTGGTGAGGTAGCACCTGAAAAGTTTATTAAAAGAAGCACTGCACAAAAAGGCGATCTATTATGTGTGAGTGGTGATCTTGGCGCTGCATATATTGGATTAACATTATTGGAAAGGGAAAAGAAAATTTATCTTGAAAACCCTAAAATTCAACCTGATTTAGAGGGTGAAAAATATGTAATAGGGAGGATATTAAAGCCCGAAGCAAGAAAGGATTTAATTTCTTTTTTTGAGGAGGTTGAGCTTATGCCTACTTCCATGATTGATGTAAGTGATGGCCTCAGTTCTGAAATTTTACATATCTGCAAAGGAGGCAATGTTGGTTGTGTTTTATATGAAGATAAAATTCCTATTGCTGAGGATACAAGACAAGCCGCATTTAAATTTAACCTTGATCCTACTGCATGTGCTTTAAGCGGGGGCGAAGATTACGAGTTATTATTTACAGTAAAGCAAGATGATTACGATAAGATAAAAGACAACCAGAGCATCAGTATTATTGGCTATATTACTGATGTAGAAGCTGGAGCGAATATCCTGACAAAGGGAGGAAATAAATTTCCTATTACTGCGCAAGGATGGAACGCTTTTTCAAATGAGTGAGTAATGAAATTTCTTTCCGCCCTTTTTTTTCTATACTTTTTTTCCTCTTGTGCAGTTGTAAAGAAAGCTGATCCAAATAAAAAATTTGGACCTGACCAGCTTAAGGCTGATTACAATTTATTCAAAAATATTTTAGAGGAGCAACACCCTGGCCTCTATTGGTATACCTCTAAAGACAGCATGAACTTTTATTTTCAAAAGGGGGAGGCTATGCTTAAAGACTCTTTAACTGAAAATAGTTTTAAAAATGTATTAAGCTATGTAGTTGCAAAAATAAAATGTGGCCATACAACTGTTCGTTCTTCAAAAGCAATGGCCAGAAGAAGTGCTGGCCGGTTTTTTCCATTGGTTATTAAAGCCTGGCCGGATACTGCTATTGTTACAACCAGCCTCTTCAGAAAAGACAGTATTATAAGCAGAGGGGCTTTACTAACGGCCATTGAAAACCGTTCAATCAACAGCATAATAGATACCATGTTTCAATACCTTTCTGCTGATGGTCATAATATGACACATAAATACCAAACGCTCAGCAACCGTGGCGTATTTGGAAGCATGTATGCTTCTCTGTTTGGCGCCAGGCCACGTTACCAGGTAAATTATATTGATACATCAGGCGAAAGAAGAACAGCCTCTGTGCCTTTGTTTACAATACTGCCTGATTCAACAAGAAGGATACAAAGACCCCCGATGCCTCAGCCTTCACCCAGAGAACGGAAAAAGCAGAGATTAGATGGAAACAGGATGCTTCGTTTCGATACAACTTTGAGCATGGCCATTATGGATTTAAATACGTTTGCAAACGGCTACCGGTTGCACCGTTTTATTAAATCTTCTTTTAAAAAATTAAAGGAGCGTAATATAGAAAACTTAGTGATTGACCTGCGAGCCAATGGCGGCGGCAGTGTTACTAATTCAAATCTTCTAACAAAATACATTAGCAATAAAAGCTTTAAAATTGCCGACTCTCTATATGCCATAAAAAGAAGCAGCAGGTATGGTAAGTATCAGAAGGACCGCCTTGGCAACTGGTTGTTCTTACAATTTATGACACACAAGCAAAAGGACGGCAACTATCATTTCGGTTTATTTGAGCGGAAATTTTTTAAGCCTAAGAAAAAGGATCATTTTGATGAGCAGCTTTATATATTAACCGGTGGCAATACCTTTTCTGCCTCTACTTTATTTACGGTTGTTGTAAAAGATCAAAGGAATGTAACAGTTGTAGGGGAGGAGACTGGCGGCGGAGCTTACGGAAATAATGCATGGCTTATTCCCGATGTAACACTTCCAATAACAAAACTACGTTTTCGCTTACCACTGTTCCGGCTGGTTATTAATAAAAATTTACCAAAGAATGGCAGGGGTATCTTCCCTGAGGTAGAATCATTGCCCACTGTGAATGATATTCGAAACGGTGTAGATTATAAAATGGAAAAAGTAAGGTCTTTGATAAAAGCTAGTCATTAACTTCTTCCACAGGATTAATTAATAAAAAAGGATCCGCTTCTCTCCAAAATGGTAGCTTCTCTCTTACCTCTGCAAGGTGTTTTTTTTCGAGTGTTATTGTAAAAATATCTTCTTCAATTTCTTTATTGTAAAGCACCTGTCCTAATGCATCTGCCACCATACTGTCTCCCGAATAATGCAAATCATTCCCATCTTGTCCCACCCGGTTTAACCCTACTACGTAGCATTGGTTTTCAATAGCTCTTGCCTGCAATAATGTTTTCCATGCATGCTTGCGTTGGTCTGGCCAGTTTGCCATATAAACCAAAACATCATATTCGTATTCCCGCTCTCTTAAATGTTGATTTTGTTGCCTTGACCAAACGGGAAATCTAAGATCATAACAAATCATGAGGTTGATTTTCCATCCATTTACTGAAGCAATAAAACGCTTTGTACCACTTGTATAATGTTTGTTTTCTCCGCCATTTGCAAACAGGTGGCGCTTATCATAATATCCATACTGTCCATTGGGCTGCATCCAGATAAGCCGGTTATAGAATTTCTTTTCTTCTTCAATTATAATGCTCCCTGTAATGATTACTTTTTTTTCTCTTGACAATTTCTTCATCCATTGTATAGAGGCGCCGTCCATTTTTTCTGCAAGTTCTCCGGCTCTCATGGTAAACCCTGTTGAAAACATTTCGGGCAGCACTATAACATGTGTAAGTTGTTGGATATTTTTGATCTTCTCTTCCAACATCATAAGATTGGCTTTCTTATTCTCCCAATACAAAGCTGTTTGGATGAGGGTAAATTTTAAGGCAGACATGAAGCAAATATAAGTGCCGGAGTGGAGTTACAGCCCTATTCATTACAGAACTAATGTTGCGATAAAAGGTAATTTTCCAATACATCTAAGGCTTGCTTTTTTAATGCCGTATCAATTTCCTGCTGCTCATGCCATTCATCATTCTCCCGCATAAAAGAAAATGAAGAAGCTCCGGGGTTACGAGCCTCCGGGATGAAAGTATATTTTTCATTTTCAAATACAATATTGTACGCCACGCTTTGGCGGTCAATATCTATATTAGCAGTGAATAATTTTTCCATGAATTGTTTGTGCAATACATGCAATTATGTTACCACAAGTATTGGTTAATCTAAAGTTGCTTCAAGTCTCACTACAAGTTTTCATAAGCATCCGTATCAGGACTTGTTTCTGCTAACAGTAAAATTTTTTCTTCCTGTGGCAGTTCCTGCACCTTCCTTAATCTTCTTTCAATTGATCTTGAGCGAACCCCCGCCTGTTCTATTACATTGCTTGCTTCTAATAGTTTTTTCTGAGTTTTATCTAACACCATTCCAAAGTTTTGGAATTCTACTTTTACGGTTGCCAATAATTGCCATACTTCACTGGAACGTTTTTCTATAGCCAGGGTTCTAAAACCCATCTGAAGGCTGCTAAGCAAAGCCGATAAAGTAGTGGGGCCGGTGACAATTATTTTACATTCCCGCTGAATAGATTCAAACAAGCCTGGCGTTCTTAGCACCTCGGCATACAAACTTTCAAATGGCAAAAACAAAATAGCAAAATCTGTAGTGTGTGGTGGATCAATGTATTTTGAGCAGATATCATTGGCGCATTTCTTTAATCCTCTGCTAAAGTTTTTTCTTAGTTCCTCAATGCGTTCACTGCTGCCATAGTCGTAGGCATCTGTAAGTAACTCGAAATCTTCTTTGGGAAATTTCGAATCTATAGGCAGCCAAACTGTTTTACCTCCATCACTCCTGCCGGGAAGCTTAATGGCAAACTCAACCAATGAATCTGCTCCGCTTTTCGTTTTAATATTTTTTCCATATTGATCAATAGTTAGTAATTGCTCTAAAATATTTTCTAATTGGTATTCGCCCAGTACGCCTCTTGTTTTTACGTTTGATAATACCTTTTTTAAATCTCCTACACCGGTAGCCAGTTGTTGCATATCTCCCAGTCCTTTATGTACAGCCTCCAGCCGTTCGCTTACTAATTTGAAAGATTCGGTCAGCCTTGATTCCAAAGTTTTTTGAAGCTTTTCATCAACAGTGGCCCGCATTTCATCCAGCTTCTTTTCATTACCCGATTGCATGTCGGTTATCTTTTTCTCTATTGTGTCCCGCATCACATCCAGCCTTTTGCTTGCCGCCACGTTTTGTTCTTCCTGCTTACCCAACATCTGGAAAAAATGTTCCCGCTGGCTTTTATTAAAATCATCAATAGACTGAGAGAAGCCTGTTTTAAAACTTTCAAGCGAGTCTTTTAATTCTTTACGATTATCTTTTGCAGTAAAAACAGATGCTTCATTAATCTCCTTAAGTTTTACTTCAATGCTGCTGTTTAACGCATCCAGCTTTTCTTCGGTAGCTTGTGTTAACCCTTTTAGGTTTACGGAGAAGCTTTCCAACTGGTTCTTCTGAATTTCATTGGTGTCTCTAATAGAATTTGAAAACACATCACCAAAAGATTTGAAGGAAGAATTTACTTCGTCTCTTAAATTTTTCGATCCCTGGCTGCCTTCCGTGCGGCTATTAAAGAACTCTGTTTTTAACGTTGCGTCAATACGGGCAAACTCATTTTTAAAGCTTTCTAATTTTACGTTTATACCAGAAAGATCTTTAGACTCATTATTGTTTGCAAGCCTCGAAAGAAGGAATATAGAAAAGAGGGAAAGAACAAGAATAACACCTAACAAATAAGGCTTCGTCGGGCACGCAGTGCCAACGATGAAGCCTCGGTTGTACGGAACCGCACTTGTAGATGACATGTATTATGGGGATTGCGGTT
>JAYULK010000049.1:0-53928 GCA_043763635.1 Chitinophagaceae bacterium
GTAATAATCAACTTTCATACTTCTGACTGTAGTGAGCCGATTGAAAGACGCTATGTCTGATAATCAAATAGTTAGGCCGTTTTGGTGTCAAACTCAAGAAGAAATGGTTAATCAATTTATTTGTTACTGCAAGCTGAAAGCCTTGCCAGTGAAGCTTTTCAGAGGAGATCCCAGCAAACTTAGGCTGGGCTTGACTTTTAATAGGAGGTAATCCATTTACACTTATTTATTTCCGGAGCTTTCTAGTTGACAGCCTTCATAATCGTACGGAAAGCCATAATATTATTGCCCCATTTTATAGCTGATTCGTTTCGAAAATAATCTGCATGCTCATCAATATATCTATGGTAATCGCTCAGTGTATTGGCAAAATATTGAACTGCATAGGTAGGTCCGTCAGAATCATCAATATCTAAAATCTGTAGAACAGTGAAAGAAGTAAAGCATTGTGTCTTGATAATTTGCGGCGCATGATCCTTTAATGTCCATTGTAACCATTCATTTGCAATCACTCTATCAGCCTTAATGGTAACATTGTAAATGATGCTCCCTGTCCCCCGTAAGGGGTAACTTAAATTTGAACTACTATCATCTATCACACCCTTATCCATTAAAATTTCAATTAAAGAATGATAAATCCTGACATTAAAGATCAGCGGCATCAATTTCTGCATATATAGGACAGTGATCACTATGTTTTATATCAGAAAAAATTTCCGCATCTTTTATAAGTGATTTCAAAGGTTCTGTTACAGAAATATAATCAATTCTCCATCCCTTATTGGCTAACCTTACACCTGGAAAACGCTGGCTCCACCAGCTATAGCGATGTGGTTCCGGATGAAGTTCTCTAAAGGTATCAACCCATCCATTGCTATAAAATTTATCCATCCATGCACGTTCTTCTGGCAAAAATCCAGAGGTGTCTTTATTGCCTTTTGGGTTATGAATATCAATTTCTTTATGGGCTATATTATAATCGCCGCAAAGAACAATGTTTGGATGTGTTTTACGCAGTTCTTGTAAGTAATCAAAAATCTCATCAAGCCATTTATATTTATATGTTTGCCTTATATCTCCTGTTGTGCCCGAAGGAAAGTAAGCATTGATCAATCGCAGTTTTCCGAAATCTAATTGTATTACCCTACCCTCATCATCGCTTACCTGGTGGCCGGTACCGCACTGAACATTATCGGCTTTAATTTTTGAGAAAACAGTTACACCACTATAACCTTTTTTTTGTGCGCAAAACCAATAATCGTGATAGCCAAGCGCATTAAAGGCCGCTGCATCAACATCGCTATGTTGCGCCTTATTTTCCTGTATGCATATTAGATCTGCCGGATGATCTTTTAGCCAATTGAGGAATCCCTTTTTTATAGCAGCCCTAATGCCATTTACATTATAACTAATGATCTTCATAAAGCAAAAATAGCATCTGATACTTTAACTATGAGCTGACAATGTGTAAGACGATTTTGATAACTATCAGCCTAAATCAGAGGCTCCTGCTATAACTGTTAAGTCCATTGATTCGTGTTATTGATTTTAAGACATTAACCCTATAAGATTTGTGATGCTGCATTTGAATTATACTTTTTCTCGTAAACAGAAATATTCTTTTATAAGTGTTAGTTGTTTATTTTAGTTTATTCAATTAACCGATGGCAAAAGAAATAAGCAAGGAAAAAAAGGGCGCTAAGTCCACACCTATCATTTCCCCAAAAGAACATGTATATCTCGAAGGCCCTAAGAGCCGCACTTATGAGTTAGCATTTGCATGGAAGGTTTTTCGTGAATTCATTACTGCTTTTCGCACACTTCATTTTGTTGGTCCATGCATTACTGTTTTTGGTTCTGCCCGTTTTAAGGAAGATCACCCTCATTATATATCTGCCCGTGAATTTGGAAAACGCATTGCAGAACTAGGGTTTACTACATTAACAGGTGGCGGCCCCGGCATTATGGAAGCAGCAAACCGTGGCGCTTTCGAAAATGGTGGCATGTCTGTTGGCTGCAATATCCGCTTGCCTTTTGAGCAATCGCATAATGCATATATGCAAAAATGGATGACGTTTGATTTCTTCTTTACAAGAAGAACCATCCTTATAAAATATTCCTATGGCTTTATTATTATGCCCGGTGGGTTTGGCACTATGGATGAATTATTTGAAACCTTAACATTGGTACAAACCAAGACCATTACAGGCTTTCCCGTAGTGTTATTTGGCAAAGATTTTTATGAACCGCTTATGGATGTATTGCATCACATGGCAGAAAAAGGCACCATTTCGGAGGAAGATATGTCGTTGGTTTTATTAACGGATGATGTTAATGAGGCAATGGATCATATACGCAAATACATTCAGCAGAATTATAAAATAAAACCCAGGAAGAGATCGTGGTGGCTGTTGGAAAAAAGGTAAACGAGCGTTACATTACTTCGGCTTTATAAGCCTTATCATAGCACTTATTTCTTCTGTGCTTTGCAAGTTAGCCTCGTACCGTATATCATCAACAATTGCTACCATGTAAGATGTGTTGGGTGGGATCTTACCTAAATTTTCTGCTACCATTACCAGTTCATTGCTGTCTTTTAAATCCTTGATGGCCAGTTTAACCGTATAAGGTTTTGCAAGTAAGCGTATGTGTTGAAATACCAATTGTTCATTTAGAAACAATGAAATTGAATCTCCATCAATTTCGGCATTATCATAAAAACGAAGTTCAATAGAATCGCCCTTAAGCGGAATGTCCATTACATATTTTGGCGTTCTGATTATAAACTTTTCTTCAATGGTTAAGGGCTTGGCAGGCGCTGGGTTTTCTGATAGAGGAGGTGGTGGAATGATAACCATATCTTTCGCCGGCGGCCTTTTTGGAGGTGCTGCCTTTACTATGGGATCTTTAACTATATCTGCTTTCGGAACTTCTTTAAATGCTATAAGTCCGATGCTATCTATCACCTCCGGATCATTTGCCCCTACGGTATAATTATCAATCACATAATCCCACTCATCATAAAAAATTGCTTTAGAAGTTTTATCAAGATGTATTGGCGAATTAGGGTGCTGCGCTTCCTTTTCTCCTGACTTTCCATCAAGCATCATTACGCCACCACCCGGACAATTAAAATCGGCCTGTGCCAGTTGGGGTACCTTTCCTGGTGAGCCTAAGCTAAATCCCCCGGTTTTTTCTTCAATCAATTGATCATCCCACCATACAGCTGCAGCTCCATCAAAATAGCCTTTAATGCTATAGCGGCGGTAGTTATCAGACGATGTATAATAATAAGAAGTGCCGGTTAGGCTATCTCCCTTTTGCACAAATTTTACTTCTGTTTTTTGGCGTCCGATTTTTCCTTTCCATACACCGGTAATCATTTGTGCAAAACTTATTGCAGTAAAAAAGCAAAAAGAAAAGCTTAAGAGAAGGAAAGGAAATATTTTTTTCAAAAGGTTCAGTTTAAGTAAGTCTGATATTAACGAACAGATGCAGCCTTTATTTCACCACAGGTAAGCGTGACTTTAGGAACTGATAATTTTGCTTATAGAACAGAAGGATTTATTGGTTTTATTTTTAAAAGAAATCAAGGGCTTACTTACTAAAGTAGTTCCTTATGATGCTTCTGCAGATAAATTGTTATCATTTCAAATAATCAAGGATATGCCACTAATGAATGGTGATTATCCCGGTGTTTGTAAATTTTCTGAAAGAGAGATATACCTGCAAAATTGTCCTGATCCGGATTTGATTTTGAACATGATGCAGTACACTAATGCATAGGAAAGGAAGTATTGGAGCAAACAGCAAAGCCGATAAGCATTAAAACACCAGCAGATAATAAAAAGCCCTGGCCTGCATGTTTCTTTCGCAAAAGAAATAGAATAATGCTGATTAATATACAAAGCGGCCCATACAAAAAACATACAAGTCCAAAGGTGCTTGCCAAATGACGGAGGTTTTGCTCAGTGGATGAGAAAAGAAAAGAGATGAGAAAGGCAACTCCAAAATTAATGATGCAATACTTTAAAAGGTGGTTCATGTAATTGATATACTTATGGGTGGTTCACTTTTTTGTTTTTCACTGCCATTTATAAAACATCTTCCCTGTACTTCACATGTTTATTATTCAGTTCTTTTTCTAAAAGCAGTTCTTTCAAAAAATTTTCTTTTTCATCGCGATAAAAAAGGTTCATTGTCTCAAAAGGAATAATACGACCGTCTTTATGCACAATGTGAACACAGCTTTTCTTAATGGCTCTTACATCAAAATCATAAGCATCAATAAAACGCATAATTATAACGCGAAACAAGTTATTGTAGCTTAACCCCGGTGCATGAATTTGCGGCAGGCAACAAAGTAACTCTTTAAAATTATCTTCTACTTTATCCACTGAAATGCCTGTGCTGAATATTTTTAATAAATGGTTATGCAGGGTTTCGTCCTGCTCATACACAATAGTGTTGCGACCGCTATCTAATAAAACCGCCGGGTCAACATAACGTGTCATAGGGAATGCTTGCCCATTTAGCTTTAAAGCATACCCCATAACCAGAGCATCAGGATTGCATGGGACCGGAATTAAATCGTTTGGCTTAAAAACATTGGTCTGCTCCAATATTTTCTGGCGCACATCTGTAATAGTGATTCTATCAGTTGCAGGATCAAAACCTTCTGTTCTGCCAGCTATCTGCACTGGTTGAAACGTAACCCCGCGAACACATTGTTGTTGCAAAGCAAAGTCAATAATCTTTCCGATCTCGTCGTCATTCAAACCTTTTTGTAGCGTCACCACAAGTGTGGTTGATAAATTCAATTTGTTTAAATGTTCCAATGCTTTTATGCGAACATCTGTTAAATCTTTCCCTCTTAATTGTTGCAGTGCCTCTGGCTTGAAAGAATCAAATTGCAGGTAAATTTCAAAATCGGGTTGATAAGAAGCAAGTTGTTCAGCAAATGCAAAATCCCTGGCTATCCGGATGCCGTTGGTATTAAGCATTAAATGTTTGATTGGCTTTCTTTTAGCTATATCCATGATAGCAAAAAAATCCGGGTGAACAGTTGGCTCACCGCCACTTATCTGCACCACATCTGGTTGGCCTTCACTATCAACTATTATATCCAACATCTTTTCAACTTCCGCTACACTCCTATGCCTTCCGTAATGAGGTGAGCTCATAGCGTAGCAGGTGGGGCAGGTAAGATTACAAAGGTCTGTAATTTCTATTACAGTCAGGCAACTATGTTGCTCGTGGTCCTGGCATAAGCCACAATCGTATGGACAGCCATAATGCGTTTTAGTTGTAAACTTTAAGGGCATCTCCGATGGCTTATTGTAGTTGCGTATATTTTTATAATATTCCACATCAGTAGCAATCAGAACTTTTAAAAATCCATGCTCAGGACAATTCTTTAGCATAAATACCTGCTCATTTTCAAAAACAATTTTTGCGTCTACTCTTTTCAGGCAATGAGGGCAAAGGCTTAGCGTAAAATCATAGTAAGTATAAGAGCGTTCAGGCATAAATAGGTTTAAATAATTTCTTTGGTTGTAAAATGTAAGCTATGTAATAAACTAATCCTGCCACGCAAGTAAGCTGTATGGTTGATAAGCCAATTGAAAAGGTAAAATGAGGTTTAATAAAATCAAGCAAAAAACGAAAAAGCATATATACAATCATAAACAACTTGTATAAAGCACCATTTTCGAGTGGACATTTCTTTTGCAACTGTTTAAATCCTACCCATAACGATAGCAGGAAAATGATCTCGTACAAAGCCACAGGATGACGCATCAGCCCATCGCCGAGGTTAAAAGCCCATGGTAATGCAGTTTCAACGCCATAGGTTTCTTCATAAATACCCATACTAAAGCAACCTATGCGACCAATAATCAAAGCAAGAATAAGAGGATACACAAAGAGATCGCCGGAAGCATTTCTTTCGCCAACGAATTTCTTTACAAGTTCCACCAGAACAAGGCCGCCTAAAAATCCCCCCAATACTGTTTTGTTCTGATAAAAATAAAGCAGGCGATTTTCAGCGTTATACCACGCAAGCGGATCTTCTAAGGCTCCAATTATCGGTGATCCTAATAGAGCACCAAAAATGGCGGCTATAATGATCCAGACACGATTGCTTTGTTCAATTACATCGCCGCTTTGTTTTCTTAAATAGAGAAAATATCGAAAGCCTATAAAAATGCCTAAGCTCTCCAAAAGAAGATGTAATGGAATAACCAGTGACCCAAGATGTAATTGAACCGGAAACTGCAAAGGAAAAAGTTATTAGAATAAAATTATTGCTTCAAAAAAAAGTAATTTGTCACAGATCGTTTATGGCTGGCAAACACTGACATTTCATACGTGCAGTACATACCAAAATACTTCTCACTATCGTACAATCTTAAAATTAAACAAAGGCGTGCCAAGGTTTTGCCAAACAGTTACCCAAAATGGAACAATGGCTTCCACCGTTCTTGCTGTTTCTATTCCACCTAAATCAATAAGCCTGTCAGCCCTCCAGTGAAAATTATCAACAAGAAAATGCATTACTTTATTTTTTGCATCAGTGTTATTACCGCTAATAAATAAATTATGATCGCCATTATTTACAATGCGGGCATCTACCATTAATTTATAATTTATGGTGTTTAGCGTTTTTACCACGTACGAATGTGGCAATGCTGCCTGTAATTCTTCTCCTAAGGAAGTGTTTTCAAATTTTTCTAAAATACGTGGCGGCATTCCATTCGAAAAGTCCAATGGATTCGTTGTGTCCACAATAATTTTATTTGCTACGTTTTCTGTTGGTAACTCTTTAATTACATCAAGCGCATGTTCGCCATTTAAGCAAAGAAAAATAAAATCACCAAAAGCAACGGCATCACTAAAGGTGCCCTGCGAAGCAAATTTGCCGCTCTTTTTTACCCATTCCCTTCCTTTTTTGTTATCTGCCGTTCTACTTCCCATCATTACATAATAATCCTTTTCAATAAGGGCTGAAGCAATAGCCTCACCTACAACGCCCGTTCCTAATACGCCTATTTTCATCTTCTTTATTTAAGACTTAAATGTACTATTTCAAAAGAAGAACCTGTTGCGTAATGCGGCCTGTTTAGAAATTAACATCCACCTATACTAACATCTTTGCTGCTAAATTTTTTGGGATAAGCCTTAACTTTACAACTATTGAAAAACTATGGCAAATCCAAATTTAAGTACAGAGAAGGAAGCCCTTACAACAGTGGAAAAGGAATTTGAAAATGGCATTCGTCCTGCGCATATTGATGATTTTTCAGGCCAGGCTCAAATCATTGAAAACCTTGTTATTTTCATTCGTGCTGCAAAATTGCGCGGTGAGGCATTAGATCACGTGCTATTTCATGGCCCTCCCGGTTTAGGAAAAACCACCTTATCAAGAATAGTTGCAAATGAGCTAGGGGTAAATATGAAAGAAACCTCGGGTCCGGTTATAGAAAAGCCAGGCGACCTTGCAGGCTTATTAACAAGCCTTGGTCCGAAAGATGTTTTATTTATAGATGAAATTCACAGGTTGAGTACAGTAGTAGAAGAATACCTGTATTCTGCAATGGAAGACTACAGGATTGATATCATGATTGATAGCGGCCCCAATGCAAGAAGCATCCAGATCAACCTAAATCCTTTTACGTTAATTGGTGCCACTACAAGAAGTGGTTTACTAACAGCGCCTCTTTTATCAAGGTTTGCCATTAAATCCCGCCTTGAATACTACGATGCTAAAACTTTGAAGAAAATACTTATCAGGGCTGCCGAAATATTAAAAGTGAACATTAGCTCTGAAGCTGCCGGTGAAATTGCACGAAGAAGTCGCGGTACACCACGTATTGCCAATGGTTTGCTGCGCCGCATTCGCGATTTTGCGCAGGTGCTTAACGATGGACAGATAGATATGGGCATTACCCAACATGGCCTTAAAGCATTAAACGTTGACGAACATGGATTAGATGAAATGGACAACCGTATACTTTCAACAATAATAGAAAAGTTTAAGGGTGGCCCAGTTGGCATTAGTACCATTGCAACTGCTGTAGGAGAAGAGCCCGGAACCCTGGAAGAAGTGTATGAACCTTTTTTAATACAGGAAGGTTTTATAAAACGCACTCCAAGAGGAAGGGAGGTTACTGACAAGGCTTATAGTCACTTAGGCAAAATACCACCAACTTTAGGAGGCGGGGGAACTTTGTTTGGAAGCTCTCTTTAACTCCCAAATGAAAGGGCTAAAGCTGTAAACCGTAGCTAAAGGTTTATTCAAAAAAGAAAAAGTACTTATCTCTTAATGATTGGTAGCCATTTATTGTAAAAAGCTAACTTAAATTTTTTGTGCGGCTTTGCCGCTATAATTTTAAGGTCAGTTTACAACCATGGCTAACAAACAAATTTTACAGGTACAGGAAGACACTACAAAGCTTTTAAAAAGGGCAGGTGCAACAGGTATAGATTCCAGGGAAATAGAACTACTAAGATCAGTTCTTCGGTTTCATGAGAACCGCTATTATATTTTAAATGATCCGCTCCTGTCCGACTTTGAATATGACAGTTTATACAAGCAGCTTGAAAAACTGGAACAGGAAAATCCTGACCTTATGGTACCCGATTCGCCCACCCAAAGAGTAGGCAAAGGATTAACCAAAGAATTTCCCAGTGTACAGCATTTGGTTCCAATGTTATCACTTAATAACTCTTATAACAGTGACGATCTGCTTGATTTTGACAGAAAAGCCAGAGAGGCAACGAAGCTGGATGAAGTTGAGTATTGCGTAGAACCTAAGTTTGACGGGGCAAGTATTTCGCTTGTATATGAAAATGATCATTTGGTAAGAGGCGCTACCCGTGGGGATGGTGTTCATGGCGATAACATTACACCTAACATCAAACAAATACGTACCATTCCCCTATCTGCAAAATTTTCGGATTACGGTATTCGAACGGTAGAAATTCGTGGTGAAGTATTGATCAATAAAAACAATTTTACAAAATTTAATGAGCAACTGGCTGAAGGGGGAACTCCTCCTTTGGCTAATCCGAGAAATGCTGCTGCAGGCACGCTGCGAATGAAAGACCCTGTTGAAGTGGGAAGAAGAAAGCTGGAAGCATTTACTTACCAGGTAAGTTATTACACTTTAACAGGTAAAGAAGGCGGGCCTCAAACTCATTCTCAATCTTTAGAAATGCTTTGGGACCTAGGCTTTAGAAGTCCTGACAAAGAAAAAAAAGTGGTGAAAGGCATACAAGCTGTTATTGATTATTGTCTTCTTTTTGAAGAGCAACGTGATGAGCTCCCTTATGAGATAGACGGGATGGTAATTAAAGTAAATGATTTTGAACTTCAGGATCGTTTGGGCATGACAACCCATCATCCACGCTGGGCTATCGCTTATAAATTTAAAGCACGGCAGGCAACGAGTAAGTTATTAAGAGTAGAATACCAGGTAGGCCGTACCGGAAATATTGGGCCTGTTGCTAAAATTGAGCCTGTTGCTGTAGGAGGCATTACTATTACTTCAGTGTCTCTTTTTAATGAAGACCTTATAAAAGAAAAAGACTTACGCATTGGCGATACGATATTAGTGGAAAGGGCAGGAGATGTAATTCCCTACATTGTAAAATCACTGCATGAACTGCGCAACGGTAAAGAACAAGTGATAAAATTTCCAACGCATTGCCCTGCCTGCGGCGATGAATTATACAGGGCCGAAGAAGAAGCAGCCTGGCGTTGCATAAACATAAATTGTTCTGCGCAAGTGCTGGAACGCCTCATGCATTTTGCCAGCAGAGATGCTATGGACATCCGGGGTTTAGGAGAAGCGAACATCCGCAAGTTTTATGATTTGCATTTGTTGCGCTCTATCCCGCAGATATATCAATTAGATTATGAGGCCATTGCCCAGCTTGAAGGATTAGGCAAAAAATCAATTGATAATTTAAAAGCCGCTATCGAACATTCAAAGAGCCAGCCGCTACCACGTTTGCTGTTTGGGTTAGGAATTAGATTTGTGGGTGAAACAATGGCAAAGACCTTAGCTCATGCAGTACATCATTTGTTGGATCTTAAAGACTTTAATGAAGCGGCACTACAAAATTTAGAAGATGTAGGCCCAAAAGTTGCCGGAAGCGTTGTTCAATTTTTTAGCAATGATGATAATATTAAAATTCTAAAAGAGTTAGAGGCTTTGGGCCTTCAATTGCAAAACGAAAAAAAGCAATACGCCAGTAAGAGCACTCTTGAAGGCGTAACTTTTTTATTCACCGGCACACTTTATAAATTGAAACGTGCGGAGGCGGAAGAGTTGGTAGAACAAAATGGAGGTAAAATTGTTTCCAGCGTAAGCAGTAAGCTTAACTATTTGGTTGTGGGAGAAGATGCCGGAAGCAAACTTGAAAAAGCTAAGAAAATTAATAGCATAAAAATAATTTCTGAAGATGATCTCTTAAAAATTCTTCATCTATAAGCAGATAACAGGCACGAATTTTATGACTTAGCAGATGCTCTCTTTCATGTGGATAGCACAAAATCTCCTTTCTCAACAGACTTAAAAATTTTGTAGGCTATGATAAAAAAATTAACAGGCGAAATCTGGAAGCCTATGCAATTCAGCGGAAGCAAGACCTTACGTAACCTATATGCCCTTTCCTCTGCCGGAAGGATTATAAGTTATAAAGACGAGGTTTTAAAAAATGGAAAAATATTAAACGGATCTATCACAACCGGTTATAGAACCTTGAATTTACACCGGCCTGGTAACCAGGGCACTTTATATATTCACCGCGAAATGGCAAAGCTTTTTTTAAAGCGGCCTTCTTCCCGGCATAAATATGTAATTCATATTAATCATGATAAGCTGGATAACAACATCAAAAATTTACGATGGGCAACGCTTAATGAAATGATGGAACACCAACAATACAGCCCGGCAAAAATTGCTTATAAAGAAAAACAGGCCAACCGCCAGGTTGGTTTGAAGCTTACTGCAAGCCAGGTTAAAAAAATTAAAGAATCGCTCAACAACATAAAACGCCGCCTTACTATAAAACAGCTTGCGGAAAAATATGGGGTTAGCGAAATGACGATGTACCGGATAAAGAGCGGAGAAAATTGGGGAAGCGTGAAGTGAAATACGAGGTAGGAAGTACGAGGTAGGGTTGAAATTGCAAATTGGCGATTGCAGATTATGACCGCAAAACGCCGAACGCAAAAGCTCTTGCATATCAACTGTCAGCTTTCCTTCAACATCAGAAACGATCATCGCTCTTTTACTTTCAACCATCAACCTCCCTCGCCTTAACTTTATTTTTATGTTAGAATCACAAACGCTTCGTTTTTTAAATGATTTAAAAAAGAACAATAACCGCCCATGGTTTGAAGGTCATCGAGCCCAATACGAAGCAGCGAGAATAGATTTTCAAAACTTCATTCAGTTGGTTATTGATGATATGGAAAGAAAAGACCTTTCAATTGCTGGCACAATCGCCAGGGAGTGTTTGTTTCGCATTAATCGTGATGTTCGTTTTGCAAAAGATAAATCTCCTTACAAAACAAATATGGGTGCAAGCATCAAACAAGGAGGTAAAAAATCTGCTTTTGCAGGGTACTATTTTCATTGCGAACCCGGCCAAAGCTTTATTGGTGGGGGTCTATGGATGCCTGATAATGCTTCATTAAAAAAGGTTAGGCAAGAGATTGACTACAGCTGGCAAGAGTTTAATGCTATAATAAAAGAGAAGAAATTTAAAACCGTTTTTAAAGATTTGTATAAAGGTGATGCTATAAGTTTAGTTACCGCACCAAAAGGCTATGAAAAAGATAATCCTGCTATTGAGTATATAAAACTTAAAAGCTTTATTGCTGAAACAAAAATTTCTGATGAGGAAGTAACAAAGGCTTCCTTACATAAAAAAACTGTTACTGCTTTTGAGACATTACAGCCCTTGTTAGCCTTTATCAATAGAACTATTGCAGAATAAATTTCTTTTTTACATTTTTACAACAGTATATTAAGTTAAGGGTGTAGCAATTTTATGCAAACATTGTTACCCTTGTATCTGTACCAAACTATAATTGCATGAAACCAATTCTACGCATCATTACTTATTCTGCTGTATTTCTATACACCCTAAGTTCCACCTCGTGTGGCCATAAAAATTATGTTTCTTCTTATTTGGAACAGCAAACAGCTTCGCATAAAATAATAGCTGTGTTACCTGCCGAAATGATCTTTACCGGTAAACAACCCAAAGAATTAATGCCTGAAGAGATTGCGGCTATTGAAGAAAAAGAAAGTACAGCCTTCCAGGAATCGTTGGTTAACGGTATATTTCAACATGCAAACACCCGCAGGCAGTATATGTCTATTAATGTGCAGGATGTAATTACAACAAACCAATTGTTAGAAGACCATGGCATTACAATACGGAACTCCTGGAAAAAAAACGATAAGGAACTCACCAGCTTATTAGGTGTAGATGCAGTGGTGCGTATGCGCATTCAAAAAAAACGCTACATGAGTGAGCTGGCTTCTTATGGTGTTGGCGTTGGCCGGCAGATTATTGGTATGATAGGAAATAACAATAAATTTTCTGCGCCTTATATACCTAACAAAACAAACGACATTTATGCAGCATGCAATGTTGTAAGTGATAATAAAACATTATGGAATGACAACTACCAGGGATCAGCAGATTGGAACAGCCCACCAGACCTGGTGATAAACAACATTACAGATAACTTCGGAAAGAGATTTCCTTATAAAAAAACAAGATAAATGATAAAGCCCCCGCAGCAGTGGGGGCTTTATCATTTTATAATAAACCTTTTGAAGACAGATATTCGGCAATCTGTACTGCATTGGTAGCAGCACCTTTACGCAGGTTGTCACTTACTATCCACATGTTTAGCGTATTGGGCTGGCTTTCATCTCTACGCAACCTTCCTACAAATACTTCATCTTTTTCGTGTGCCCATAACGGCATCGGGTACAATTGGTCTTTGGGTTCATCCTGTACAACCAACCCAGGCGAAACTGCCAGCAATTGTTTGAGTTCAGCCAGGTCAAAATCATTTTCAAATTCTATATTCACACTTTCGCTATGCCCGCCAAATACAGGAATGCGTACAGTAGTGGCGGTTAAGCGAATACTGTCATCGCCCATAATTTTTTTTGTTTCATTCACCATCTTCATCTCTTCTTTGGTATAACCATTATCCAAAAAAACATCAATTTGCGGAATTACATTCAGATCAATCTGGTATTTGTAGGCCATGTCAAATTCATTTTGGTTTCCGCCAACAGCTTTATCTCTTTCGCCCATCAACTGGTCTACAGCTTTTTTTCCTGTACCCGTTACACTTTGGTAAGTAGAAACTACAACACGTTTAATTTTGTACTTTTTATGTAAAGGCTGCAAAGCCACTACCATCTGAATGGTGGAGCAATTAGGATTAGCAATAATTTTATCTTGTGCAGTCAGCACAGAAGCGTTTACCTCCGGAACTACTAGTGGCTTGGTAGGGTCCATACGCCAGGCCGAAGAATTATCTATCACCACAATGCCTGCGGCAGCAAATTTAGGCGCCCATTCCAGTGAAGTGCTTCCTCCGGCAGAAAACAGTGCAAGTGCAGGTTTCAAATCAATTGCATCCTGCATTCCCACTACCTTGTAAGGCTTTCCTTTAAAAAACACTTCTTTACCTACAGACCTCTCAGAGGCAACAGGTAATAATTCAGAGACAGGGAAATTGCGTTCTTCAAGTACCTGAAGCATTTTAGTTCCTACCAGCCCGGTAGCGCCTACAACTGCAACTTTCATTGTGATGGTTTTAATTTTTCTGGTTATAAAAAAGCCTTCCCGTTTTGGGAAGGCTGTTACTATTTTGCACATACATAGTTTAAGCACTTTCCCGGCTAAGGAAATATTTCTTTATACGCTTTGTATGTTTTGTTATCATCATTGAGCCGCGAAAGTAGAGAGAAAATATTTTTCGGCCAAAAAGAAACATAAAAAATACTCTGTGCGTTTATATTGATTCCTAAAAAGTAGAACCTAAACTGTATTGGCAGTGTTTGCTGAAGACAAAAGCTTTTTATAATTTCCCCCATAATGAAAAGGCAAGTACGCTGCATTACCCTTTTATTGTTTTTGTTTTATCATCTTACATCGTACTCGCAACAGCGTTTTGATATTGTGGTTGATGAAATAATGGCAGACCCAACACCGCAGGTAGGTTTGCCTAACGCTGAATACATCGAGTTGAAAAATGTTAGTGGAAAAGAAATAAATATCCAGGGATGGAGGTTAACTACCTCTACTTCTACAAGTGGAGTTTTTTCTAATTATACATTACCTGCTGATAGCTTTCTAATTATTACGTCAACCGGCAATGCTTCCCTTTTTGCTTCTTTCGGAAGAGTTTTAGGAGTTAGTAGTTTTCCTGCGTTGGTAAATGGTGGCACCAGTTTGACATTATTATCAAAAGATAATAAGATCATTCACTTTGTAAGTTATGCAAGCGCATGGTATAACAATGCAGTTAAAGAAGATGGTGGCTGGAGTTTAGAAATGATAGATACGCACAACCCATGTTCCGGCCAAAGCAACTGGAAAGCAAGCATTGATATTAATGGTGGTACGCCAGGTAAAAAGAACTCGGTTGATGGTATTAATAAGGACGTTACGTCACCAATATTTAAAAATGCGTATTTGCAGGACAATAGCACAGTCATATTGCAGTTTAATGAGCCGTTAGATAGTGCATCTTCCACTACTAACAACTACGGCTTTGTTCCCGCCATTGTAATATCTGCAGTCTTACTGGCGCCAGGTAATTTTTCAGATGTAATTATAAAACTAAACACTCCTATACAGGCATCTGCACTTTATAAAATAAACATATTGGGTATAAAGGACTGCGCAGGCAATGAGTTAATTCCTTTAGAAATAGAAATAGGATTGCCGCAGGATGCTATGCCAATGGATGTTGTGATCAATGAAATTTTGTTTAACCCTAAACCAGGTGGAAGCGACTTTATAGAGTTATATAACAGAAGTGAGAAGATTATAGACTTAAGCAAATTATCTATTGCCAATAGAAATACGGGTGGAGCTGTAAACTCTGTAAAAAAGATAAGTGAACAACCTCGTTATCTATCTGCTGGCGCATATATAGTGCTCACAGAAGATGCCATAAGCCTTGGGCGCGACTATTTTGTAAAGAATCCCGGTGCTGTTGTTTTTATCCCATCAATGCCATCGTATCCCGATGATAAAGGAACCGTTGTATTGCAAAACTTAATGGGGAATATTATTGATGAAGTAAAATATTTAGATGACTGGCACTTTAAATTAATAGCAAATGCCGAAGGCGTTTCGTTGGAAAAGATTGATCAGGATAAGGCAGCGCAGGATGCAGGCAACTGGCATTCGGCTGCTACCACGGTAGGCTTTGCAACGCCTACCTATAAAAACAGCCAATACATGCAAACAGATTTTGTGGAGGCTACTATACAAGTAGCGCCATCAATATTTTCGCCTGATAATGATGGGTATGAAGACCTGGCAATAATTCAATATCAACTTAACGAGCCTGGGCATACGGCTAATATTAAAATATTTGATGTTGCTGGAAGAGAAGTACGGCACCTGGTTAAAAACAATTTATTGGGCTTAAAAGGAAGCTGGGCCTGGGATGGACTGGATGAAAAAGGGCGGCAGCTTTCTATAGGTTCTTACATCATCTTCACGGAAATTTTTAACCTGAATGGTAAAAAGAAACAATTTAAAAATGCAGTGGTGCTGGCCAGAAGATTGAAATGACTGAATTAAAAATCAGTTTCGTTATTGTAAAATTCAAGAAGCATCACATTCAGTTGTCTGCTTCAAAGGGGTGGATTAGGAAGGCTTTTTTTTGTCTGGATCTATTAATTTCCATAAGCCTTTCTTTTCACCATTTTCTCTTTCCTCCTCCCTTGCTTCTTTTCTTTTTTCACGTTCCCTTTCTTTTTGCTTTTTCCTCTTCATCGTCTTTCTGTCCCATGTAAACTTATTGTCTACCGGAAAATAATACCGCAGAGATACATACAAGGTATTAGCCTCCATTTCCTTATCACCAGCCAAAAAATTATATCCATTGATTAGATGGAACCCTGCAAGGCGAAAACCAACTGCCGGGCCCAGCCCATAACGTTGCCGTCCATTAAAGTCAGAAAAATAAACAGCATTGCCTCCATAAGTAAGGTTTACCCTTCCATGTTTCATCCAAGCCCCTGCTTTATATCCAATAACATGATTACTGAAGTTATATTCAAGATTAGTAGTTGCGCCAACAATTTTTGATTTTGAAAGGCTTAGTTTTCGCCAGTGCGCCTCAGCTCCTAACTCCAATGCAGTATTTTTTCCTTTTTGCAAACCAATAATAGCTCCCCAATTGCGTTGCAGTAATTTTCTTTTATCAGCAATTGTATAACCGGTAGGTTTATAAGAAACCTCCTGTTTTGGAAAGTTTGACGATACCCATGTAAGTTGCGCATTTGCTGAAAATGTAAAGGAAAAAAAAATGATAATGACGAAAGGTAGTTTCATAGTAACTAAAACTATATGCATTGTAATTGCTGAGATGAATGAACTGAAAGAACGCTTTTAAAAGTAGATTATTTCAATCGTCTTTAAATATATCAATGCCTTTATGCTGTTTGTTGATACAGTTAAATCATAGGCACACTATTGGTATTATATAGTTCCGTTACAGCAAGTACGTGAGAATTATTCTGCAGCCCCATGTTGTAACCTCTAAAATTTTCCTCATGAAAAAAGTTTATAAACTTTTGCGTAACAATTTGGAAAAAGGCCCATTTACATTTGATGAATTATTGCAACAACATTTACTAACATCCGATCTTATATGGATAGATGGCAGAAGCGCAGCCTGGATGAACGCCAGGGAAGTAAGTGAATTAAAAAATTGTTTGTCAATTATAGAAAGTAACATTCACCCCATAGTCCGGGAAGAGGAAGTTGTTCCTGCAGTTTTTACCCATGCAGTTTCTGAACAGCCAATGGATGTCGCTAAATACATATCCGGTCCTGCATTATCTGAAGAAGAACAATTTGAAAGGAGGGCAGATGAGTTAAAAAAAACTACGCTGGCTTACAAACCTTCTTATTTATATATCCCTTCAAATTCAAATTCAAAACCTTTTTTACCTGCCATTGAAAATGACATTGATATCATCTACTATCGAAAGGAAAAGTATCTATATGCCCCGCATATTTTAATAGCAGCATTGATTTTTATTTTTTTTGTTGCAGCATGGAATAAGATAGGATTGCCGGCAAAAAATGACAGGGAAGATAAGTATGATGTAGCAGCCAAACCTTATATATCAGAAGAGCCACAAGCTCCGGTAATTAAACAAATAGCTACAGAAAATGACCTATCTATAATGAACATGCAAGTAGAAGAAAGTGTATCAACAGAAATAGTGAAAAAAAAGCCAGTCGCTAAAAAAGCAAATGCTGCTACTTCTGTTCCAATAAAAGCAAGTGTTACAGAGAAGGGAATAGAAGAGGAGACCATGCCTGTAAAAAACGAAGAGATAACCATTCTATCAGAAGATAAAATGCACGATGTAATTCAGGATAATATCAAAACTATAACTAACGAAACAGCCTTACCTGTGGAAAAAAAGAAAACATTAGGAAAGGCCCTAAAAGGCTTGTTTAAAAAGAAAAATAAAGAGAAGGCTGAAGAAGTTATTACTCCATAAATTTTTTGATTTAAAGCATTTGCAACTTTTTCTGTGTAACTTTTATTGATATATTTCATTAGCCATGTTGATATAAATTCTTTTTATCAAGGGTAAATATTTTTTAAAAAAATACAGAATAGTAAGTAGAAAAGTTTGCCATTATCTATTTTTATTCTCATCTTGCCACTCCTAAGTGTTTCTATTTAAATCACCTCCTACGAAGCGTCCAAACTAATTTCTGAAGAACAACTTTTAGTTTTTTGCCACCTTAAGCTTGGCATTGACTTTGCAACTAATAACCTTTTTAAATAATTCACTTGATGACGATTGATCACTTTCAGGCGTTAAGTATCAACACACAAAAAAAATTGGCTGTTATTAAAGGCATTCCCCTTGCTGAGAAACAGACTAATGATTATAATGCAGTTCTTTATGCAATAAACAGTTTCTATGTAGAATTGTATTATCCACCAAAGGAAAATAAGGTAGTGTGGGTAAACAGCTTTGATGCAACAGATGAACTTGATTTTTATCTTGAAGACATTGATGTTAGTGCCGTTTGTTATCCTTAATACTCTTTAAATTTTTAATCATCCTTCGTATACGGCTATCTGGAGTTTGAGTTGATCTTTTCAATTTTAATTATCATCTGCCAGATGAAGGGCGGGCACAATTTAGAAAGCTGAGTGCAATCTTAAATATTTTGCAATCCTACCGGCCCTGAGCCCAGTATCTTTTCCTACTAATCAATCTTAATAATTCCAAAAAACCTTGTCTGGACCTTCTTGTGACAAAGCATCTCAACCATAATGCATAATCCTAACAAGTAGTAAACCTGAGTTCATTATAGCTGAATTTCGTAATTTTCCATTTTCCCATTTTATTATGGACCAACCTCTAAGTGAAAGTAAAGATACTCCTGTGCCACAATTTTTATCAGGGGGTGGTGAAATGGGCAGCCTCATTCGTTCCTTTGACTGGTCTAAAACCCCATTGGGTTCACCTGATAGCTGGCCGCAAAGTTTGCGCACCACCGTAAGTTTATGCCTTGCCTCTAATTTTCCCATAGCCATTGCCTGGGGCCGGCACCGGGTACAAATTTATAACGATGGGTACTGGCCTATAACAGGTGATATGCATCCTGCATCTATGGGGCAGGATTTTAAAGAATGTTGGTCTTCTGCATGGCCGGTTATTGGACAGGCGTTTGAAGAGGCATCTTTAGGACAGACCCGCTTTCTTGAAAATCAGCGAATCTTTCTTGATCGCTATGGATATATAGAAGAAACTTTTTTTACCTTCTCTTTTAGTCCTATTCTCGATGAATCTGGCGGTGTAGGCGGGTTGTTTCACCCTGTTATAGAATTGACACAACAAACACTTGCCGAACGAAGGTTAAATATTTTACGAGCCTTACCCGACCACACTGTGAACGCCAGAACCGCAGACGAAGCATCTGCACTTATATTAGAATGTTTAAAAGATTTTGAACGGGACATTCCTTTTGTATTGTTGTATTCCATAGCTGCTGATGGTAAAGAGGCGAATTTGCAAGGCAGTATTGGCGTTGAAAGGGATTCACCTCTTGCTCCCGTAAAAATCAACCTTCAGGTACAGCAATCGAATAGCTGGCCTTTTACCGAAGTCACTCAAAAAGGGTCGGCGGTACAGGTAAATGAATTAGGAAAGATATTTGAAACATTTAATTGCGGCCCTTACCCCGAACCGCCAAAACAAGCATTGGTTTTTCCGGTCACACTGCCTGGCACTGATCATAACAAATATTTACTGGTAACGGGTGTTAGTTCCAGGCGGAGCCTTGATGAAAAGTACCTGCTGTTTTATGACCTTTTAACAGCTTCGATTACCAATGCACTAACTAAAGCCAGAGCACAAGATGAAGAGCGGAAAAAGGCGGAAGCGCTTGCCGAAATTGATAAAGCAAAAACCGTTTTCTTTTCAAACATCAGTCATGAATTTCGTACGCCACTCACATTGATGCTTGGTTCTTTAGAAGAATTATTAAATAAGCGGAATGGTGAAATTGAAACTTTGGATAACGAAGCAATCGAAACTTCGCACCGCAATGCCATGCGTTTACTACGGCTGGTAAACAATTTGCTTGATTTCAGCCGCATTGAAGCGGGAAGAGTACAGGCCCGATACCAACTTACCGATCTGGCAAAATATACAACAGAGCTGGCTAGCAATTTTCGTTCTGTAGTGGAGGCTGCAGGATTGAAATTCCAGGTAAAAACAGAAGCCGTTATTCAGCCCGTTTATGTTGATAAAGAAATGTGGGAAAAGATTGTGCTTAATCTTCTTTCAAATGCTTTTAAATATACGCTCAGTGGAAGCATAACCGTAACATTGGACATGGCTCCCCTCTCTAAAAAAGATTCCAATATGAGCTTTCCTTCTCCTTTAGGAGAAGGTGGCCAAAGGCCGGATGAGGCTGTAGAGGGGTTGGGAGTGAGATTGAGCGTGTCGGACACCGGGGTAGGTATTCCCGAAATGGAATTGCCTAAAATGTTCCAGCGCTTTCACCGGGTACAAAACGTGGTGGGCAGAACGTATGAAGGAACAGGGATTGGATTATCGCTAGTAAGTGAGTTGGTTAAATTGCATGGTGGAGATATCAGGGTTCAAAGTACAGAGGGTGAAGGATCGGTGTTTACTGTTTCCATTCCCACAGGCAAGTTGCATTTACCAACGGAGCATGTATTGGAAAAAGAGCTGGATTTTACCACTTCTCTTACCGATGCTTTTATAGAGGAAGCAACAACGCTTATTGACCACTCTGTTATTGGCAATAGAACGGAATATTTGAAAGAAAACGCAGATGCTGCTACCGTTTTAGTGGTGGATGACAATGCCGACATGAGGGGGTATATAAAAAACCTTTTGCAAAAGCAGTATCATGTTGTTACTGCTAACAATGGAATGGATGCTTTGCATCAGATGAAAGAACATGCTCCACAGTTGATTTTAAGCGATATAATGATGCCGGTTATGGACGGCATTGAACTACTGAAAGCTGTAAAAGAAAATGTGCAAACAGCAAACATACCTGTCATTCTTCTTTCAGCCCGTGCCGGCGAAGAATCAAAAATTGAAGGCTACCATACCGGCGCTGATGATTATTTGGTAAAGCCGTTTTCTGCAAAAGAATTAATGGCAAGAGTTGCATCGCAACTAAAGCTGGTAAAATTGCGGCAGGCAACTGAAGCAAATGTTCGCAGCCTGTTTATGCAGGCGCCTGCAGCCATTTGTGTGCTCCGTGGGCCACAGCATATCTATCAGCTTACCAATGCCATCTACTTGCAGCTAATTGGCAATAGAAATGTTGTTGGCAAGCCTATACGGGATGCCTTGCCTGAATTGGAAGGAACGGGAATTTATGAACTTTTAGATAAGGTTTATAAAACCGGCAAGCCTTTTATTGCGAACGAAATGCCTGTAACGTTGCAAAAAGGAAACGGAATTAATAAAGAGATTATTTTAAATTTTGAATACCATGCCTCCCGCAATGAGAATGGAGAGATAGACGGCATTCTTGTGTACGCAGTTGATGTAACAGAACAGGTAATTGCCCGAAAAAAAATTGAAGAAAGCAAAGAACAGCTTCGAATAGCTATTGAAGCCGGGGAATTTGGCATGTATGATTTTTATCCGCAATCCGGAGAGCTGATATGGTCAGCAAAAACGAAAGAGTTATTTGGTTTGCCACCGGAATCAAAAGTAGATTATCCTATTTATTTGGAAGGGCTGCATCCTGAAGATAAAGAAAGAGCCGAAGCCGCTGTACAATGGGCGTTTGATTCTAAAACTGGCGGGTTGTACGAAAATGAATATCGTACCATTGGTATTACAGATGGCAAATTAAGGTGGGTAAGATCAAAAGGAAAAATCATTTTTGATGCGGAAGGAAAGCCACTTCGCTTTACAGGCGTTATCCAGGATATAACGAGGCAAAAAGAAATTCTCACCTCCCTTCAATTACAGTCCCTTGTGCTGGATCGGATGGATGAAGGCGTTTCTGTATCAGATGAAAATGGCATTATACTGCTCACAAATTCAGCGGAAGATGAAATGTTTGGATATGAGGCCGGAGAACTTGTTGGCAAGCATGTAACTGTGCAAAACGCTTATCAACCCGATGAGAATGAAAAAATAGTAGCTGATGTAATTGCCGAACTAAAACAAAAAGGCTTTTGGAGCGGAGAATGGCACAATCAAAAAAAAGATGGAACCTCTTTTCATACCCACTCTTTTATTACCTCGTTGGTAATAGACGGCAAAACTTTATTTGTTTGTGTGCAGCGGGATATTACCGAAGAAAAGGCTGCCAGTGAAAAACTTACTTATAGAACTGCTTTACTTGAGGCGCAAAATGAAGCAATCCCCGATGCTATTTTAATTGTTGATACAAAAGGTAAAATGCTTTCCTTTAACCACCACTTTGTAACACTTTGGAAGATACCGCAGGAAATAATTAACCGTAAAGATGATGCAGCCGCTTTGCAGTTTGCTATGACCCAATTAACAGACCCGCAAGGCTTTATTGACCGTGTAAATTATTGCTATGCCCACCCCGACAAAAAAGCCCGTGAAGAAGTGCTTTTTAAAGATGGCCGAATTATAGAAAGATATGGAAATGCTGTTCTAGGTGAAGGCGGAAGATCGTACGGATGGGCCTGGTATTTCAGAGACATTACGGAGCAGAAGCATGCAGAAGAAAAATTATTAGAAAGCGAAAGCCGCTTTCGTTCCCTTGCAGATGAAAGCCCCATGTTTGTTTTCATCATTGAACCAAATGCTGAAGCAACTATAAGTTACTGGAACAAAACATGGCTTACCTATACAGGCCAATCTCCAGAAGAGGCTTTAGGAAGAGCCTGGGAGGGCATTATTCACCCTGATGATGTGCCGGTGGTATTAGAATATCATGTTGCGCAATTTGAAAAACGGGAGGCGTACTTTATTCCGGCTGTACGGGTTAAACGGAACGATGGAGACTACCGTTGGCATACATTTAAAGGAACTCCACGCTATTTAGCCGATGGCGGGTTTAACGGATATGTGGGGGTAGGTTTTGACATTCATGAGCAAAAACTGGCAGAAGAAGCTTTAAAAGAAAGTGAAGAACGCTTTCGCAGCTTCAGCAACAGTATTTACAATCTGGCCTGGATGGCAGATGGTGAAGGATATATTTATTGGTACAACCAGCGGTGGTATGATTACACGGGCACTACCCTTGAAGAAATGAAAGGATGGGGTTGGGGTAAAGTACACCATCCGGCACATGTGGATAGAGTGGTAGGTTTTGTAAAAGATGCCTGGAAAAAACCCGAACCGTTTGAACTTACATTTCCATTAAGAAGCAAGGAAGGTGAGTATCGGTGGTTTTTAACCCGATGCGTGCCCATCTTGAATGAGGAAGGAAACATTCAGCGCTGGATTGGTACAAATACCGACATCAATGAGCAAAAACTAGCGGAAGAACGTTTTAGAACACTTTCTGAAACATTGCCACAATTAGTGTGGATGACAGATGAAAAAGGAGTTTATGAATACGCTTCTAATCAGTGGATGGAATATTCGGGGCTAGATCCTTATAATGAAAACACCTGGAAAACTTTAGTGTATGCAAGTGATATGGAACCAATGATGAAAGCCTGGACACATAGTCTTTCAACAGGAGAAACCTATCATGCAGAGGCAAGGTTAAAAAATAAAGAGGGAGAGTATCGCTGGCATTTTGTGCAGGGCAAACCAGTAAAGGATGAAGAGGGTAAAATTCTAAAATGGATCGGCGCTTTTACCGATATACACGAGCAAAAAACCATCTCCACCAAATTGGAAGCCCTTGTTATAGAACGTACAAAAGAATTGCAACGATCCAATGAAGACCTCCAACAATTTGCCCACGTAGCGTCGCATGACTTAAAAGAGCCGATAAGAAAAGTAAGAACTTTTGGCAGCCGTCTTAAGGAAGAATTTAGTGAAGCTTTGCCGGAAAAAGCAAAGGTCTACATAAACAAGATGGAAACAGCGGCCGACCGTATGTATGCTATGATTGATGGCGTATTGCTGTACTCATCTGTAAATGCAATGGAACAAACCAAAGAGCAGGTTGACTTAAATGAAGTGCTGCAAAATATTGAAACCGATCTTGAAATGCCCATTGCACAAAAAAATGCCATTATTGAGCACGGGAACCTGCCTGTTATTGAAGGTTCATCCATCTTGCTTTACCAATTGTTTTACAACCTTATCAATAACTCGTTGAAGTTTACCAAAGCCGGCGTGGCTCCGGTAATAAAAATTAAATCTGAAAGCACCAACGGAAAAGATTTAGATAATCCTACCCTCAACGATAACCAGGTATATGAAAAAATTACGCTGCACGATAATGGTATTGGCTTCAACCCTAGCGAATCGGAAAGAATTTTTCAAACTTTTTTAAGGCTTAATTCAAAAGACAAGTATGAAGGAACAGGATTAGGACTGGCCTTATGCAGAAAAATTGCAGAGCGGCATGATGGCGTTATTTATGCGGAAAGCATCGAAGGACAAGGATCTGTTTTTACCATACTGTTGCCAAAATAATATATCAGATTATTTAACGGGCACTTGTGAACATTCAAGGCCGAATCAATCTGATCTATCATCATTATTAATGCTTCTTTTATTCTTCTTAATATTTTCTTTCAGCTTCCCAAACCTATAGTTTGCACTAAATGAAAATCCTCTAAAATAAGTTTGCCTGTCTATAACCTGCGTAAAGCCATTTCCATATAGTTCCTCCCGGTTCTTTCTAAATTGGCTAAATGGATTTGTAATACCTGCAGAAACACTAAGCATATTTTTTATTATATCCTTGCTGGTATTAAAGTAAGAGCCTATATACCCATTGGAAGTACCTTGCACTCCCGATATTCCACCGCTAATTAATGAGAGTCCCGTGTTCAGTCTAAACCCATTATCAAAACGAAACCCACTTGATATATTCGTACTGATATTAAAGCCTTCATTTTTAAATAATATGCCGTTTGCCATTCCACTGAATGATATGTGCCGAATATCGCTGTTCAGGCCGACGTTCCAATTTTTTGTTATCGGATGGTTGAGAAAAAGATTCGTTTTAAGTATCCTTCCTTTCCCTAAATTTTCGAATGTAATGGTGTTCAGTTTCCTTGCTGAATCATAAGCGGAAAGGGGCCCTATGAGTCCTTTAAAAAACATACTGCCTATAGCAATATTGATGGATGTTTTCTTTGACTTGCTATAGCTCAATTGAATAACATTGGTAGTGGCTGGTTTTAGATTAGCGTTTCCAGTTGATTCAAATTCAGGATTTGAGCGGTCAACAAAAGGATTAAGCTGAAAGATAGTAGGGCGCTTAATCCTGCTCGTAAAACTCAGGTTTAAAGTGCTCTGATTTTTTAGGTTTCGATTGACAATAAATGATGGGATAATACTTAAATAATCTTGCTGCACATTAGCTGCGCCTGTTACAAAATCAGCATTTACATAGGTTTGCTCCAAACGAAAGCCACCCTTAAAACCCCAGGCTTTTAATTTCAATTGATACGAATTATAAGCAGAAAATATATGCTGCCGGTTCGTGTACTCGTTGGTCCTATCTGCATCCTGTTCAAACCTTCCGCTTCCGGTATCAAAAATATTAGCTTCGAAATTGCTGTAATTAGTTCTTAAAATACTTTTTATCCCTGCCTCCATGCTATGCTTTTTTATAGGCTGTATATAATCTACCTGCGCAGTCTGCTCTTTAAAATTTCCATTGTTCAACTGCAAGTAATCCGCATCAGCATAATTGAATGATTGGAATACATCAATGTTATTAAACTGCCTGTTTTGCTGGCTTGAATAACGATATGAAAATGTTAGCAGCCGCTCTTTTCCCGACTTAAAACCAAGTTGGTAGTTGGCAGAAGCGTCAATGCCTCCTGCCCTGCCCTCTTCTTTGTTGGCTAAATTATATTGCTGCCATACTGCCCCTGAACTTTGAATAATGGAAACCTGGCCAACAGTTGCATCTGTCTTACTACTATTAAAATTCAATTGGGCAGAAATTAAATGAAGGCTATCTATTTCAAAGCTAAGTTCTGAACCAAAGTATCCATATTTGTTACCTGATTCCCTGGCAATGTTTTGATCAAGATAAAGTTTATGATCTCCTGCAGCAGTTTCTCTTTTATAAAAATCCGTTGTTTGAGGCGATTGGTTAAAACCTGTGCCTCCAAAGGATGATATTCCAAATTTTCCCTGTTTCATTGTGTATGATAACCCCACAGCCGGGCCGCCTATAGGAAACTTATGACTAATATTTACAGACCCGTTATACCCATTATCTATTTTTTTATTGGTGATAATATTAATAATGCCTGCCAGTCCCTCCGCATCATATTTAGCGGAAGGATTAGTGATGACTTCAATGCTTTTTATAGTGGAAGCCGGGATACTTTTTAAGATATCCATTGGTGCTCTTTCCATCATGCCAGAGGCCTTGCCATTGATTAAAATTTTATAGTCTCTGCTCCCTTTCAAAAGAATATTTTCATTAGCATCCTGAGAAAGAAAAGGAACTTTACGCATCATTTGCAACAGGCTGCTTTCTTTGCTTTCGGGATCAGCCTGGAGGTCGTACACGATCTTGTCAATTTCCTGCTTTATCAGAGGCTTTGTTGCAGTAACCACAACTTCACCAAGGCTGCCTGCTTTATTACTCATTAATATTGTATCAAGGTTTAAGCTGTCCTTTAATTCAATAGCTGTAATTATAATGGTTTTGTGATGATAGCCGAAAGCTTCAATAACCAGGCATTTGTTTGAGATACTACCTTGAAAGGCAAAAGATCCATCTTCTTTTGTTAGCAGTGTTTTAATGAGCGAAAAGTTATGTTCATAAAAAGTTACCGCAGTATGCTCAAGAGGTCTTCTTGCAGCTGAGTCAATAATCTTACCATAGATGAAATACTTTGCAGGTGTGTTCTGTGATCTTGCTTTACTACAAATTAAAATTGCAACTGATAGGAGCAGGATACAAATGCTTTTGTGAGTGACCTTCATTACTAATTTTTTGCTCAGATTTGATGAACAAAAGTTGTTGCCCAAACCAGTCTTTAAAAATTATTGTGATGAAACGGAAGGATATAATGACATACTATAGAATTAAAGGGATGAATATTTTCGTAACCAGGCATTGTAGTTCCATCCGGCTTTTTTAGATGTTGGTCATATAAGTTTAAACGAACCATATATCTTATACATATTTGCAACACATCAGGCTTTAGCTATGGAACAAGTAAACAGGGTACCAGGAAATTTAAAAAGAGACAACAGCACGTTCCTTGTGATATGTGTGTTTACTTGTGTTCCGGTCTATTGGGCTGCGTTGTTTTACATAGAAGCCGTAACCGGGCAGGAAATCGAAGAGTTAGCCGTAGCAGCTACAGTCTGTTTCTTGGGCTCATTTTATATAGGCTGGGTGTTGGCTAAATCGTTGGCATTTAGGTTTGGGAAGCCTCATAAATACACGCTTACAGCCCTGGGCTTGTTGATATTCGCAAACATCATCTGGCTATTTGTTCATGCAGATTTCCCGCTAAGAAGCATGCGGGCTATAAACCTGCTATTGTATTGGCTGCCCTTTATTTTTATGGCCATCACAATTGGTGCAACGGTCAATCTTGTTCGCATAACTTTTTATAGTCAATTGCAGCATGCAAATGTAAATGCTGCACAGAGTAAAAGTGAGCTTCTTCTTTTACAGTCTCAATTAAGCCCGCACTTTTTGTTTAATACCCTTAATAATTTATATGGGCTTTCCATCACCCAGCATCAAAAAATGCCACCATTACTTTTAAAGCTTTCTGAATTACTTCGATATTCCATTTATGATGCTAAGGAATTATTGGTACCACTCAAAAGCGAAATTACCTACATCAATAATTATATTGATTTCGAGAGGATACGAATTGGCGACAGGCTGCATTTGACTACATCCATTGAAGTAGTTCTCTCTCATGAAATGAAGATTGCACCCATGCTGCTTATTGTGTTTATTGAGAATGCTTTCAAGCATTCAAAAAATACCACAGACAAAAATGTATATATTGATATTGCATTAAAAACCTGGAATCAAACTATTTTATTTTCGGTGAAGAATTCTTATAGCAATATAAATAACGAGAGAAACAAACTAAGGAATGATGGCGGATTGGGGCTTGCCAATGCAATGAAACGTCTTCAGCTATTATATGCCGGTGATTACGAATTAACGATAGATGATACAAACGGAATATATAGTGTTCTGCTGAAACTAAAAGCTAAGTAATGAATAGGATCAACTGCCTGGTAGTAGATGATGAACCAATAGCAAGAGACATTATACAAACTTATTGTACGCACATCCCTATGCTGAATGTGGTTGCTTTATGCGAAAATGCATTTGATGCAAAAGATGAATTAAAAAAACAAAAAATAGACCTTATTTTTTTAGACATTAATATGCCTGTACTTGACGGCATTGCTTTTTTAAAAACCTTAAAACAGCCTCCACACATCATCTTCACTACGGCTTATAAAGAATATGCGCTTGATGCTTTTGATCTGTCTGCATGCGACTACCTGTTGAAGCCTTTTTCACTTGACCGTTTTATTATTGCTATAGATAAAGCGTTGGAAAAACTTGCCATACCAACATTAGAAAAACATGAAGCCATCACTTCGAAACCGGAAGAATATGTATTTATAAAAGCAGATGGTAAAATATATAAAATTCAGTTTAACGATCTGTTGTTTGCCGAAGCCAAAGGCAATTACACACGTATTGTATGTGCCGGTTTTGTTATTTTACCTGTAATGACCTTTTCAAATTTTGAAGAAATGATTCCGCAATCACGGTTTCTAAGGGTGCACCGGTCCTTCATTATCAACAAGTCTAAAATTACACATATTGAGGGCAACCGTGTTTTTGTGAACAATACCGAAATTCCTATTGGAAGTAACTACAAAGAAGAATTTTTAAAGCAGCTGGGTCTATAAGAGATTTAAAACCACTTACATATCCGTCCCGTCGGATCCCGGGTTCCCGCCCTGCTATCCTTAAAATGATTGTATATAAAGTAAAAAGCTGTTATTAATTAGCAACTATTGCTGACCGGTAATTGCCGCAAGGCCTCCATGCTTGGATATTGGCAGAAATATAAAGACCTTTCGAAAGAATTGATCATTTTTAAATCCAATCATGAAAAAGCTATTCATCACTGCAGTAATTATTTGCATTGCTCTAAACTTGCATGCACAGGGTCAAAATAAACCCGGCCAGCCCATTGGCGGCATCATTGTAAAAGGCGGTAGAAATCCTGGGGGAAATATATACCTGAATGCCAATACAGGCAGTTCTTCTTCACCCGGTATAGCAACCACACACAGCTTTAATCCCAGTATAGGTGTTGAACTTTTTTGGGGGCACATAGGCGCAGGATTAGATATCGGAACCTTTCAATCAAACCCCAATTTTGATATAGGCAATTATGTGAAGCCTTTAAAGAACCTTGATTTTTTGAATATCTCTAACAACAGGGCTTGTTGGAGAAGCACGTATTTTTTGGTTGGGCCTCAATACAGTTTAAGCAAAAAGGTTGGCCGGCCAAAATATGCCAATAAAGAATCGGAGGGAAGGCATACGCCATTTCATAATAAAATAGATCTAACTGCATCTGTAAAAGGAGGAGTAACAAACAATAAAGCACCCGATTTGATTATTACAGACAACAGCAGCACGCCAACAAAAAATATTGCTGCGTATAAACAATCGTCCGACTTCAAACAAAATGCATTTACACTTAAACCAGCTATTCATTTTGCTTACTGGCTTAGCAAAAGTGTAGCACTCACTGCCAATGCACAATACCTTGCACAATTGGGTCAAAAAGAATTTGCAACAAACTACCGCGATGTAACAAGGGTTAATTTTAGCGGCCCCTCTTCCGAACAACAAAGGCAGATAGCAACTGCACCGGCCATCACTACCGCTACAACAGGCCCCGACCGGTATTTCAGTTATGGAGCAGGGCTAAGTTTTCAATTCAGAAAAGGCTGGGATGGCGTTGTAAAAGGCGGATCAAAAAATAGCAGAAAAGGTATTAACCAGGCAGGAATAAAAAAGAATACAGTTGAAATGCAGGTGCTGCCTACTAATAAAGGCATACAGGAAAACGGTAAAAACATAACAGTAACAGTATTAGGTACTGGCGAAACCACAGCAGATGGCATCCCTATTATAGAGGGAAAAACTGTATCAGGCACTATCGGTGGTGGAGCAGCCTCGGCTTCTTATGCTGCTACGGGCATTGTTATTAAACAGCCGGAAAGTGGCGACGTAGGAAATACGTTAACAGACAGAAAGGGAAATTTTTCAATAACACTCGGTAAAGACACTACTCATTATATTTATATCAATGGCAATGAATATGGTAAGATCAAATTAACAGATACAGAAAATCCAACAGTATTCTTAAACAGCTTATTTATAAAAAATAAAGACAGCGTACCCGTTTTGAATCCATCGGTTTTTAAACAGGTTACAAAAGATATTGAGCTGCAAGGGATGAAAATCTATTTTAAAAAAGACCATAAAATATATAAGTATCTGGGCGATGAAAACAGGATTGTAAAAATTTTGCAAGATTCAAATCCACAAAACAAAACAAAAGAATGCGACAATTGCACTACCCGCACCTGCAATGGAACTGTTTATAATTGTAGTTGTTATAATGGCTTTTGTTATTGCATGCTTTGCATAGATATTACTAAACTGGATGATTTGGAATAAAAGATACAATTTACCCAGATTGCTTACTTATAATAGCATTATGCAGTAGAATGCAAAAATCTTTACCGGATTCTTTCTACCACAAAAAACAAATTGAAACACGACCCGAACAGAAAAATTAAAGCCGGCTTTCCAGGGAAAACCGGCTTTAATTTATTCAGGATTTTTATTTCACCTTTTCGTACACTAGTTTCATACTGTTCTCACCAAATGATGAAGATGAATTGGATTCAACCATAAGTGTTTGGCCATTGTCGGCCAGCTTCCACGTTTCTTTTTGTTTAATTTCCCTTGTTTCTCCATCACGTTCAAAAGTGGTAATAGCATTAATAATCATTGAACTACCGTCATCAGACCATTTAGCCGTTGCTTTTCTTTTTGAATTGCCAAAGCCGCCGGTACTTTCTGCTTCTTTGCCATCAAAGGTCAGGGCTTCTTTACGCACTACGCTTTCGCCATCCTGGTTGGTGGAAGTGCGTTCCATAGAAATGCCGGCATCAGAAGAAATTACTTTAAGAGCTTTTGCAGCACCACGACCATTGTTTTGTCCAAGATCGCTTTTTTGTTCATTTAGTTTCCAGTCGCCTGTAAAGTTTACAGAAAGAATGGTAGCAGAGGTGCAAATGCAAATAATAGCAGCCGCAATAAGAAGGATGCTTTTTCCGGATTGCTTTTTTGTGTTACGTGTTTGATAGAGGTTCATACAGCTAATGATTTAAGGATCAAGTAGATTTTTTTTGACATTGTCTGCCGGGACGATCAGTAGTATTAACCTTTTTTAACTTAACCAGGAGTCCGAACCAATAACTCTTCTGACAAATCTCTCAAAAAACTAAAGGCCCTTTTCATCCATTTTATAGTATGGGACTGAGAATATTTCTAGTTATATGAGGGCTTTAACCAAGTCCAATGTTCGGCTAAAGGATTGTTATGAATATAGTTCAGTTTTTGGCCCTTTCAAATTGATACAAAAGAAGCGGTGAAATTTGTTGGAGTAACGGGGGCGTAAGGGGTTAACCAGAGTGCTTGTTAGTGATTCGTGAGGACACGAACCATGGCCTTTGGGGCTGAGACTCGCGACAAGATCTCAACTCATTTTTTATGTTTTACTGAAATCCCTACACCTAAACCAGAATTTCCGAAAGTATCGAATGATCCTAAACGCACCTCCGGCTCTATGATCCAATTACCTTTTACTTGGATAGGTCTACCAGCTTTAAGCAGATATCCAATCTTTGCTTTAGGATTTACCTCATAAGATTTTATTTGATAAGGAAATTCGTCCTCTCTTTGTTTCCATCCCACGTATAAATCAAGGGTTGGCCCTGCTGAGAGATTTATTGTCTTATAATAATATTTATATAGCACAGGAATATTTAAATACCTTCTAGAAATTGTGAAAGAGTATGATTTTGTACCAGATGGCTCCGTGATTGTTATGAAATCACTTGACCTGGCAGTATGGTAGTAAACGCCAGTTTCTATCCCACTATGGGGTTTGAACTTTTTCTCCATAAATGCGCCGACTAACGGACGGGAAATTTCAGGATATATCTCAGTGCTGATATTTAAACCGAATGTTACATTGCTTTGAGCATAGAGACATAAAAAGGGCAAAAGACTAAATATTAGGATTGCAAATACTGCACAAAAGAGGATTTTAAATCTCATAAATATTAATTTAAAAGTTCTTCAAAAAAGCCAAATTTTTATAGCGAAGTAATCAGGATAAAAAGTAGCAATCTATATAACAAAATCTCATCCACAAACAGATTTGCTTGCAGATGAGACTTGTAAAGTTTGAACTAAAAGCTAGACATCTTCCAATCTATACGCCCGGTGCCATATTGCACAATAGTTGGGTCGTCAAATTGTACAATTTGAAAACCGCAATTTTCGTCATTGTTACTTTTTTTAAATGAATAAGACATGGCAGGGAAACCATTGTTTGCAGGTACACTATAAGTAATTGTCTGATCATTTTCACCGCCATCATCTATTTCTACCCATGCTAAGGTGATAATTTTTCCATGATCTGGCTCATACCAATAAAATATGAATCTTTCTAACCAATACCACTTTTGGTCTTTAACGGAGTTTCTGCTTATTTGCGGCAACTCTCCTTCGAAAATTTTTGTCGTTGAACTAGCAACAGACAATTTCAGCTCTACGTCACCTCCGGGCCAGCCTTCAATCTCATTTAAATTAGGGATTCTTATGATCTCAACACTTTCTCGAGCACCAGACATTCTGGCTTCTTTCAATGGTAATTTCGGTTGTGAAATTTTACTATTTACCGTTTCGTTAAAAGACAGTACCCAAACTTCATGCTCTAGACTGTACTGGTCACTGATCAAAAAGTCAACTTTTTCCAGGTCTCCTTTTTCATTTAAGATATAGCCTGGATACTCATCATTCAAACTTTCGTTTCCATCCCAAAAAACAAATGTAATTTGTTCATCGCCAGAGGTTCTGGCCGCGCTCCTTGTACTTCTTTTATCTTGTTGTTCTTGAAAGTATGGGATATAAATTTGCGGCGCATGTTTTCTAATTCCTGGCAACGATAGTTTTCGCACTTTTTCTTGCAAAGTTTCTTTTTGCCTTACGTCCGAGATAGCAAGCGAATTTTTCAGTAACGTTTCTAATAAAACGTTTTCATCGCCGTCAAACCTTTTTGCTACTTCCGAATACACAACTTGTTTAAATTCTTTAGCATCGGCTAATTGGCCAACAATTCGGCCAATGACTTCTAAATCTTCTTTTAGACTTGTTTTTAAAGAGTTCTCAGGAATTACGTCAGGAAAAGCGTCCTTTTTACATTGGGTCATAAGCAAGGGAATAATAAGGAGAGCACTTAAAAAGCGTTTGGACATAATAAGGTGTTTTGAGGTTATTGTTACGATGTAACGGGAGCGAAGCTAAGCACTTAATATTACAAAAACCAATAAATTTATTTTTTGTTTAATATTTTTATAATTAAAAACTAATATCATAGACAGTAATAAATTTTAAAATGTAACAGCCCCGTTAGTCGATAATCCTTAATCCCTTGGTTTCCCGCAGCTAAGGTTCGTGTCCGCATGAACCAGTACAGACAGAAGCAACTACAAGGAAGAATTTTTAAAGCTTGGGTTGTAACCGGATTTATACCATAACATCTGGTCTTTTGACATATAGTACTATTCAAAACTCAAAAGCCAGCGCCTATTTAATGCACCACATTTAATGAGCTATCTGCCGCAACAATCAATGACATTACCACCATATAACTATCATGTTTAACAGTGCGCTTTGCTTCCAATTTTTTTTGCAGGGTTTTAAGCATGTCCAGAAGTTCTGCTTTTGATATATTGTGAGGAATAGTAAGCGGCTTATGAATTTCAAAATCATCCTTCAAAAAATCTGTCACGGGCACATCGAATATTTTCGATAATTCATTTATATGGTGCACCGTAAGCTGTGTAATGTTGTTTTCAATCTTACTATATGCATTTTGCGAAATACCCATTTTCCCAGCTACATACTTTTGCGAAAAGTTTTTTATTTCACGATAGCGTTTAATGATATGTCCGGGCATATTTATTTATTTTAAACAAAACAATTCTTTTGGCAAACTGCTGAAAGGCATGGTACCAAATTATAAGTTAAGATAAAAATTTTCGATAGCCCACAGCTATAATTGATAGCTAAAACTGGATCAATAATAAAAATTACCGATTGTTGCTTGCATCTTTGCGCCATTAATGAAAAAACTCGTTGCTATTGCACTTTTATTGTTGGTAAGCCTAACCACCTTTTCAGGCAACATAAAGGAATGGGATGAGTGCTATGAGCAAATGGATGATGGAAAAGAAACATGCCAGGACACGAAACAAAAAAATAAAGAAATAAAGGAGTTCACGCTAGCTAAAAACAAAAAGCTTTTTATTCAAATTCAGACTATTTACCGACATGCTATTCAACATGTCTGCATATTTCCTGCTCCGATTATAAACAGGCAAACACCGCCCCCGGATTTGGTCTGATAGGCTTTTCCCATTCTTTTTATTACTTTTCAACTCATTACTTTATATGCCAAATCAACTTAGTCCGGCCACAAGGTTGTGGACGCTTGTGCAAGAGGAAAAATCAGACATTACGGCTATCTATTTTTTTGCTGTGCTCAGTGGACTTATACAACTTTCATTGCCGCTGGGCATACAATCTATCATCGGCTTTGTACTGGGAGGAACCCTTTCTGCATCCCTTGTTGTGCTTATTTCTATTGTGGTAATAGCAGTGTTATTTACAGGTATTGTGCAATTAAGTCAAATGCGTGTGATTGAAAGAATCCAGCAACGCATTTTTGCAAAATATGCCTTTCTGTTTGCCGATAGAATACCGATGCTTGACCTAAAAAAAGTAGATGCCTTTTACCTGCCGGAACTGGTGAATCGTTTTTTTGAAACAACATCTTTGCAGAAAAGCCTTTCTAAAATTTTACTGGATATCCCGGCAGCTATGATCCAGGTTCTTTTCGGATTATTATTGCTTTCATTTTATCACCCTTTTTTTATCTTATTTGGTATTTTACTACTTGCACTTCTTTGGCTCATTTTATACTTTACCGGCAGTAACGGACTGAAAAGTTCTTTAGCAGAAAGCAGCCACAAATATGCAGTGGCAGGATGGCTGGAGGAAATGGCCCGGATGACAAAGTCGTTTAAGGTAGCTGCGGATTCAGGCCTGCATTTAAAAAAAACCGATGGCAAAACCATTGAGTATCTGCAGGCACGAACAAAACATTTTGGGGTCTTACTTTTTCAATACAAGACGCTCATTTTTTTTAAAGTAGCCATCACAGCAGCCATGCTCATTGTAGGCGTAACCCTGCTTTTAAACCAGCGGATTAATATAGGCCAGTTTGTAGCTGCAGAGATCATTATTATCACCGTGATTAATGCAGTTGAAAAAATGATCATTAACCTGGATAGTGTGTATGATGTATTAACTGCTATAGAAAAAGTAAGCAAGCTAACGGAGAAGCCGGTAGAAGTTTCAGGAAGTCATCACTTAGAAGAAGGGAATGGTTTAATGATAGAAACGAAGAGCCTGTCCTTTGAATACGAAAGTGGTAAACCCATCCTCACTAATCTTTCCCTAATTATACATCAAGGTGAAAAAGTGGCAATCACTGGTAATGACGGGGCTGGCAAATCTACCTTGCTGCGCCTTCTATTGGGTATGTACAAAGATTTTACAGGCTCGCTTTCCATCAATGGCATCCCGATAGGCAACTTCAACCTGCAGTCTTTCAGAAAAACCATAGGCATTCTTTTTCCCCAGGAAAATATCTTTCACGGAACCCTTTGGGAGAATATTTCTATGGGCAGAGAAGGGATAGATAAAACTTATGTTGGCAATATTGCAGTAGAGATAGGGCTACAACCTTTTATTTCTGCGCTGCCCTTTGGCTATGATACAGATTTGGATCCTACAGGTACGAGATTGCCCCGCAACGTAATTCAGAAAATTTTGCTCCTTAGGGCCCTGGCACATAAGCCCAAATTGTTAGTATTGGAAGAACCCTGGCAGGGCATTGAAGAACTGTACAAAAGTAATATCCAAAACCTGTTGCTTCAACTAAACGGTACTACAGTTATCATAGCTACCAATGATCCAACATTTGCGGCTCGTTGTCAACAGATCCTTCAACTCTCCTAACATCAAACAAATGAATACAACATATTTTACCGCTTATAACCATGTGTACCGCCAGCATCACAAAAACCGAATCAAACGATGGTTTCTTGTTTTACTGATTATCTTATTCATCGCTCTTTTTCTTCCGTGGACCCAGAACATAAGAGCTAAAGGAACCGTTACTGCCTTAAAGCAGGAGCAAAGGCCACAGCAAATAAATACCATCATTGGCGGACGCATTGAAAAATGGTTTATTAAAGAAGGTGATTTTGTACAAAAAGGCGATACGCTACTGCAACTTTCCGAGGTAAAAGCAGACTACCTTGATCCTGAATTATTGCAACGAACTGCGGAACAGATAGATGCAAAAAAATCCTCTGTAATTTCTTACGAGGGTAAGATTGGTACTGCCGGCACGCAGATAGAAGCGCTTAGGTTTTCGCTACAGGCAAAGCTGAACCAGTTGAAAAATAAATACCGGCAGGCAGAAGTAAAATTACAATCAGACAGTATGGAAATGATTGCTGCCACTAATGATTGGAACATTGCTTCGCTACAATACAATCGCCAAAAAGCTCTGCACGATAGCGGGCTGGTTTCGCTTACCCAACTGGAACAACGCAACCAAGGCTACCAAACAGCACTGGCAAAAAAGGTAAGTGCACAAAATAAATATGCTGCTGCGCAGCAGGAGCTAACCATTATACAGATAGAGTCGAATGCTGTGCAACAGGATTATAACGAAAAAGTATCTAAAGCAGAAGGTGATCGTTTTGGATCGCTATCGGCTGTTGCCACAGGCAAAGGAGATATTGCAAAACTGCAAAACCAATACGCTTCGTATGCCATTCGCAATGGCATGTACTACATTATAGCGCCTCAAAGTGGGCAAATAGTGCAAGCACGCAATACGGGCATTGGTGAGATTGTAAAAGAAAGTGAGATACTGGTGCATATTGTTCCGGATTATGTTGAATACGCTGTTGAAATGTATGTGCGCCCTGTTGATCTGCCTCTGATGGCGCGGGGCCAGAAAGTGCGGTTTCTGTTTGATGGTTTTCCGGCCATAGTATTTAGTGGCTGGCCCGAAGCATCTTATGGTACTTATCAGGGCATTGTATCAGCCGTAGAAAATGATGTGAGTGTAAACGGCAAGTTTAAACTATTGGTGAAAGAAGACAGTAGTTACCGTACATGGCCCAAGCAATTAAGAATGGGCACGGGTGCAAACGGCATTGCACTCTTAAAGAATGTTCCAATGTGGTACGAGTTATGGCGCAATATCAATTCGTTTCCGCCTGATTATTACAAACAAGAAAAGGAGGGAGAGAAAAAATGAATAGAATACTCTTGATGTTGTTTACTGTTGGCATCTTCCATTCTTTGTCAGCACAAAAAATATTTACTGAAGATGATTTGATGGCGGTTGTAAAAAAATACCACCCGGTAGCCAAACAAGCTTCTTTGGGCGTTCGCATTGCAGATGCTTACGTAACTGCCAGCCGCGGTGGGTTTGATCCCCTAATTGGATTTGATAATAACCGCAAAGATTATGATGGCATTACATATTACAATCAGCAATGGACCGAACTAAAAATCCCCACCTGGTATGGTGTAGATATTTATGCAGGTGCTGAAACAGCAAAGGGCAACCGCGTTAATCCCGAAGAAACAAAAGGCCGGATTAATTATATAGGCGTTTCGGTGCCATTAGTTCAAAATGTACTTATAGATAAACGAAGGGCAGCCCTTCAACAAGCTAAAATCTTTCTGGAACAATCTGCAGTAGTAAGGCAGGCCATATTGAATGATTTAATGGCTGACGCACTTCAAACTTACTGGGATTGGTGGGAGCAGCACCAGACCCTGCTTTTAGTGCAGGCAACTTTAAAAAATGCGCAGACACGTTTTGCTATGGTAAAAACGATGCACCGCCTGGGCGACCGCCCTGCTATAGATACCTTAGAGGCAGCCACACAAGTACAGATGTTTGAGCAAAAAGAAACAGAAGCATTAATGAACATGCAAAAAAGCAGGCTAGCACTGTCTACTTTTTTATGGAGTGAAAAAGAAGTGGCTTATGATCTGCCATCCGATGCCGTTCCGGTGGAGTCAGGCAACGAAAGCAGCCTGGAACTAGATGCGCTCCTATCAGCGGCAAAGCTGCACCCAATACTGGTTGAATATGATTATAAATTAAGAGATTTAGGTATAGAAAGGCGGCTCAAATTTCAATCGCTTCTGCCCCAGGTTTATGCAAAATACAATGGCATAAACAAGGAGTTTTCAAAAACTTTTAATGAAGGATTCTTTCAAAACAATTACCGCTTTGGACTATCTATGTCCATGCCCTTGCGCTTATCTGAAGGCAGGGGCGAGTACAAAGCTGCACGGTTAAAGATTGAGCAAACGGAGCTGGAGCAATTATCAAAGCAGGTGGTGGTTCAAAATAAGGTAAAGCAATACTACATCACCTGGCTTCAAACAGCACGGCAACAAAACCAGCAGCAAAGATTAGTGGCCAATTACACGGCCTTGCAAAGAGGCGAAGAGATAAGGTTTAGCAATGGAGAAAGCTCGCTGTTTTTAATCAACGCAAGGGAATTAAAAACCATAGAAGGACAGCAAAAACTCATTGAGCTGTCTTCCAAAATACAACAAGCTATAGTAAGTGTTAAGTGGTCTGCCGGTTTGCTTTAAAACTTTTAATGGTTTATGTCAATAGAAGTTGTAGGCACAGAAGCTCAGGAACAAGACTCTATGAGTGGTGAACTAAGAATGTAGAAACGCTTATAATTTAAGGGATTATTTGTCTTATACGTGTCAAGATCAATATCCGACACCTCGAAGAAATATGGATAATTTCAATATTAAAACACGTAGTAATGCTTATATGTTGCAGAATACGCTGGTAAATGTTGTTAAGTCTATTGGACGAAATAAGGAAAAGGCTTCAGGTTCTGCATTCCTTAGAATGGATTTTTGCTTCCTTTACCTGTTTAAGGGACACATTATTTTCAAATTATTACACCCATGCCGCTGCTTCGTGGGTTGGCACGCTAAGCATTAAATCATCACCTTATCATAAAAGCCCTGGCCATTAATTCCTGCTCTTCTCTGGCTATTTGATAAGAAGCGGCTATGGGTTTCCACTGGGCGACAGCTTGCTGCACTTTTGAAATTATACTTAATGCCTCCGGTTTGTTTAAACGAAAATATTGAGCTACTTGTATAGCCAATTCAAGACTTAAGGCATTGTCGTTTTCCGAAATATTTAAGGTAAGCCCTCTACCATAAGGTTCTGGATTAACATCATACGCCGGTGATAATATCCATCCTTTAGAGGTTAACAAAAATCCATGATTTCGCAAATGATCGTCCGTGTTGGATACGCAGATATAAAACACAATCCGCCGCCATAATTGTTGTAGGTCTGTAGTAGGTTGGGCTCCGTAACGTTCAATAAATTCTGCCAATTCTAAATAACTGACACCGTCCTTGTAATCTGCGCCATCATTATATCCTAATAAAGTGAGGGCAGATGCAAAATGAATTCTCTCACCTTTTGCGCTCCTGTCAAATCGTTTATTTAAAAATGTGTGGTGCCTACTGTTGAATTGTTGCGCCTTTCCTTCCGCCATGATCACACCACTTTTTAGCGCTAATTCCTGTACTACCTTTTCCCAGGCACCCATGTTTCTTTCATCATTATTGCTTGGGAATTTTGCAATCCATAACTCACCATTCAACTCTACCACACTTGCTTTGGGGCGTGCTCCGCCCAATGAAGAGCCGGGTGCTATTAAAATGCTTAGCCACTTCATGTATTCAGGGTCATCAATGGCATCTTCCTTTTCCAGTTGAAGGCTGGCATACTCAAGGTCGCGAAGATTAGCCCAGGGCGGCGAAGCCATTACCTTGTTATCGTTTAAAAAGTTGCCATCAAGTTCTATTTTAAATCTAAGCCCTCCCATGCGGTGACCATCATAAACACCTAACAGGTAGTCCAGTTCATTTAAGATTTTTTCCTTTCGTCCCTCAGCCCTTGCCGTAGCTGCTTCTCTTCTTCTCATCAGTAGCTTTCCCCAGCGGTCAGGCGAAGAATCAAGAAATACCCCAAAATTGAGCTTGCCCGAAGCCGGATATTGTGGGCCACTAAATAGCTGAAGATTTGGGTCTAAATAAAATCCATGCTTTTTATTTAACCACTTTTCCTCGTAATTGAAAGAAAAAATAAGTTCACCTCTTCCCTGGTTAGCTTTTAAAATACCCATTATTTCCGGTGCTTCCATTTCCTCCCAATGGGCATACACATCTATATTAGTTCCTGATAAACCGGTAGCCATAGGTTATTTTTCTTTTTTCATCAATGCCACATCCTGAAGCTTACGTCCATATTCATCATCAGCCGCTATCTGTTGCATGTCTTTTTCTAAACCCAATACGAACAATACTTGTAGATAAGTTCCCATAGCTACGCCAGGATCGCCTTTTTCCACCAACCAAAGAGTGGAACGACTGATATTTGCCCTTTCTGAAACCTGCTCTGTGCTCAGGCGCCGCCGCCGGCGGGCCAATTTTATATTCTCTCCCAAAACCTTCATAATCCGTTTGGCAGTAGGTAATAGTATAGATTTTTTTGAACGCATACTGTATGATATTCTAAACAAAAATAGAAATTTTGATTAAAATATCAAGCAAAAATAAATAGATATAACTTGGTTAGACCGGCAATCCCTAATATGTTTTGCCAATCAACATCATTGCATATACATTGAGGAAAAGTCCTCTTTTATCTTGAGGATTAAAAATCAGTAAGAAATAATTCTTTTAAATTCCTAATGATCCATTGAAGCACCCAGGGAAACCGGAAGTGTTGAACGTTTGCTTTTTAGTGGCCCCGACAGGACTCGAACCTGTATCTAAAGTTTAGGAAACTTCTATTCTATCCCTTGAACTACGGGGCCATAAAAGGAGGGCAAAAATAATTGTTTGTTTGGGCTTTACCTGATTAAATTAATAGCCTTAAAAATGTCGCCTGGTTTTAACGATAGTTCTAATCTCCTTTTTATAAATTACACCCTCGTCTTAATAAACTTATCTGTATGAAGTTCCGTTCCTCCTTTGCCTTACTTCTGTTTTCCTGCTTTTTCAGCATAAATTCTTTTGCTCAAAACAAAACACGCCTTAATCATATTGCACTTTCAGTACACGACCTTAAAAAAAGCACAAGCTTCTATACTCATTTTTTAGAGTTAGATACCATTCCGGAACCATTTCATGATGGGCGGCATACATGGTTTGGTATTGGCGACCAAAGCCATTTGCACCTCATTCAAAACCCCGGCACTATTACAACCCATGGCAAGAATGCGCATTTATGCTTTAGCGTTTCTTCGGTGGATGCTTTTGCAGAAAAGCTTTCTAAAGCCGGAATCCATTTTGAGGACTGGGCCGGCACAAAGGGAGCTATTACTATTCGCGTTGATAAAATAAAGCAAATCTACTTTCAGGATCCTGATGGCTATTGGATTGAAATAAACGACGACCATTCTTAGAAGCTCATCTTTTCTTTTCTTTAATTTACTACCCATTTCGGACTTAACTTTGCCGACCTTTATATATTCTTTTTTGAGTATAGCAGCGTCACATGAAAATTGGTTTAGATGAAATTTTATAACGTCATTATAAAATACCGCCTGCATATTGGTATTGCACTTTTTATTTTAGGTATTGTTACTAATTATTACTCTGGCTTCTGGCCCGCTTTCACCCTTTATTTAATTGCTGTTATTTTAATTGCAGGCCACTTTTTCTTTGGTCCATTACGGCTTATTCAGGAGCACATGGAAAGCGGAAACATGGAAGAGGCGGAAAAAATAGTAAGCTCAATAAAGTATCCTCATCTTCTTTACAAACCTATCCGTTCTGTTTATTATACGCTAAAAGGTAATATGGCCATGATGAAGCAGGATTTCGATTCTGCCGAAATTAATATGAAAAAAGGCCTGGACCTTGGTATGCCTATGAAAGAAGCAGAAGGCGCTAGCTTGTTACAAATGGGTATGCTTGCACTTCAAAAAAACGATTTAAAGGGAGGCGAAAGTTATATTAGATCAGCTATACGCAAAGGCTTGCCCGATAAAGAAAACCAGGCCGCAGCTTTCTTACAAATGTGCAGCCTTATGATGAACAAAAGAGAATTTAGAGCCGCAAAGGATTTCTTCAGAAAGGCCAAGGCATTAAAGCCCACTACACCCCAGATTGTTGACCAGATTAAACAAATAGAAAAGTACATTTCAAGGATGCCCGGATAGAGATTTTGGTTTTGTTATTCAGCTACAATCTTTTTCCGGAAAGAATGTGGTAACCAGCTTTAGGAATTCTATTTTACTTCTGTTGCGTCGCACCCTTTTACATTTGTAATGCTACGCACCAATTACATCATCCAGTGCTGATAATTTTCATTATTTAGATTCAACCTCTTTTTTCAAGGGTGCTAATCAATTCGAACGTTCAATTCACTTCCGGGCCAATCGCCAAAAAGCTCACTTATTTTATAATACCTGTAGGTAAATATTTCCTGAAGCTTCTTTTTAGCTGTTAGAGTATGGGCTATACTGCCCAAAAATCCTAATGGCAGTTCATAAGCAACAAGGTCCGTCATTTCTACCCCTCCTTCTATTTCTTTAAAGTGGTGCTGATGCCGCCAAAGTTTGTATGGTCCTTTTTTTTGTTCATCAACAAATAACTTCAACCTTTCTACATGGGTTATCTCCGTTGTCCATGAAAGGGGCATATTTAAAATAGGCTTTACCCTGTAAGTCATTCGTTGGCCGGTAAATACTTCTTCATCAAAAAGTTGGCTTGTTACTTTAAGATTTAAGAAAGGAGGTGTTATGCGTAATAGATTTTTAGCATTGGAAAAAAAGCTCCACGCTTCATCTATACCAACAGGAATTTTTTGTACACTTTTTAGTTGATGCAAACTCATGATTATATTACAAATTAAAGCAGCAAATGTTGCAAACTACATGTAAACATAAAAAAGCACAAAGGCATTACACCCTTGTGCTCTGGCATAGGAAAAGTATTACACGAGAAATGGATGAACTGCCACTGCTTAAAAGCAGCAACTTATTCTTTAATGTTTTTATTGAACAGGAAAAGAGGCAAGGCTATTTTCTGAAGGCTTATTTAACCACCTATCTACACGATGCAGTAAATACTCCGTATGTAAAGGCTTTGGCAAAAGATCATCGGCGCCAAAAAGAATAGCTCTTCCTGTATCATAATCATACCCCGACATAATAATCACTTTAATTTTTTTGCTATTTCCTTTCTTAAGTTTCCAGCAAAGTTGACGGCCATCCTCGCCATTAACATTAATGTCTAACAAAACAAGATCCGGTGTAAAATTGTTTATAACTTCCTCAGCCTCGGGCAAGCTGGCAGCGGTTTCTATATCATAGCCCTCTTTAAGCAATCTGCGTTCTAATAACATCAGCAGATCAAGATCGTCATCAATGATGAGGATTCTTTTTGGCATTCCATTGTACACTACACGCATTTAAAATCAAATTGGTGATTCAATAGGTTTTTGCAAACGGCGTCTTCGGTTTCAGCATTAAATGCTGTTACCTGTTAGGGTACGGGATGGTAGTTTTCTGGGTTGATTTCAAAGGGTTCGAAAAAAGAAGTTGATTGGCTTTCTTCAGGATTTGGAAATTTTTTCCGGGACGGTTTTTCGGATATTGGCGATTGATTTCTTATCAATCAACTTCGATATAAAACTACTTTGGTTTGAAACCATGCACAAGAGCAAATCTGGCCTTTTTTGTACCTATGGATTTTACTGAAAAGCCCACACACAGTTAGGAACACTACTATTTTAATATTAGTATAACTACGAATGATAAGCTTACAAACGCTTATTAATTTATTGCCTCATGCAACCTTTGTACTTTTGCGCAAATGCAACAGAACAATTACTCAATTGAAAATATTCTTTCTTACCTGAATATTAAGTCGCTGAATGAAATGCAGGAAGCTGCAATAGAGGCAGCCGGAAAACATAATGAACTGATTATTCTTTCGGCTACTGGGTCAGGCAAAACATTAGCTTTTTTATTGCCGGTTTTACACCTCCTTGATATTAATAATAAAAAGACGCAGGCGATCATCGTAGTTCCTTCAAGAGAACTTGCCTTGCAAATTGAGCAGGTATTTAAATCTATGGGTACGGGCTTTAAAATAAGCTGTTGCTATGGTGGTCATAAAAGAGAGATTGAAGAAAATAATTTAATTCAGCCTCCGGCATTAATAGTAGGCACAGCAGGAAGGATAGCAGACCATATCCGCCGGGGAAATATTACGGTTGATGCCATTGAAACAATTGTTCTGGATGAATTTGATAAATCGCTTGAGCTGGGTTTTGTGGAAGAAATGTCATTTATTATTCAATCCCTAAAATCTTTAAAAAAGAAACTCCTTACTTCTGCCACTGAAGCCATAGAGATACCCGCATTTGTTGGTTTGCTTGAGCCAGTTACATTAAATTTCCTGCCTCCAGGGAATGAAACTACAGAAGCGTTAACTATAAAGAGTATTCATTCGCGGGAAAAAGATAAAGTGGAAACGTTGTTCAAATTGATTTGTTCATTAGGCAACAGGTCGTCTATTATTTTTTGTAACCATCGCGAATCGGTTGAAAGAACAAGCAAGCTACTTGCTGACAAGGGAATCACCAATACCTTTTACCATGGAGCTATGGAGCAAAAGGATAGAGAAATTGCGCTAAGCAAATTTAGAAACGGAAGTGTAAATTTTTTGGTAACCACAGATCTTGCCGCCCGTGGTTTAGATATTCCTAATATACGCTATATCATACATTTTCATTTACCTGCCACACCAGAAATGTTTACACATAGAAATGGTCGTACAGCAAGGATGGATGCCAGCGGAACTGCCATTCTTATTTTAAATGATGAAGACAAGTTGCCTTCGTACATAAGCGGTGATGTGGAGAAGATTGAGCTTGGCGAACAATTGGTGCTTCCGGAAAAGCCTAAATGGACTACTCTTTTTATAGGCTCCGGAAAAAAGGATAAAATTAATAAAGTTGATATAGTAGGTTTCTTATCAAATAAAGGAGAACTTAAAAAAGAAGACATTGGGCTTATTGAAGTAAAAGATTTTTTTTCTTTTGCTGCTGTTCGTAAAACAAAAGCAAACCATACGCTGCACCTGATAAAGAATGAAAAAATGAAGAATAAAAAAGTAAAAATAGATGTAGCTAAATAACCACTCATGCTCTTGATTTAAATTCGTTTTCATTTTCATACAAGGCTTAATTAATGCCCCAAACTTCTATTGGTAAAATTGCTTTATACTTTATGGCTTTGCTGTATATAGCCGCAGGCTTTTATCATTTTATAAACCCAAAGCCCTACTTACAAATTATGCCGCCCTGGCTACCCGGCCATCGGGTACTTGTATATATAAGTGGTGCATTAGAAATTATTTTGGGTGTTGCCATTTTATATAAACCCTACAGGAAAGTAGCAGCCTGGGGTATTGTCTTTTTATTAATTGCAGTTTTTCCAGCCAATATACAAATGGTAGTAAACTATTATAACCAAAATCATCCCCGTTTTTGGGGAAGTATTTTACGGTTGCCTTTACAAGTATTACTTATTTGGTGGGCTTTCGCATATACAAAATCCAACAAAAAATAATTAACACTACACCATTACAATAGTTTAAAAGCTTTATTTACTGACGATAAAGGAGCCTTATCTTTATAAGGAAGAGACTTGCTTGCAAGCTGGTTAATAACAAACAGCTTTTTTGTATGTGCAAATGGATTAACTATATTTTTTTATTAAGCTTTTTCCTGACTACCCGGTATGTAGCCTTTGCCCAAAGAGATACTGCACAAAAACGCTCTATTGATAGCATACTTTTAAAGCAAAAAGGTTTGATGGGCCAGTTAGCAAAAAACCTTTTCAGAAATCCGGGAAGCTCAACTAATATTGGCATACAACGTAACGAAGGTCCTTTTAAAAAGTATGAAGGAAAGATTATACGAAAAATTGAACTGCAATCGCTGCAATTTGGTGTTTCAATAAGAGATACTTCCAAACGATTGAACAACTTGACTAATCTTTCAAATGATCTGCATCACCAAACAAGAAACTTTGTTATTCGCAACAATCTTTTCTTTAAAGAGAATGACCGTGTATCTCCTTACCTTTTAGGAGACAATGAACGGCACCTGCGGGATCTGATATTTATAAGAGATGCGCAATTGGTACTATTGCCTGTTTACGAAAGCCCTGATTCTGTTGACGTTTTTGTAATTACCAAAGATGTACTTTCTATCGGTGGCAGCTTCAAACTAAAAAATACAACACGGGCCGAAATAACTGCAAAGGAGGATAATTTTTTAGGATGGGGAGACCGGCTTCAAATTCAGGGCTTATATGATTTAAAAAGAGCCCAGCAATGGGGCCATGGGTTTGCTTACATCAAACGTAATATAGGCGGCAGTTTTATAGATGCATCTGCCGGCTATCTCAATTTCAATAATACATTTAGCAGCAGGCAAAAAGAAGAGCATATCACCTACTTACGACTGGTTCGGCCGCTTGTAAACAGGTATATGCAATGGACGTATGGTTCAGAAATGGAAATACATAACACACAAAATTTTTATAATACAGACTCCCTTTATCAAAATGATTTCAGGTATAAATATAAATTAGCAGACACATGGGGAGCATGGAATATGGATGCTGACCGCGTTAGAGGCAACAATGAAAAAGAACGCATAAGACGATTGGTTGGCCTGCGATTTATACAGAAAGACTTTTCCGAAAAACCATTAAAGTTTGATACACGGTATAATTACTTATATGCAGATATAAAAGCTATGCTGGGCAGCTTCTCTATATTCAAGCAAAACTTTTATAACACACAATTTATTTATGGCTTTGGCAGAAATGAAGACGTGCCTGAAGGTGGCGAAGCCTCTGTAACTACAGGATGGACGTCAATAAACGACAGAAAGCGGCCCTATACTGCATTATCATTTCAACGTTATTATTTTACTCCTTCTGAGCATTACTTTAATTATACAGTGCGTATAGGAAGCTATTTCTATAACAAACAATTTGAAGACGTGGATGCATTAGCGAGTGTAGATTATTTTAGCCGCCTGCACCAGTTAAGCTCCAAATGGAAGCAAAGGATGTTTATAACATTAGGAGCTACTAAACAAATTAATACTTTATTAAGTGAGCCGCTGCTATTAGATAGCGAATATGGATTGCAGGAATTTAGGAATGGTAAAGAAGGAGGAAACTATAGAATAACATTAAAAAGCGAATCTGTATTTTTTAGTCCATGGTCTGTACTTCTTTTCAGGTTTGCTCCTTTCGCTTTTGCAAATGCCTCCTATATAAACCTAAGCACTAACAGGGTATATGAACCTAAGGTATATACTTCGTTGGGGGGAGGTTTACGCACAAGGAATGAAACACTAATATTTGGTACCATTGAATTTAAAGCGATATACTACCCGAACAAAAATTTTTATAACGAAAGCTGGCGACTTGAGTTTAATACAAACATCCGCTTTAAGTATAATAGGGATTTTATTAGAAGGCCTGAATTTATAAGGCTGAATTAAGTGCAGGCATTGCTATTGCCTTTTTGAACTCCAATCATTGTTGCCATTTCAACCTCGCCTGTATGCAGTTTCTGATTACCCGCTCGAATGTTTGCTGCCAGCTTTCTTTAGATTCCACCTCCCAATAAATGCCTGCTCTTGCTACTACTCTCTACTGGAAAGAACATTTGGGACTTGCACTTATAACTGATGTTTATGTCTGACCACTAATAAAAAAACCCCTGTAAGAATACAAGGGTTATGGGTCACATGAGAATGTTTAAATAGGATATAAAGCTACTGGCCTATTGTTAACACAGCTTTACTCAATTGTTGCTAAACCATTATTAAAATAAAATCTATAAGATAATATGGTTAGTATTTCGCCGGTAACAAACTTAGGAAATTTTGAATGTTTTAATATCCCTGTACTGTTTTGTGTATTACAGAAGAAACAACCTCTTCTGCTAAACCAAAGGACAAGGTCATACCCGCACCACCAAGACCGTTGATAATGGTAACACCTTTTTCGGGCTGAAAAACAAATTCCGTATCACCATTTTTAAGTTTCGAATAGCTGCCGTTCCAGCTTTGTATAAGATCCAAATTTTCAAAGAGCGCAAATTGCTTTAGGTAATCAATAATTAGTTGGTTTATTGATTGCCGGTCGAAAGGATCATGCACAAGTCCATACTGATGGCTATCGCCAATGGTTAGCTCGCCTTCGCCGTTTTGAGAGACCATTACATGAATACCCCATTTTACATACTCAGGTAAATTTTTTTGAAAATGTTCTTTAAGCTGAAGCAATGAACCAGCAACTTCAAAACTCTTATAATGTATGAGCGATAAACCGCCGCATAATGCAGGGCCGATACGTGCAGGCTGCGCACCAAGCCGCATCATTTGAAGCTTGCATTTAGTGAACCCATTTTCTATAAAAACATCCGGATACAAGGTTTCGAAATCTGCGCCACTGCATACAAAAATCTCATCAGTCTCCCATTTATTCTTTCCTGCACTTACATAAGGAAAGGCTATAGAATGAATAGCAGTATTGAAGAAAAATTGTACTCCGTATTTATTTTGTAAATAGGAAGGCAGTAGCTCTATAGCAACCCTTGACTCTATAATCATTTCATCGCCACTAAATAATCCGCCGTACAATCCTTGCGGATTAACTACCCTATTTGTCTTCAGGAGATTGCCTCTTTCAACAAGTTTTAAGGGCCTATGTTTATTCAGACTTTCAAACTCTTGTAGCACCTGCCATTCAAGCGCATTATATGCCAGATGCAGGCTTCCTTTTTCTTCAAACCACAAACCGGCTTCGTTACATATTTCTTTCCAGATAGCTTTAGATTGTAATGCCCGATTGTATAGTTTTCCATTAGGTTGGCCAATGGGCCATATCATACCAAAATTGCGAATGGATGCGCCGACAGCTTTTTCATTCCGCTCAAAAACAACCACGCTGTACCCTCTTTCAGCAAGGCTACGGGCCATTGCCAATCCTACTATACCTGCGCCTATAACTATTGCATTTTTAGATGGCATATTGTACCGGGATATTGGGTTGATTGACCTCAAACTTTCTTTTAAAATAAATCATGGCTATGGCAGTTAATATTAAGCCAACTATAGAAATGAGGTAAACAGAATTAATAAAAAAGCTAACCCAGCTAAGTTTAATAGCAAAAAAATGTTTGCCAAAAAGAACCAGCACGCTGCCAAGGTATCCAAATGCATCTGCTATATACATTACAAAACCAACATTTCCTTTTACTTTAAAACTAGCGATCATCCGCTCAAAATACAAGCAATTAAAAGGCACATAACTAACATACAAACCTGTTCCAATAAGCACCATCCAAAGTTCGGCACCTATCATATTTTTCTGATAAAGAATAGATGATATAAGCGATAATAAAAAGCCTGCGGCAATTACATAATGATTGATAATAAAGGCGTTTATGTTTTTCTTAATAAGCACCAATGACGCCATGCAAAACAGCACGATGAGTGCCACAGGAACTTCTGTCTGTGCAAAAATTTGGGGTTGTAGCCCATACCCAAGTTCCGTCCATAATTCATTGGCAAAATTGTCTCTGAAATCCCTTACAACAGTAAGCAGCACATAACTGCAAACAATAACTAATAACCCTGGAAAGAAACGTGTAATGAACACTCCCCTATCATTCTTTGTCATAGGCTTTCGTGGCGTTCTTAGTCGTTGGTCTTCCTCAGTAGGCAAGGGTGAATGATCTAACAGCCAGGTGAAAACTAAAAGCGGAATAACAAATAATGCTCCTGTAATAAAGGGCATCCACTGCTCGCTTACCTCCCCTTGTAGCAGCACAAGCTTTCCCACGGTTTTTACAAAGCCTGAAGAAAATATAAATGAGGTGGCTAAAATAGCCCCCATGAACTCTGTTGTTTTTCTTCCTTCGAGATAGCTAAATACAATACCCCAAACCATTCCTAATGGGAAGCCATTCGCCAGTAAAAAAATAATACTGTAAGGGGCCGGCGTAACGGCAAACAAGCATAGAAAAATCCATGAAGAAAGAATCAATATCAGTATGGTGGCCCCACGGCTTGCTGTATTTAAAGACGAAATAAAACGAATGCCGTAGAATTTACTTAATGTGTATCCTATAACCTGTGCCGTAATCAGCCAGATTTTATAATCAATATTGAGAAAAGAAACACCTTCAAAAACAGCTACAGTAAAGGGCTTGCGAAAAGCATACATGCAAAAATAAACACCAAAGGAACAAAGGGCTGCAAACAAAGTCATCATCCATTGTGGTGCTGTAACCAATCTTTTCTCCAATGCCTTTGACCGGTACATTATGAATGGCTGATAATAGGTAATAGTTCCCTCAGATCATCAATAATAAAAGAGGGATAATGAGGTTCCAGTTCTTCTCTTGTAAAAGCACCTGTAGTAATACCTACCGAAAAACGGCAGTGCGCATTCTTACCTTCATGTACATCCACTTCTGTATCTCCCACTTTTACTACACTTTGCGAATTTTTTACACCAGCTTTTTTCATTAATTCTTCAATCATAAAAGGAAAAGGGCGGCCCTCCTGAACTTGGTTACTGCAAATCACATGATCCACCATGCTATTCTTAACCCAACCTAACCGCTCAATAATTACATCTGTTATTTCTGTGGAAAAGCCTGTATTCAACGCAACCTGTATGCCTTGCTGTTTTAAGCTTGTAAATACTTCTTCGGCGTATGGAAGTGGTGTAATTTCTTTTGCTGTAGCATAATGCTGAATCATTAATTCTAAAAAACGTTTGTGTATTTTATCAATGTGCCTTAATGTGATCTTGTCACCATTCTCCTCGTACTCCGCCAATAAACGTTTTATTGCTTCTGTTTTTTTGTACCCCATCAACGGATTAATCTTTTGTACAGGCACATGGTAACCAAACTCCTCTAATGCCGTTTGAAAAGCAATAGAAATCTCACCACTATCTTTTACAGTAGTACCTGCTATATCAAATACAACTAATGCTATAGGATCGTTCATAAATGTTCATTGTTCAGGTATTCAAAAATTAAGTTTCGGAAATAAGATAAGGGAACAAGAATGCCGTTGGGGTCTTTTGCCTCTTCATCCCACAAACGAACTTTAATAATATCCCGGAAAAATGAATGTTCTTCGAAAGCTTTTACTTCTTCATCCGACATAGCACCTCCCTGCCACTGCAAGGTTTGCAAACTAGCTTCTGAAAGCTTTGCATGGTAGGTAACATCAGTACTTACCAAATATCTTTTCGCCTGAACATGCATATCAACCATAGCACACACTCTATCCGAAAAACCCTTTGACTGCAGGTATTTAGCACCAATGCCTTCATGGTTTACAACACCATAATCACCCATAGCCTCTGTAGGCTGCGAGTGTTTTAATAAATGGCCTATGTCATGAAGGAAAGCACCTATAATTAAATCAAGATCTGCGGTTCCATCCATTGCCTGCATACCACATTGTATCATGTGTGCTGTTTGCGAAACAGGCTCCCCATCATAATCTTCATCGCCATGTAATTGATACAAGCTTATAATTTCATCAGCAATTTGCGCTGCCTGCTGTGTGGTGTTAATTGTAAGCAATCTGTTATTATTTAATCTTTGGGTAATAGTCATTATTTTCCAACAATAGCACTTATAGGCTTCATCACTTCATGCTGTGGCTTAAAATTGAAACCCAATAAGGCGGCAATTGTTGTAGCTATCTGGCGTTGGTATAGTTGCCCTTTTTCTCTCACCTCTCCCAAAGGTTTGGTATCCGGTCCCATAGCAGCTATCCATATTCCACTGGCTTCTTTAATTTTCTCACCGTGATCCTTCCATTCTGATTTTACGGAGTCTCCCCTTCCATGATCGGAGGTTATTAAAAGGGTTGTTTTGTTCTTGTATTGTGGCATTGTTTGCAGCATCTTCCACAAATCAGCAATCATGGCATCCTGAGCTTTTGCACTCATCAGGTATTGATCATACATACCTGCATGGGCAAAATCATCTGTTTCATCAAAGGCTATGTAAAGAACTTTTGGTTTATATTCTTTTACATATTCTCTGGCTGCCAGGTAAGTAATCACATCGGGACGAACACCAATGGGCTTTGTAGTTAAAAATTGTAAATCATTTAAAAGCTGGAACCGTGGCGTATTAAACTTTAAAGTATCTATATCAGCATTTACATAAATACCACTTCGTTGTTTATTAAAAATATATGGAAAAACATCCCAGGTAGCAAAGGCTGCTACTTTCCCCGCATAGCCTTTTTGTTTATTGATAAACTCCAGCACATTTACATTCTTGTTCCAATTTTTGTCGTTTGAATTAACGGTAGTATCAGGATAACCTGTAAAAATTTCATTATAACCTGGATAAGAAAAACGATACCTGTTCGCCACGTCCACATAATTTCCAAAGTTTCTGTTACCCATGATAGATCCTTCTTTGCTGATAGTATTCCAAAAAAAGGGGAACAGCTTTTTTCTTCTTTCTGATATATCGTCATTCCAGTAAGATGCTTTTAATTCTTTTGCATTTCGTGAAAATTGATTGTTGTTCATCAATGACGAATCAATACCACCAAATACTTCCTGCCACCGCATCCCGTCAAGCGTAATGATGACAAGGTTTTCAGTGGCACGCTGCGCCTTTGCTCCAAAAATCATAAGAAGGCAGGCGCTTAAAAAAAAACTTTTCATAGGAATTATTTAAATGTTATCTCACTTAATTTAATCGTATGTTCTATTCGCTGATTATCCCGGTGATCCCAAATTTCCATTTTGATATTGGGGTCTTTTTTGTTCCAGTCAATAGAAATAAGCCCAAAGTGATTGTCCATCACCGGCCCTTCAATTCTATTATCATTAGGCGCAGCAAAATGCCATGTAGATGTTATGCCGCTGGAGGTAACATCATAGATCGGATAAATATTTGTTGCCTGAAGTTTTGATACTTCTGCATAGTGAACATCACCAGATATAAATAACACACCGCTTGCCTTTGTTTTTTTGATAAGTTCCAGCATCCGCTTTTGTTCGTGCGGAAAATTAGCCCAGGCTTCGTAGCCATTAAAAGAGATACTGAACTGCGATCCTGATCCGATAATTCTTAAGTCTGCCGGTTTTTTTAATTCTTCTTCCAGCCATTTCCATTGCTCTTCGCCCAATAGTGTTGAATCCTCGTTTTCGTGGAAATAATAATCAAGCGGATAGAAAAACTTTGCATTTTGATTAAGCTCGCCTCTATAAATTCTTAATTTATTACGAAAGGTTCTGTTATCCAGTAAAATGAGTTGCAATTTTCTGCCATTGCCTTCATACAAGTAAGAAGTATAAATACCGTCATGACTGCGTCTGTAAGAATCTACAGGCTCATTAAAAA
>JAYULK010000050.1:0-3623 GCA_043763635.1 Chitinophagaceae bacterium
CTTTGGGCTTGTGGCCTGCGCATGGGGAACGTTTGCTGCTTATGGGTCTATGCTGATTTTGTCTAACTATTATGGGCAAAAATATTATCGTATTCCTTACGCCTGGAAAAAATTAATAGCTTATCTAGTTATCGTAACGGTATTATTTTTAATCCACAAAGCTGCTACAACTTTTTACGTCAATAACTATTTTAATACAGGGCTTGCAGTTGTATTGTTATTTATCTATTGCAGGTTTTTAGCATTGGTAGAACAAAAAGAATTTGCAAGATTACCATTTGTAGGAAAATACTTTGTGCCGAAAAAATTGAGCGCAGGTGCGTAAAATTCTGTTATACATTTTGCGGCGCCCTTTGCTGTGGATTGCTGATAGATATTCATCTGCCCCACAAAAAACAATCGTTTTTAAATCACTATCAGATTTGTTTGCGACTGCTGAAGATGAAAGTGATGAAAAAGTAAAATTCTTACAAACAAATTTAACAGAAGCAAAGTTTATTGTCTTTAGCGACCAACATAAAGGCGACAGAAGTGCAGCAGATGATTTTAAACATGCAGAAAGTAATTATGCCGCAGCATTAGATCATTATCTGCAAAACGGCTTTACATTTATTACTTTGGGAGATAGCGAAGAACTATGGAAGTTCAGTGCCGATAAACTATTGCCTGCAAACGAGACCGTATTGGCAAAGGAAGCAGCTTTTCAACCTGATAGATTTTATAAAACTTTTGGTAACCATGATTTGATATGGAAAAACAAAGCTGATGTTTTTTTATGGCTACGAAAATATTTTGCTATGCCGCTTTTTATCAATGAAGGCATTCTCATTAAAATAAAAACTGCAACCAGCGACTTAAAAGTCTTTTTAACACACGGTCATCAAGGCGATACTATGAGTGATAACAATGCCTTCAGCACATGGGTTGTAGCTCACCTGTGGTTGCCTTTGCAACGTTACCTAAAAATAAATATCAATACACCCAGTACTGACTTCTCACTACGAAACGAACACAATATTATGATGAGTGAATGGAGTGGAGCTCAAAAAAATTTATTGCTTATAACAGGCCACACACATGTACCTGTATTTGCATCAGGCAGGTATTACAACCACCCTTCCAATAAAATTCCAGGCAAGGAGCAACATCTTATTAAGCCTTCTTATTTCAATACCGGTTGCTGCTGTTTTAATGATGGAGACATAACAGGAATTGAAATAGATAACGGTTATATCAGGCTAATAAAATGGCACAACGAAAACAGCAGCATTTCCCGAAAGGTATTGGAAGAAAAATTATTAGAAGAATTATTAAAGGATTTATAAATCAGTTCAAAAACTTCAACATTACTGCATAGAGTATTTTTTCTTCAGGTTTGGTAAACAACAAATCATTGGACGTATTTAAAAAATGTCTTTTAAAAGCACCAATTGCATTTGGCAAATTCTTCACATCATACCCAATAATTTTGAGCGCATATTTTGCATTAAAATCTGAAGGGACATTTACTCCTGTTGTATCATTATACCACAAACCAAAACCCTTCTCTGATAAAACCTTCCATGGAAAAAGTAAACCCGGATCTATTTTACGGGCAGGTGCAACATCACTGTGACCAATAAAGTTTTCAGCAGGAATATTATATTCTTTTTTTAAAAAAGCTAACACGCCCATCAAAGTATTTATCTGCGCTGTTGAAAAACTATCAACGCCATTGTTGTCTATTTCTATACCTATTGAGGAAGAATTTACATCTGTATTATTACCCCATCTACCTGCACCCGCATGCCAAGCACGCAAATAATCACTCAGCATTTGATGCAGTGTGCCATCTTTACAAATCACATAATGTGCACTTACTTGCGTAGCCGGTTTGGTAAAGGTTTGAAGTGTTTGCTCACAACTGTTTTGTGCAGTATAGTGTATAACAACGATATTAGGTTTTCTCATTCCTACATTAGTTGTATAAGCCTTGTAGGTAGGCGTTTTTAAAGAATCGGCAATAATCAAATTGTTGGGTACCGCAGCTATTCTCTTTGCAAATGTTTTGGTTTGTTTTGCATACACTTTGTTTGTAGCACTATATGGTTTGGGGCTACAGGAAAACAATGTTATTGATAAGAGGACCAAGCTTGCATTCAGCAATTTTACATACATAAAAAACTATTTACAATTCACTTTATTAAAGGGATGTTTTTCTTCAAAGTTAAGTGCATGAGGATATTTAAAAACGGAAGTATCATTTTTCATCTCTATATCGCCATAGCCTTCGGCTAAAGAGTTCCCTGTTATTTTAAGAACAATCTGCCTTACAGACGTTTTTCCTTCAGATTCAAAGGTGTAATAACCTTCTGCCCGACCATCGATTTTTTTAAGAACAACATCACCTTTATTATTGTCCTTTTCTTTTCTCTTGTACCTCAAGTCACCCAACAGCGTATCCCCACTTTCTGCAATATTCAGGAAAGCAGTATCACCGGAAATCACCATTTCATAACAGCCGTCTAACTTTGCAGGCTTAGTAATTTTTGTAATGGCTATATTAGTTGGGTCAGTTGCACTATTCTTTTTTTCTGAACAAGAAAAGAAAAGTACAGAAAGTAAAACCAGGATTGTAAATATTTTCATATCATAAATTTTGTAAGTAATGGTTATAAAATTATGCCAAATGCGGCACATGGTTTGAAACTAAAATCTAAAATATTAATTATGAATATTACAGAAAACAATGATGATGATTCGAATATCACTCCTGCAGAAAAAGCTATGTTAGATGAAGCCATGCATTATGATCCTCTTTCAAAAGATGAAATAAATTTAAACCATGCAAGACTTGATAATGTTGACGAAGATGGTGATACGCTTAACGTAATTGCAATAGCAGAAGACAATAGTGGAGACGATCTTGATGTACCGGGGGCTGAAGATGATGATGAAAACGAAAGCATTGGTGAGGAAGATGAAGAGAACAATGGCTATAGCCAAGCAGATACCGAATAGAACAGATTCAATAAACATCGAACCTGTTCTTATAATTTTTATCCCATAGATGTTGTTCCTCTTTTAAAAGAACCGTCTGTCAGGTGCTGGCCTTCAGCAAATTCTTCAATCATTTTTTTGTTGAATGCTGGCAAATCCTCCGGGCTTCTGCTTGTTACCAGTCCGTTATCTGTTACTATTTCTTTGTCTTCCCAAATTACTCCTGCATTTACCAGATCTGTTTTTATTGATGGATAAGAAGTCATATTTCTATCTGCAAGCATGCCTGTTTCAATTAATAATTGTGGCGCATGGCAAATAGCAGCAACTGGTTTTCCTGTTTCTAAGAAATGTTGCGCAAAATCAACGTATGCTTTTTCCGTTCTCATTTTATCAGGATTCATTACTCCACCGGGCAACATCAAGGCATCATAATCCTCAGGATTTGCTTTTGCCAGATTTACATCTGCATTTATTTCTACGCCCCAATGGTCATGGTCCCATCCTTTAACGGTCTGTTGCAGGGATACAATATCTACTGTAGCTCCGGCTTCCAGCAAAGCAGCCCTTGGTGAGGTGAGTTCAATTTCTTCGAAGCCATTATCAGTAAGAATAGCAATTTTTTTATTGGATAGTGTGATCAT
>JAYULK010000051.1:0-3505 GCA_043763635.1 Chitinophagaceae bacterium
TTCCGCCTGTAATCCTCATTACAGGAGTAGTTCTTGTTATCAACTGATCAATATTCAGCGTCCGCTAGCAGCTATTGATATAATAACATTTGAGGCAACCGATATCTAATTGGATATACGTCTGATACCGGTGAGGAAAGCTCTTCCTAAAATGCAGGTGGACACTTTCTGAGTATTAAGCATTCTTTATTAGGAAAATATATCTATTCAATCGCCTTTAGTAGGAAAATATTTCTAATTATGTGTAAGAATAGTTACTTTGCGAATAATTAGTAGGATATAAATAGCAATAAATCAATTTTAATAGGAAATTATTGCTTAAATCTCAAAACCTACTTATTGAAAGGAAAAATGGCAGTATTAAGACTACAGGAAATTATAGTAGGCTCAAAAGACAAATCGAAAGAAACCGGTAAACTGGAAAAAGAAGGCCTTATAAAAAAGATTGCACCAAGGCTATACACTTCCAATATGGCAGAGGCTTCTGAAATAATAGTGCGACGCAACTGGTATCGCATACTATCAGAATTATATCCTGAAGCTTTTTTAAGTCATCGTAGCGCATTGGAGAGAATGCCGACAAAAGAGAGTAATATCTATCTCACTTATACCTATACGGATATTACTGAATTGCCTGGTATTACTATCCATTTTTTAAAAGGCCATGCACCAATAACCGATGATGAATTATTTTTTGGAAATTTAAAAGCATCCGGCCTTGCCAGAGCCTATTTGGAAAATTTGCAGAGTAGTCGTGGAACTGGGGAATTAAAAACACTCAGCCGTGAACAATTGGAAGAAAAAATAGAATCCTTTTTAAGGGTAAAAGGGGAGAACTCATTAAACCAGATGAGGGATAAAGCCAAACAAATTGCCCCGAAATTAGGGATGGAAAAAGAATGGATAGCATTGAATGAATTGATTACTGATATGCTGGGCACCAGGGTATCTAAAAACCTTAAAAGCCCTATAGCAAGAGCAAGAGTGCTGGGAGAGCCTATTGATGCAGACAGAATACAACTTTTCGAATCATTTTACGAAGAGCTGACAAAAAGAGAATATCCGGATTACATTGATAAAAACAAGGATATTAAATCATATCAGAATTTTGCTTTTTTCGAAGGCTATTTTTCTAACTATATTGAAGGAACAGAGTTTGCCATCGAGGAGGCTAAACAGATTATTAGCACCGCTACTCCACTGCCTGCCAGAGACGAAGATTCGCATGATGTATTAGGCACTTATCAAATCGTATCCAACAGGAATGAAATGTCCCTGCAACCAAAGGATGCTAATGACCTGTTGAAATTGCTGCAGGATAGACACGCTGTATTACTGAGCGCAAGGACATCCAAAAAGCCCGGGCAATTTAAAGATATCAATAATCGTGCAGGCAACACGGAATTTGTTGACTGGAGTTTAGTGCCAGGTACACTTAAAAGAGGGTATGAATGGTACAGCTTATTACAGCATCCATTTGCAAAAGCAGCTTACATGATGTTTATGATCAGTGAAGTGCATCCCTTCCTGGAGGGTAACGGAATAATGGCCCGGGTAATGATGAATGCAGAACTCGGCGCTAAGGGTTTAGCAAAGATCATTATACCCACCGTTTTCCGGGAGGATTATATGGGCAGCATGAAAAAATTCACTAAACAGCGAGATGGGAATGCGTATATAAGAATGCTATTAAAAGCATGGGAATTCAGCAGTAATGTATATGATAACGATCTTGATAAAATGGAAAAATATCTTATCAATTGTAATGCCTTTTTATCTCATAAAGAAGGAAAGCTAAAGATAATTCGAAGGTAAAAGTGTTTATTTCTTTTCTCTAATGTTAAGTAGTTTGATTTTGTATTACTTGTTACAACCCGTTGCTGAAATTTAAGGAAATTCATTTAGTATTACTTTATAAAATTGTTTCTACGAAAATGTTTCGATAAAAAAGCCACAGATTGTGCATAATGGCAATATGCCTATCTGACCCGAAAATACTGATTAACCGTCATTAATACCATTTTCCAGCGTGGAATTATCTTTTTTCTATATTTTCCACACGTATGCTTTTTAAAACACCTACTAAAGGTGGTTTTAGAATTAAAGCTGCAATCTATTACCGGACTAGGGGTAAACATCTACATGGTTGTTATATTAAAAATTACCTTTAGGCGCAACTTTACAAATAGCAAAAAAAATTCGGCAATTGTCTATAGATCCGGTGAACAGTAATTCAGCAACGTTGCTGAACAAAAGGAATCATGCAGCTTTTGAACAAGTTTTTAAAACTTATTTCAAATGCCTTCACAGTTATGCTTATACCATACTAAAAAATGATGCAGAAGCCGAGGATATTGTGCAAAAGCTTTTTGTCAAATTCTGGGAAAGGCATGAAGACCTGTACAGCATACCCGGCTCACTAAATGCTTACCTGTACAGGGCTGTACACAATGAGAGCCTAAATTACCTGAAGCACCAAAAGGTAAAAGCCAGTTATCAGTTACATGTAGCATACAGTATGAAAAACGAAACAGAACAGCCTGCTAAGAAAATTTTTGCTGCTGAACTGGAGCAAAAAATACAGGAGGCACTTAATCAACTCCCAGAACAGTGCAGGACTATTTTTCAGATGAGCCGTTTTGATGAATTGAAATACAGGGAAATTGCGGACAAGCTTGGTATTTCTATAAAAACAGTAGAAAATCATATGGGTAAAGCATTAAAACTACTTCGTATTAAGCTGGCAGAATTTCTTATTTTTTTAATTATATTTTTTACTTTTTAAAATCAACAAACTGGAACCAAATTTTACAAATATTGATGACGATCTGCTGGTAAAATACCTGCTGAATGAAGCTACCACTGCTGAAAGCGAAGTTGTAAATAACTGGATCAGTGAAGATGCTGTTAATAAAGAATATTATAACCAGTTAAAAACAATATGGAATAGTAGCAAGAAGCTGGCTGCTGCTTCAAATGTTGATGAAAACATAGCCTGGCAAAACTTTCAGCATCGGATTGCAACTGCACCATCGGCAGAAATTATTTTAAAGCCCAACAGTTTTGGCTTGATGAAAATTGCAGCAGCTATTGCGCTCCTTGTTTCTATTGGGGTGGTTACTTATTTTTCTGTGAGTAAAAAAAACACCCCTGAAATAGCTTTCGTAAAAACCGTTGGTAATATTCTCACTGATACGCTTACTGATGGTTCTGTTATTACACTCAACAAAAATTCTTCTATCAGTTACCCTCGAAGATTTAATGGAAAGACCCGGCCTGTAACCCTTACTGGGGAAGCTTTTTTCTCTGTTGCACCTGACACAAAACAGCCTTTTGTTATTACCGTAAATAATGTACAGGTAACTGTTGTGGGAACTTCATTTAATATTAACTCCAAAACCTGGAACACAGAAGTTATTGTTGAAACAGGTATTGTAACCGTTACAAAAGGTGGTAAAACAATAACATTAACCGCCGGAGAAAAATTACAAATACCTGCGGATAA
>JAYULK010000052.1:0-3433 GCA_043763635.1 Chitinophagaceae bacterium
GGCCCCTCTCCATCAGAGATGGAGAGGGGGGGAGGATGCTTAAAATATTTTAATCACTCTTTTAATACTTAACAATAATTCTATCCCCTTTCTACACTCCTTCTAATACAAGAAAACTCTCCACCCTCCGGCCCCTCTCCATCAGAGATGGAGAGGGGGGACCCTCAAAATTTAATCATTCTTTTATGCTTGCTAGTAATACTGCTTTCTTCTTTTTCAACTCCTTATTAAATTCCAAAAAAAATACACTCCAAGACCTTCAACTTAGTTACTGTCATTATAAAACAATGAAGGTTAGTGCTTCTGGGCTGTGTGCTGTTCCCTCTCCAACTTGTTGGAGAGGGCCAGGGTGAGGTCACTGTCCGTAATATGAATCCGGTCCATGCTTGCGTTGATAATGTTTTTTTATCAACGCATCTTTTAACCGTGGCGCATTAGTATTAATTCTTTCTGTAAGCAAGGCCATTTGTGCCACTGTTTCTAATACGGCACTGTTATAAACAGCCTTTGCTGCATTCTTCCCCCATGTAAAAGGAGCATGATTCCCTACCAATACCATTTCTACTTCTTCGTAACTCAATCCTTTGCCTTTAAAACAATCCATGATCTGAATGCCGGTCTGGTATTCATAATCACCTGCGATCATCTCATCGCTCATAGGTGATGCACATGGAATATCTACGGTATTGTGATCGGCATGCGTAGTTCCAAAAATGGGAATATCTCTTCCTGCCTGCGCCCATGCTGTAGCATAAATAGAATGGGTATGCGCTATACCTCCGGTTTTTTCCCAGTGCTTATATAAAACAGCATGTGTTACTGTATCGGAAGAAGGACGCATTTTTCCTTTAATTGTTTTCCCCTCAAAATCAACAATCACCATTTTATCAGGTGACAAATCTTCGTAAGGAACGCCACTTGGTTTGATGGCAAATACACCCAAATCTCTATCAGCGGCACTTACGTTGCCAAAGGTAAAAAGCACTAATCCTAATTTAGGCAATTGTATATTGGCTTCATAAGCTTCCTGTTTTATATGATCGTATTTGCTCATGCGTTTGTTGCAATTTTTTCAGAATGCGTCAATTGTAAATTGTGTGAGGATGTATGTTGTTCTATATAAGATCCAAAGACTTTGTATTGTTTGTAGCGGGTAGCATAAATAGCTGCCCTTTCTGCATCGGGATAATATTCAGCATCAAATCCCTGACCCATAGCTTTCATAGCTTCCTCTACCCTATTGTAAATACCTGCTGCAGTGGCAGCAAACATGGCGGCTCCTAAAGCACAGGTTTGTTCTGATTTATGGATGCGTATCGGCATGTTCATCACATCAGCCATCATTTGCATAATGAACGGTGATTTTTTTGCCACACCACCTAAACCAATTAAACCTTTTACAGGAATACCTTGTTCCACAAAACGATCAACAATGGCTTTAGCACCGAAGCAGGTAGCTTCAACAAGAGCACGGAAAATTTTTGGTGCATCGCTGCTCAAGCTAAGTCCGCTAAAAGCACCCTCCAACAACTGGTTGGCATCAGGAGTACGTCGGCCATTTAACCAGTCAAGTGCCAATTCTCCTCCTTCTTCCAATGGCAATTGGGCTGCTTGTTTACTTAGTTCCGGAATAATTTTATCAGTTGCTTCTTCAACTAATTCTTTAATTGTATCAGCATCCAGCAAAGCTGACTGCGTCAATATATTGTGAAGGGGCCACGATAATACATTTTTTAGCCATGCATAAGCATCACCAAAAGCGGATTGGCCTGCTTCCATGCCAATCATTCCTGGAATAATAGAACCAGGCACTTGTCCGCAGATACCTCTTACAAGTGTATCTGCCACTTCTTCAGGTGGCGCTACCAACATATCGCAGGTAGAAGTTCCCATTACCTTGCTTAAGTGATAGGGCTCGATTTGTCCGCCAACAGCACCCATGTGGCAATCAAAAGCTCCTACACCAATTACTACATTTTCATCTAACCCAAGTCGTGTAGCCCATTCCTTACTTATAGTACCTGCTGACTCGGCTGAAGTATATACTTTATCAAACAAGCGATCTGTAAACTTATCCAGTAAAGGATCAAGAGAAGCAAAAAATTCATTAGGTGGTAAGCCATTCCAGGCTTCACTCCAAAGCGACTTATGCCCTGCTGCACATACTCCCCGTTTCATTAGTAAAATATCCTTCTGTCCTGTTAATAAGAAAGGTATCCAATCGCAATGTTCTACCCATGAATAGCAGGCTTTTCTAACGGCTTTATCTTCCCGAAAAATATGTAAGAGTTTTGCCCAAAACCATTCAGAAGAATAAATACCCCCAACATATTGAAGATAGTTAGCGTCAAAGTTTTGTGCATGTGCATTGATTTGTGCCGCCTCTTCCACTGCAGTATGATCTTTCCATAACACAAACATTGCATTAGGGTTATCTTCAAAAGCAGGCAACAAAGAAAGTGGTGTACCGCTTTCGTTTACGGCGATAGGTGTAGAACCGGTAGTATCTATAGAAATTGCTTTTATAGTACCCGCCACATTAGGCCCTGCCTGTATTAAACATTTTTTAATAGTTTCCTCAAGCCCCTCCACATAATCTAAAGGATGCTGGCGAAACTGATTGATGGAAGAATCACAAAAAAGGCCGGATTTCCATCGGGGATAATAATAAACGGAGGAAGCAACTTCCTGTCCTGAATGTGCATTAACAATTATAGAGCGAACTGAATCAGTTCCATAATCAACCCCTATTACATAAGATTCTGTCAAACTCATTGTAAAGAATATGATTGTCTAAACAACATAAAAAAATAAGTGTAGAAAATACGTTTATTACTTTCTAATCTATTTAGAATTTTTTAAGCTTGACGTTGAAGCCGGAAATGTTAATTTACGTTGAAGCACTTTTGTGACTGCTTTTACTATATGATCTGCATCAAGACCATATTTTTTCATCAGGTCAGCAGGCTTTCCGCTTTCGCCAAAAGAATCATTTACTGCGATATACTCCATGGGAACCGGATCGTGTTTTACTAACTCCTGAGCTATGCTGTCACCCAACCCACCTAAACGATTATGTTCTTCTGCTGATACAACACACCTGGTTTTAGCTACAGATTTTAATACAGCTTCAACATCCAAAGGTTTGATGGTGTGAATATTAATGATCTCCGCATTAATGCCCATTCCTTCCAAAATTTCTCCGGCAAGAATAGCTTCCCAAACTAAATGACCAGTGGCAAAAATGCTTACGTCTGTTCCTTCATTTACCATCCATGCTTTTCCAATTTCGAATTTCTGGTCTTCTGAAGTGAAGATGGGCATAACAGGACGGCCAAACCGCAAATAAACAGGGCCATGATGTTCTGCAATAGCGATGGTGGCAGCTTTTGTCTGGTTATAATCGCAAGGATTAATAACCGTCATACCCGGC
>JAYULK010000053.1:0-12352 GCA_043763635.1 Chitinophagaceae bacterium
GGTCTGTCTTCAACCGTGGCATTACTACTTCTGTTTCAGGATCACCCATGCGGCAATTGTATTCAATAACAAAGGGTTCATCACCTACTTTAATAACCCCAATAAAAACAAAACCTTTATAATTAAGGCCATCTTTATTTATGCCATTAATGGTAGGCTCAACAATTTTAGTAATTACTTTTTGCATAAAAGCTTCGTCTGCAAAGGGCACGGGGCTAATAGCACCCATACCACCTGTATTTAAGCCAGTATCACCTTCACCAATTCTTTTATAGTCCTTAGCCTCCGGCAGCAATACATAATTTTTCCCATCAGTTAATACAAATACAGAAAGCTCTATGCCTGATAAAAATTCCTCTACCACAACCCTGAGACTTGCTTCTCCAAACTTGGCATCTTTTATCATCCATTCAAATTCCGCTATTGCTTCCACATGATTCTGACAGATAATTACGCCTTTCCCCGCAGCCAGGCCATCGGCTTTTAATACTATCGGTAGTGCATGCTGTTTTATATAATCAACGCCTTCTAAAAAATTTTCTTTTGTGAACTCTTTGTATGAGGCTGTAGGAATATTATGACGATCCATAAAAGCCTTGGCGTAAGCCTTGCTTCCTTCAAGTTGTGCAGCTTCTTTGGAAGGACCGATGACTAAAACATCCTTCGTCTGTTTATTGGTTTTGATATAGTCTGTAATGCCTCTTACCAATGGCTCTTCCGGCCCAACAATTACAAGGCTTATGTTTTCTTGTACGCAGCAATTGCTGATAGCTTCAAAATCGGTAACATCAAATGAAAGATTGGTTCCATGTTCTGCTGTTCCTGGGTTTCCGGGAGCAATAAATAAACTAGCACATTGGCTGCTTTGGGCTAATTTCCAGGCGAGTGCATGTTCTCGTCCGCCAGAGCCTAATAATAAAATATTCATAGAATATACCGTGGGTTTTTACGGCGCGAATATCGGCCAAGATTTTTAAACATAGATTGAATTATGATAGTCGGTGTATTTTTTGGTAGATTGTTATTGGTATCATTGTTCTGTTTAACAATAAATTTTTGCACTATAAATTTTGCTTATGAATATTATTCCGGGTGATGGAGCAACCATGCAAGAAGCCCCTACAACAAAAGGACATCCAAAAGCTTTGTATGTTTTATTTTTTACAGAAATGTGGGAAAGGTTTGCTTACTACTTAATGGTAGGTATACTTTTCCTTTATTTGATTGATGATAAAACCGGAGGTAAAGGTCTTTCAGAGGAAGCTGGTGCCAGCATCGTAGGCAGCTTTATAGCCCTTGTATATCTAACACCTTTTATCGGAGGATTACTTGCTGATAGGTACTTAGGGTATATCAAATCTATTTTTATTGGGGGAAGTCTTATGGCTGCGGGGTATCTTATATTAGCCCTCCCGGGTGATACAGCTCTTTTCATTTCACTTACACTAATTATAATTGGCAATGGATTTTTTAAGCCTAACATAAGTACCGTACTTGGCAATATCTATAATCGTGAAGAACTAAGACCATTAAAAGATAATGCGTACAATATTTTTTACATGGGTGTGAATATTGGTGCTTTTGTTTGCAATTTCATTGCCGCTTATTTGCGCAATACTTATGGATGGGGATATGCTTTTGCTGCCGCAGGAGTAGGATTAATCATCGGGATGATTACACTTCTTTCTTTTTTAAAACACGTAAAAGAAGGTGATGTTCGAAAACCGGTTCAGCCTGAAGATATGCCGATGTCAAAAATCCTTTCCTACGTTTTTTTACCGGCAATTGTAGCTGCCTTAATTGGATGGATAGTACCTGCAAAGTTTTTTAGTACCACCATTATGGGTAGCCAGGCAAATGATGCATTCATCTTTGCATGCCTGCCTATCATTGCTTTTTATATTTCACTTTGGGTAAAAGCAAAAGGACAGGACAAGCGAGGCATAGGTGCCTTGCTTTTTATTTTTGTTATTGCCATTGCGTTCTGGACGATCTATAATCAAAACTCCACAGGACTTACGCTATGGGCTGAAAAGCATACTGATAGAGAAGCATCAACTAACAATGCAAAAATTACGGGGGCTTTGTTTCCCTTGCAGGAAGTAAGTGATTCGCCAAGGATGGTAACGAAAGTGAATGAATATTTTGTAGAGCAGAAAGATGTTTCACCAATTGTAAGAATTGAAGATGGCTATGGGATAACGCAACAGGGGAATAAAATTGATACAGCTAGTAAACTCATCAAAGTAATGGGCCCTGATCCGTATTTCAACAATGTACCCAAAGAACAATGGCCCAACGGAAAGAAGGTAAAGCTTACCAATACTGAGTTATTCCAATCAATCAACCCTTTGTTTATTATTATTCTTACCTTGTTTTTTGTGCCATTCTTTGGGTACTTGAGAAAAAAAGGAAAAGAGCCTACAACTGCATCAAAATTCGGAATGGCCTTATTCATATCAGGATTATCGGCACTTGTAATGGTGTTTGCTATTATGTCTGTTCCTTCTATTTATACACATAAGTCCTCAGCCATCTGGCTTTGGCTTACTTATTTTGTTTTTACCATAAGCGAAGTATTCTTAAGTCCTATCGGCTTATCATTTGTTTCCAAGCTGGCCCCTGCAAGACTTACTGCCTTAATGATGGGCGGGTGGTTTTTATCTACTTCTATTGGTGGAAAAATAGCTGGTGTGATGACGGGTTTTTGGGATGATTTTACTGACAAAAAAATATTTTTCCTCATACTCGTTGCTGCTGCATTTGTTGGAGGTATTTTGATTTATGCAAGAATTAAATCTTTAAATGAGATCGTTCGGGAAAAAACAGGTTCAGCATAATTTCTGTGAAATGTTATAAAAGGAGTTGAGCGATCAGCTCCTTTGTTATTATTACATTTAAGCAACTAAATATTAGCATAATGGCCGAAACCAACTTTAAACCCTTTGTGCCTGCTGAAACAAGAATGGCTGAGTTCACCGTAAAGTCAATTCTTACTGGTGCCTTATTTGGAATCATCTTTGGCGCTTCTACGGTTTACCTTGCGCTGAAAGCAGGCCTTACAGTATCTGCTTCCATACCTATTGCTGTTATTGCAATAACCTTAGGGCGGCGGTTTTTAAAAACAACTATTCTTGAAAATAATATTATCCAGACAACGGGTTCAGCCGGAGAGAGCATTGCCGCAGGTGTGGTTTTTACTTTACCTGGCTTCTTGTTTTTAAGTGACCCTGCCAGTGCCAATTATTTTAATTATTTCACCATATTAATACTAGCCATTTTTGGTGGGATATTAGGAACATTAATGATGATTCCTTTACGTAGATCATTAATTGTAAAAGAACATGGCGTACTTCCTTATCCTGAAGGCACTGCTTGTGCTTCTGTATTAAAAGCGGGTGAACGGGGTGGCGAATTTGCTAAAACTGCCTTTATGGGCCTAGGTTTTGCTGCTGCTTATGCCGCACTACAAAAAGTATTTCATGTGATTGCAGAAGTGCCCAGGTTTGCTACTACCCAGGCAGATAAGTTTTTTCCATCAGCAAGATTAAGTGGTGAAATTACTCCTGAGTATTTAGGAGTTGGTTACATCATTGGGCCACGAATAGCTGGTGTATTGGTAGCGGGTGGTGTATTAAGTTGGTTTGTTCTTATCCCCTTATTGTCTTCATTGGTTAGTGCGGATGTAGTGGCTTCACAATTATATAAACTGGGATACATAGCTGACCTGGCGAAGCCGGGAGGCCCGGGTGGATGGGACCCGGTGACGCATAATTTTAATGATTGGTCAGATGCCATTTACCGTGCTTACGTTCGCCAGATTGGAGCAGGTGCTGTAGCCGCCGGAGGTTTTATCACCTTGATTAAAACAATACCTACGATCATTTCTTCCTTCAAAGGAAGTATGAGTTCTCTCAAAAGGACCGGCGTTGATGGTGTAAATGAAGAGACAGTACCAAGAACAGAAAGAGACCTTTCTATTAAAGTAGTTGGCATAGGAAGTTTGATTTTAATACTTTGTATCGCATTCATGCCCTCTACCCTTATTCCAGGCGCAAACATTGGAAGCAAATTGCTATTGGGAATATTGGTGATCATTTTCGGGGCTTTTTTTGTTACTGTTTCATCACGTATTGTTGGCTTAATTGGCTCTTCCAACAATCCTATTTCAGGTATGACTATAGCCACTTTAATGGGCACCTGCCTGATTTTTATCGCTGTAAAATGGACAGGGCATTTTTATGAACCTATGGCTTTAATTGTTGGTGGAATGATTTGTATTGCTGCGGCAAACGCAGGCGCCACTTCACAGGATTTAAAAACAGGTTACATCGTTGGGGCAACCCCTAAATACCAACAACTATCATTATTCGTAGGGGCCATTGTTTCTTCTATAGCTATTGGTGCTACGATAAAAATTTTAGATACCCCAACGGCGGCAATGGCAGCGCAGGGAATTACACATGCCATAGGAACAGATCTTTACCCGGCACCACAAGGAACATTAATGGCCACACTGATCAAAGGAATTCTATCTTTTAATCTTGACTGGCAGTTTGTTTTAGTAGGTGTATTCATTGCAGTTACCTTGGAATTATGTGGTATTAAATCACTTTCTTTTGCAGTAGGAACTTACCTGCCGCTTGCCACCACACTGCCCATTTTTATTGGTGGTGCCATACGTGGCTTAGTGGAAATGCGGGAAAAAAGAAAAGGCATTCATGTACCGCCTGACGAAGAAGATTTAGGTAAAGGAAATTTATTTGCAACAGGACTGGTAGCCGGAGGAGCTTTAGCAGGGGTTATAGTGGCTTTTCTTTCTGCTTTTGAAACTACCAATGCCGGCCTGCGAAAAGTAAATGTCGAACATGGCATAACTACTGCCATAGGCGAAGGAGGCTATAAATGGCTAGGTGTAGCCTTCTTTGCTCTTATGATCTTTACACTTTATAAAGTGGCGATTGGGAGAACAACAACATAAAAGGAATTGGCGAAAGGAGGAAATTTACACTTGGCGAAAACCGTTTTTTTCTAAAAATCTACATAACAAAATATTTCTCCTGCAGATTCAATATTAAGTGATTGTTATTTTATAAATATCTGTATATTGCTCGTCCAAACTGCTAAGAAGCAGAGTTGACGTTTGCATGCCAGAATGAAAAAAGCATCCCCACCTTTTGGCGGGATGCTTTTCTTTTTATAGTAACTGCGCATTTCATCTTAAGCATTACGCATCACGCCAATTTGTTTTCCATTCCATTCCGGGAAAAGACTGCTATTATTTTTTACTTTTAAATGCTTGGTAGCCACTTCGCTAAATACACTGCGAAAATCTGTCGTTACCGGAAGGTCGCGGCCATCTTCCAAATTTTCAACGGCCAATGTCGGCACACTCCCATGAACCTTGCCACCATTTACATCATTGCCTAAAATGAACATGCAGGAACCCCGTCCATGATCGGTTCCATTGGTGCCATTTTGTTTTACCGTACGGCCAAACTCTGTCATGGTCATTACATCAAGGTCATCATGATAGGTTTCCAAATCTTTCCAGAATGCTGCAATACTATTGCTTAGATCGCCAACATTACGGGCAAAGGTTCCCGCTAAACCAGCTCCCTGGTTATAATGAGTATCCCAGCCACCACACTCTGCAAAGGCAACTTCTAATCCTACATCCATCTTAATTAGCTGGGCAATTTGTTTCAGCGAATTACCAAGTGGCGTTACGGGGTACATTGCATTATTAGAAGGTTCATAATTTTTAGTATCTACCTTCTGCAACATTTTTACAGCATCAAAACTTTCCTTGCCCGTTTTATTCAGCAATGAGGAAGAAGTTTGATCATATAAATCCTCGAAGCTTTTTGCAGCTACGTTTGCGCCCAAAGGATTGCCTCGTAATTGAATGGCAAAATCCTGAAGGTTACTAATGGCAATAGCAGGTCTGTCACCATAAAAAGATCTGGGAAGAGAAGAAGTCATACTCACTGCCTGGAAAGGTGTGGCTGTTTCATGGCCTAACAAACCAACGGCGCGGTTAAGCCATCCACTGCTCGTTCCTTTATTAAAAGGAGTTCCTGCTTCCATATAATCCTGTGCATCAAAATGCGAACGGGTAGTATTTGGAGATCCAACACCATGAACAATGGCCAGCCTGTTTTCTTTAAAGAGCGGAGCAAAGGCCTGCATGGACGGATGTAAGCCAAAACGTCCATCCAAATCAATCAAAGGATTTGAAGCGCCACCTGCGGCAGACATAAATAAGCTGGGTCTTGACTTTCTAAAGTATTCATCAGTAAACGGACTAACGGCCATCAAACCATCCATGGCACCCCGTTGAAAAATGCAGACAAGTATCTTATTCTTTTTATAAGTCCCAATAATTTTATTACTATTGGCAGCTTGTGCTATAAAGCTGGGAACGCCTCCAAGACCTGCGGCAAATAGTGCAAGTGATCCCAATTTAATAAATCCTCTTCTTGATACCATTACTAATTTTTTATTGAGGTGTACGAATTGGTTATTTACGCTGAAATTCCGGAGAACCAATGATAATGCCTACCACTTGTGCCAACATACTATTATTGCCCGAGGATGATTGCATTTGCATAGTTGTGTAATTGTCCTTACCATTTTTCTTGCCTGGCTTGTCTTTTAATTTTCCCTGCATTTCATTATCAGTCATCATCTCATCTTCCATCATACCGGTGTTTCCCGGGCCTGGTGATTTTTCAGCAGCAGCATCTATTTTTTTATCAATGTCCGGGTCTTTTAATAAAGGGGTCAGCCGCTTTACTGTTTGGTCTACGTTCCGCTCCGGCATCAATAATTTAGTATAAGTAACAAGGGCTGCTTCAGCACTTTCCGGTTCCCTATTTTGATTTAAAGATGAGAGGTTGAATCTAATGCCTGGAATTCGTTGTGCAGCCAAAGCAAGACCAAAATTCATCCGGTTAAGAAGGGAGCCTGTGTTGATCCAATACGCTCCCTTATCTGGAAAACCAGTGGGCGCCTGGTAGTAATACATTTTCTCACCCATTTTTGTTATCCAGGCATATAACTGGTACGGAGCTTTAATGTCGGCATTCAAACTTCTTACAGAACTGATCGCTAATTCAAAAGGTGATTTCGTTTTTTCCCGTAACGCTTGTTTACTCCAAAAATCAGGTGAAGTGGCCATTGTTATCAAGACTTTACTAATATCACCACCGGTTTCTGTAAAGGTCTTTGCCATTTTATCAATAAGACCTTTTGAAGGGTTATCATTCACAAACCTAACTGCTAGCTTTGTGGAGATAAACTTTGCCGTGGATGGATGTTGTGCCAGCATTTTAATAAGCCTTATCCCTTCTTCATAGCCACCGCCTGCGGGGAAAACTGTTCCTAATACCTTCTTTTCACTTTTATCGTGTTTATTAGCTGCAAAAACAAAATCGCCTTCGTGCACAAATCCTTGTTTCTTTAAATATTCTTCATTTCTTTTTTCCAGTTGCTTGATCTTATCACCATAACGGTCCATTGGATAGATTGTCCAGCCTGTTAATACCCGTGCTGCTGCCGTTACATCTGATTGTGTGTAACCACCATCAACTCCCACCGTATGCAACTCCATTATTTCACGGGCATAATTTTCATTTAACCCCTGAGCTTTTTTTGCCTTCCTTATCTTTTCGACAACCTGCATATTTTGCATGGTTGTATCCATTGCCTGACGTTCTTCCATTCTTTTCATCTGCCGCTTTTGCACTTGTTTTTCATTGGGTGTCATCTCATCTTCAGAGGATGAACTTCTGAAATTATCAAGGTAAGTAAGCATAGCCGGAGACTTGGCTGTAGCCATCAAAAGCGTTTCAAATTTACCAGACACATTGGGTCTGATCGCATCTCTTTCATACGGCAACACAAAGGGAGCACAATCATTTTTAGTAAGAGAAACATTAAAGTGGTTAAACCAGAAATCGGTGAGCAGTTCGTGCAATTGATTATTACTATAAGTGGCCCGAAGTATTTTTTGATTCACGATTTGGCGCAACAATTCGGCTGGTGGTTTATAGCCCTTTTGCTGCATGTAGACTGCAAGCTCTTTTTTATAATCTTTTTTGCCATCTTTTGCTACCGCATCTTTTTCAATAAAGCCATCCCTGATAGCCATTCTTAAAATTTGTCCTCCACGGGGATAGGTTTGTACAATCTGCTTACTAGACATCTTAAGAGCATCATAGCCTTGCAGCATGGTATTTAAAGTATCATCTCTCAGTTCACCAACCAACTGTTTTTGAAACCATTTTTCAAGTCCTATATGGATTACTTCATCTACCTGGCCTGGTGTAGCACCGAACGAAAACCGGCTAAGCAAATGAGCTGCTGCCTGGCGTTCGGTTAATCCTGCTTGCTTATAAGGAAAAATGTATGACCCGCTGGGGTTTGTTTTTATATTGTAAGAAGAAAGAAATACACTGCAAAAGGAAAAAATGAGTGTTAGACTGATTAGCCTCGAGACTTTTTTCATAATGAGATTTATAGGTACTATTGTTTGAGTCTGGTTATAAAGACCAATACTTATTATGATAGTTTAAGGCAGGGGATTAGTTGATAAGATGAAAAAAAATTTGAAGAGGAATTATTACAGATATATGTTTTTTAAAGAAAATTCCTACGGCTTGAAGGACACGATGGCAATGCAGAAAGATCTATTACTAGACCAAGAGGCATTCTAAGCAGATAAAAGAGGGGGAAAAAGAAGGGATATGCTGACGATAAGAACGCATTAATGCAATGGAGGCTAAGAAGATATATATCAGTCTTGTATTTCAACTAAACCACATATATTTACTCAATTGGTCGGAAACACAGAACGCCCTCATGCCATAGATATTTTAATAGTAGTGGCAGATCGCGTTTAACAATAATTAGCGATTGCTTATGAGAAAAACAATAATACTCCTCGGTGTTTACTTATTTTTTGCGCAGGCTTTAGCGGCTCAAAATGAAATCAATTCTTTCGTACTGAGTGCCGGAAAGTCGTGGCATGGTACAGGAGACTTAGACGGCTTGGTAGCAGAAGTTTGCTACGAGCATTACATTGCAAAGCTTGTAAGTTTCTCCACTGCGCTCACTACTACAATTCATTACGGAAAAGATGACGGATTCAATGATCAGAGTCCCGGTATAACGCCCGACACAAGACTTATGCGTTTTACCACTGCTGGCTTGCAAATAAGCTCCCTAGTGAATTTTGCTGTTCTTTCACTAACAGCTCATAAAATACAAATAGGAGCAGGACCGCTGTTGCGTTTCCAATCGACTTCTCATCCCAGTCAATATGGTTACTATCAGAATCAAGGGTCATTTCCTGAGCCCTTTTATGTTATTTATGATCCAGGCAAGCAGAATACAATTACCGCAGGCTTTGGCTTGTCACTCATGTACCTTGCCAAAATAAATAAAAAGTACCAAGTTGGCATAAAAGCTTCTTTTCAGAACGACACTAACTCAGATGTCCTTACGGCAGTTTCTTTAATTCTCTGTCGTAAGTTGCCGCATTTAAGGTAGATTTTTCTTAAAAAATAGGGCAACTTCCACAATCTTCTTTCCAAAACAGCGGCTGAAGAATATTAAGGAAGCAGGAACATCGTCAGTAGTCCTGTAAACCACTAATATCAAGGCTGCAAATAGCGGCTACACATTCCGACTTCAGCTTCATTTCTGAAAAGTATAGACATAAAAAAACCTGTATCATATTGCAAGCAATACTTTACAGGTAATTCACATGAGAAAAATCGCTGTAGGGGGAGGAGTCGAACCTCCACGGAGCAATTAGGTACAAGGCAGCGCTTGGTGGTCAACCCCTGTCGGAACAAACCGGCTATACCCTGACTTTATCTTGTGATCTCCACCCCCGAGACAAGAGGGCATGTCTGCCTAAGGTTTCATCACCCCACAGTATACAAGAAGAAAAAATTTATCAATGAGCTTTAACGAGGTCAAAAATAACAAGAGTGCGCATACCTTCAAAACTTTTCAATGAAAATTATAAAACTTTAGATATAGTTCAATAAATTAGCTATTAGGTAAATAACATCTAAAACAATGTACTCAAATGAACCCATCTTTGAATGTTGACAAATTAGATCTTCAGATTATCCAGCATTTAATGAAAGATGCAAACATTTCTTGTGCAGATCTTGGAAAAAGGCTTTTTGTTTCTGCTGGTACGATACATGTCCGCATAAAAAAATTGCAGGAAACAGGTATCGTTAGCGGAACCCGCATGCATGTGGATTTAAAAAAAATGGGCTACGATGTAATTGCTTTTATTGGCATTTATCTCGAAAAAAGTTCTTTGTATGAAGTTGTTGCAAAAGACCTGAAAAAAATACCTGAAATAGTACGCATGAATTATACTACAGGAAACTATAGCATTTTTGCTGAAATTGTTTGCAAGGATATTACACAGTTAAGGCGGGTTTTGCATGATGAGCTGCAGAAAATCAAAGGAATCGAACGTACCGAAACGTTTATATCTCTTGAAGAAAGCCTGAACCGCAATGTGCAGGTAATGATAGATGAGGCAGTTTAAATTTTGCTACGCACATTCAAAGCATCTCTTAAACCGTTTCCTAATAAATTAAAAGAAAGCACTAAAATCATAATAGCAAACCCTGGCGCTAAAGCAAGCATAGGATTTTGGGTGATAATGAAATTATAGTTCTCCTTGATCATCAGGCCCCAGCTTGGTTGCGGAGGTTGAACACCAATCCCTAAGAAGCTTAAACCAGCTTCTATTACAATGGCCGATGCAAAATTTGAAGCTGCAATAACAAGTACAGGCCCTAAAATATTTGGAAGAATGTGCCGTGCAATGATTCTGAAATTGGAGAAACCTAAAACCTTGGCTGCTTCAATATATTGAAGTTCTTTGGCAGCTAGTACCTGGCCACGAACTAACCTTGCTACATTCACCCACATGGTTAACCCAACTGCTACAAACACTTGCCAGAACCCTTTGCCTAATAACAAAGTGACGGCAAACACTAACAATAACGTAGGAATGCTCCAGATTATATTAACCAACCACATTATTACAACATCTGTTTTGCCCCGGTAGTAGCCAGCCAGAGCGCCAAGAGTTATTCCAATTGTAAGCGATAATAAAACCGTTATAAAACCTACACTCAGGCTTACACGGGTGCCTATAATTAAGCGGCTTAAAATGTCTCTCCCATATTTATCGGTTCCTAAAAAAAACTGTTTAGTTACCACGGGATCTTTAGCCAAAAACCTTCTGCTATAGCTTCTTCTCTCCGTTACACCTTCATCAATAAACTTCTCTGCAATAATGCTATCATTAATCTGTTTCCAGCTTTGTATTGGTATGTATTCAAGCTCATCTTCTATTCCATTGAAAGCCCGGTCTAGAAAATTGGGATTGTCTTGCCTGGGCCTTTTTAATAATAAAAAGCTTTTTGTAAAACCGGGTTTTTCTCCTCCAATTTCTAAAATAATCCGGTTAGCATAGGGAGATGAATCGGGCGTAATGAAATAGGCAAATACAGCCGTAAGAATTGCAACAAAAATCATTACAAGACCGGCCAATGCGCCTTTATTTTTTTTTAATCGCTGAACCCAGGCCTTGTTCAAGGTTGTTGTCGCACTGTTCATGTAAGAAAGTTAATCATTTTGTTTGCCGTCCTTTCCATTGATAGGTACCAAACTGGCTAAGTAAACCAATAGATACAGTATAAAGAATGTGCAATGGTTGAAAAAATGGAAAGTAGATCACGAGGCGCTGCTTCTTGTAAAACCTGGCTACTGAATAAACAAAGGGAACTTCGATAATTATTTTTCCTAGCAGATAATAAAAAAGAACTAATAAATATTGACTATTATAAAAGCAAAAAGCCAGGATGATGAAAAATAAAAGATTAAAAAAGTAAACAAAAAATAAAACGCCCATCACCCTCTTATCGCTATAATATGTAGCCTTGCCCGACCAGCGAATTCGTTGTTGAAAAAAATCTTTCCATGTTTGCATGGCCTCGGTTTCCACAATAGCATCAGCAGAGAGCAGGTAATGAACCTGTTTTGGATACTTCTTCCATATCTTATACATCAAGAGCATATCATCACCTGAGGCTAGTTTATCAATTCCCTCAAATCCACTTACTTCAAAAAAAGCTTTACGTAGATATGCCAGATTAGCGCCATTGCACATGCTATGGAAATTAGCCTGAACACTTGCCCCGGTAATTCCTTGAAGCGTAATAAAATCTAAAGATTGAAAAATGCTAAGCAAAGAAGATTTTGTTTTAAAGCAAACTGGCGCTGCAATAAATACTGCATTAGTGCT
>JAYULK010000054.1:0-12344 GCA_043763635.1 Chitinophagaceae bacterium
TAAATAGAACAGATATTGTACCCTTCCTTATATTGTCAGATATAAATATGCCCAAGCTTGATGGATTTGCTTTGCGAAATAAAATTTACACTGATGCTGCGCTACAGGTTAAGTGTATTCCATATTTATTTTTCACTACTGCATCTAATCAAAAGTCGGTAATTGATGCTTATAGTTTGTCTGTACAGGGATTTTTTGTGAAACAGAATACGATGCCTGAATTAGAGAAAACTATTTCTATAATAATGGAGTACTGGCAAAAGTGTGTGGCTCCAAACGATTTTTAAAATTGCCATTTTTACAAATTGGTATTTCTTTTTAGATAGCTATAATTTCACAATTATAATAAGCAGCTTTTATAGAAGTTATTTTTTTAGCAGGTAAACACTTAGCAAAGAAATATTTGTTGTTTTTACTATTGCCGCAATTTTAAATACTATTTTACTTTGTTTCAAATCCACATCTTATGCAATTAACTATGTACCTGGGCAATGATTTAATTGAAGCCGTTCCGGTTAACTTATATGAAATTTCGAACCCAGGCTACCTGGGAAGATTTAAAAGGCAACTAAAACAGCGATATGATTCTTTAATACAGGAAGCTAACCTTCAGCCTGAATTCCTTGTGGTTAATTTAAACGTTGATACCCAGCTTTCGGGTGTTGATACCCAGCTTTCGGGTATTGCAAAAACTTCAAAATAATTATGGAAGGCCAGCTACTAATAAAGTGTAGCATTCTCAGCACCTACAGGATTTTCGAAGGTTGCATCGGTCTTATTTATTTCAATTAAAATATTATGGAGCGCAATTGCCCTGGTTTGTAAATACCATTTCCCTGCCAAATTATTGCTCTAAAGTTTGGTCTTCATTTTTGTTCATTTTAGAAGGCACTCCTTCAAGGAAAAATTGGGGCCAATGCCTTGTGTGTATGATTTTAGGGAGGTGTGTTTTAGTAAATTTTGCGGCAAGATTATTCAAATAATTCTGACGCTCCAAACAACTTTTAAATCCAACAAAATTTATGGGGATAGATTCAATCAAGACATCATCAATGTACATGTTCAAATGCATCTATCAATGGGTATTAAGTTTTTCAGCATTGTTATATATGGGGTTAATGCAACAATGATTGGTATAAACTTAAGGGTTTTCCCCGGCATTTTTAAGTAATCATTCTTATTGACTAACATACCTAATGCCTGTAACTTTCATCCACAATCCAAAGTATGAAAACGATAGCTCAACCTGCCAGCTTTAAAAGAAAGCTTAATTTCTTAAGCCCGGTATTTCTTTCAAGATTATTGCAGCAATCAGATAAAATGCAATTCAACTTCAGCCCCTAATTACTAATGTTGCTTTTGTGTAAAAATTAAAGCAACTGAATAGTAAAGTTTACCCGTACCCCAAGAAAACCAATCCAAATCTTTATGCACCCTTTAGTAGAAAACCTGCAGGCGCAAGGCCTTTCCAACAAACAAATTCAAACTCTTTTTTTAACTATCTATGAATGGTTAGAAAGCCATTATCCGATAATGGCACAAATATCAAAGCCAATTTTAGCGGAGGAAATTGATATTCCATAGCCTTGGGCTGATCATGCTGAAGCAAGTGCATGCTTCGCAAACAAATAGCAGAATAGCAAAAAGCCCTGGCTAAACAGGGCTTTTTGCTATTCTGCTATTTTAATACTAATGCGAGGCAGCCGTTCTATGATTGCCCGTGCGATGAGCGCTATGCTCAGGTTCATTCTTTGTCATTAAGGAAGCGTCGATTTCAACAATACCAAGAACAAGATGCGGCAGGTAAATTTCATCTGCAAATCCAAATATCCAAGGTGAAGCTGCTAATAGAATACCTGACATTAAATCAAGCATTAAATGCTTAGGCATAGAAATCAGTTTAATTGCGCCTAATTCATAGTCTGTCATCAAACTATAAATTATTGCTGCTGCACCAAGTATAACGGGCACCCATTGTTTAGCTCCACCGTCTTCAAAGTCTAAAAGCCAGGGCGATGCGATTAATAAAATGCCCATCATGTAATCAAGTATGCCATGAACTTTAGTGGGAATAAATCTCATAATTTAGAAATTTTACTGATTTATCTAATCAGAAAATATGCCACTGTAATAACGAACTTGAAAATTTGATTTTGTTTTCCTCAAGCTTATTAACGAGGATTTCAAATAAAATTATGAGCTTTTAACCGAAATGATTTCCCAAAGAATCATTACTAAACCAGTCGTCCCTTTTGTCTTCTTTTGTATTTGATATTTTTTCGATCCCGGCTAAATGACTATCACAATTTGGACAATGCACCTCTTTTACTTTGGCAAGCCCATAAAGATCAACAATGTTAACATCGTAGCCACTACCTTCCCAGCCGCATCTATCGCATAAAATAGACTCCTCGTAAAACTCCCGCTCGTTATATACTTTTCGCATATACTGGTTTTAGTGTGAATAATAGGATGAATAAATTATAAAAATCATCTAACCCGAAACTTTTTTACGCCGACTCTAATTTTCCTAACAGTAAGTTACTAAATATTAATAACAGCAGCTTAGTAAGCCCTGGAGTATTTTACTATATCTGCCTGGAACCTACTTGAGCCAGGGTTCTAATTTTTTGAAACTATTCTTAAATAACAAAGCGACTACATGGCATATATAATAACTGGCTTCATATTTGATGTTTAAACATTGATTAAATACAAAATATGAAAATTGAAATTATATCAGGTAGTCCCCGTATTAATAGTGTTACGCATAGAGTGGCATTACATCTCCAAAGTTTATTAGTTGAAAAGGCAGAGCACGAGGCTGGCGTTATTGACCTTAGAGAGCATAACCTGCCACCCATACAGACTGTGTTCACCTCCGTAGAAACCACACCAGATGAGTATAAGGAAACTTCCAGAAGAATGTTGGAAGCTGACGCATTTATACTTGTTACACCTGAATACAATGGGAGTTACTCTTCTGCTTTAAAGAATCTTTTGGACCATTTTCCTAAGCAACATCGCAAACCTTTTGGCATAGTAACGGCTTCGCCAGGCGCTATGGGCGGCATAAGAGCAGCCATGCAATTGCAGCAATTAATATTTGCATTATTTGGCATTGGCTCTCCATATATGCTGGTGGTACCTGCGGTAGATAAAAAATTTGATGCGAAAGGAAACCTAACAGATAACACCTTTGCAAAATCTGTTGAAGTATTTTTAAACGAGTACTTATGGCTTGCGGAAAAGTTGGTAGAAGAAAAAGTTGAAGCTTAATAATAAAAATAATAAAATGAAAACAGTATTACATAAAGCTGATACCAGGGGCCATGCTAATCATGGCTGGCTCGAAAGCTGGCATACGTTCACCTTTGCCGGTTATTATGATTCTGCAAGAACAAATTTTGGAGTTTTAAGAGTGTTGAATGATGACACTGTCGCACCGGGCAGAGGGTTTGGAAAACATCCGCATGACAATATGGAAATTATTTCTATCCCCCTTGAAGGCGCCCTCGAACATGAAGACAGTACAGGCACCCAACAGGTAATTAAGAAGGGCGACATACAGGTTATGAGCGCAGGAAGCGGAATCCAGCATTCGGAAAAAAATAAGAATAATAACGAAGCAGTTAAGTTCTTGCAGATATGGGTTATCCCCAATAAAACAAGTGTAGCTCCACGATACGATCAAAAGACCTTTACAGAGGAAGAAAAGAAAAATAAATTAGTGACAATTGTTTCTCCTGAAGGATCAAACGAAGGTATAACAATATACCAGGATGCATGGTTTAGCTTAGGTAACTTGGACAAAGGCATTGAGCTTGATTATACCATTAATAAAACAGGCAATGGCGTTTATGCTTTTGTTTTAGAAGGCGATCTTACCATCAATGAAATAGCCCTGAACCGCCGCGATGGACTTGGAATTACAGAGTCCACAAAGCTTTCCATTTCAGCCAACACAGATGCGGAAATACTTTTAATGGAAGTACCAATGCGATAAGAGACTTCCTTATCCGGGTTGAGGCACTGCGGCTCTAAATACTTCAGCGGCATCGGGGGCAATTAGTTGGTAGACTGTGCCACTTGTTATAAATGCTGCCTCACCTTTAGATAGGGAAAGTCTTTCAGAAAAAGATTCGATGTGCACATTTCCATCAAGCACCAAAACAATTTCTGCACTGGTACTTGATAAAGAAACATTGCTGTTTTTCAGCCGGTATTGGTATAATTCAAACTCAGGCACGGGGGTAGCAAATTGAAGTTCTTCGCTTACTTCGGCATGAGCGCCAAGAATAAAAGGAATAGTTTCTTCAAACCGAACGTGACGAATAAGCTCTGCTACATCAATATGTTTCTCTGTTAACCCTGCCCTTAATACATTATCAGAGTTGGCCATGATCTCAACATTCTGTCCTTCTAAATAAGCATGCGGTAATTGCGCAGGCTGAAATACGCCTTCTCCTTTCTTTAAATGCACCAGGTTAAACAAATAAATAGAAAAAATTCCGCGGTCATAATTTCCATTTTTGCAAAATGTATCTGCAGCCCTTGCTGCCCAAAAGCTTTCCCCGCTTTTTAAAAGTTCACCATTTTTATACAACGGAAGTATACGGGAGATAACAGGTTCTAAAATTTTGTTCACTTCTTCCTGCTCCATTATCATTATCCTTTCATACAGCGACCTGTATCCTCCACTATTGTATTCTTCTACCATAAAAGAAAAATCAGGAATGGCAGATAAAGTTTCGAGCAATTGTGCTTCGGGCTTAAAGCCATGAAGTAACCAAAAATTACTTAATGCTACCATCAGCTCCGGCTTATGATTATCATCTTTATAATTTCGGTTCGGAGCCGTTAAAGGAATGCCGGCTTCATTCTCTTGTTTGTATCCGGCCTCTGCCGGTTCCTTACCAGGGTGCACCTGTATCGAAAGCATTTGCCGTACATCTAATACCTTCAATAAATATGGCAAAGAATTGAATTGCTTTGCCACTGAAATACCTAATACTTCTTCTTTATTTTGATCAATGAATTCGTTCAATAAAATCTCGCTCCCATTTGCTTCAATTGCTGAAGGATAGTTAGGATGAGCGCCCAACCAATATTCTGCAAAAGGCTTTTTATCGTTGTTTGCTATGGAGAGTAATTGCGGAATAAACTCGTAGCCACCCCAGGAATAATGCTGCACTTTGCCTTTTAATGAATATATAGCTTGCGTTACGGGCATTAATTTTTATTTTGTTGTCAAAGATAATTATGGCGCTGCACAATCAATTAGGTAAGAAAGGCGAAGAAATGGCAATGAATTATTTTGTACAGCATCATTACCAGGTACTTCACCAAAACTGGCGTTATTCGCACTATGAAATAGACATTATTGCTTTGAAAAATAATGTGCTTCATTTTATAGAAGTAAAGATCCGTTCTTCCAAAGCTTTTGGCTTGCCGGAGGAAAACGTAACTAAGAAAAAGTTTAAAGCTCTACTCAATGCTGCTGATGAATTTTTATACCAGCATCAGCAATACAGGCATGTGCAATACGATATTTTAGCTATTACTACTTTGGGCAAGTCAGCACCTGAATTTTTTTTAATTGAAGATGTCTATTTGTAATTATCGAAAGAGAATACAAGCAGAAAATTAAATCCGTATTGAAATAACAGGAAAGGTATTTTTGCTCACCATAAATTTTATTATGAGATTATTTCTTTTTCTTTTATCAGCAGGTTTTTTTGTGACAAGCTGTAACAATGCTTCAGATAAAACCGCCGCAACTTTTTGCGATACAGCTTGCGCTTCTGATTCATTTATATTTAAAGGAGATCATAAGCTTAAGCCTTTCGTAACAATCTCTGTAAAAAATTGTACCGGCGATACCATTACTTGGAGCCACGATGCCTTACCTGTGGGCCGGCAAATGCATTTGGGTACAATGCTGGATAACCTGGTACGCCTTAACAAATCAGCCATTACGTGTTTTATAAAAGATACAAGCTACGCATGGGTATCTTTCAACGACTGCATTTCAGGACGTGGATACCTGATGCAATTGCCTTTTAATAAAAAAGAAAGTGTACGAAAAATGTCGAGTGCTATCAACAGCTTTGACAAAAAATTTGTAGTACCCGATGACCTTCGGGCTTACTGCGACTACAGCACTATTTATATAGAAGATATTAATACAGGACAAAAAGAACTAATGACTTTTAAAGAAGAATATAAAATTGACTTCAACAATATTCATGAAGCAATAGATACGGTAAACATTAGCCGGAACCGTATTTTTATTCAACTGCTTAAAGACGGTAAAAAAATTCCTTTGGAAAAAACAATTAGTTTGTAACGCCTCAGGATCGCAAATCTTAAATAATAAACTTTAACCGACTCATGTGGGAGCCTTACAAAAAAGGTTTTAAAGCTTACCTGCAGCTAGAGCGGTCATTGGCCGGTAATTCTATAGAGGCTTACCTGGCTGATATTGAAAAACTAACTGCTTATCTGCAAATAAATGGTGTTATGAAAACGCCTGCAGAAATTGAATTGTTACACCTTCAGGGATTTGTAAAATGGATTGCAGAACTTGGAATGACCCAATCTTCACAAGCACGTATCATTTCCGGCATCAGGGCTTTTTATAAGTATTGCATTATAGAAGATGTAACTCAAAATGATCCCACTATTTTATTAGACGCACCAAAGCTTAAACGCCAGTTACCTGATGTTTTAAGCTTCGACGAAATTGAAAACATATTAGATCAGGTAGATGTAAGTACCCCTGAAGGAACCCGTAACAAAGCCATACTCGAAACAATGTATAGCTGCGGCTTACGTGTAAGTGAAACAGTCAATCTCAAACTTTCGCAACTATTTTTCGATGTAGGTTTTATTCGTGTAATAGGCAAAGGCAATAAAGAACGGCTGGTGCCCATAGGAAGTAGCGCTATAAAATTCATCGACATTTACAAGTCAGGCATCCGGGTGCATACCTCGGTGAAAAAAGGAGAAGAAGACATTTTGTTTTTAAACCGCCGGGGCAAACGTCTTAGCCGGGTCATGATATTTTTGATCATTAAAGACCTAGTTAAAAAAGCAGGCATTACTAAGGTTGTTTCGCCACATACTTTTCGCCATTCTTTTGCAACACATCTTGTAGAAGGTGGCGCCGACCTTCGTGCCGTGCAGGAAATGCTGGGCCATGAAAGCATTACCACTACGGAAATATATACGCACCTTGACAGGGAGTTTCTTCGCCAGACCCTGCAACAGTTTCATCCTGCTTTTAAATGAAGTAATATTTAGTACCAGGCAGCATTGCTACTGGCATCGCCGGTTGCGTCGCACCTTTCATCGTTCTGTAATTCTATGCAACAAATAAATCAGTTCTTTATCTGATAAAAAATATTTTGATGTCAGTAACTTATTTAAAAAAACAAGAAGGCGTTGTGTTAATTCCCCTGCGCCTCCAGGCAAAAAAAAGACCCTGATCAGGGTCTTAATTTGCTTAAAAATTTATTATGCTTTTGACTCTTCTTCTACTCCTTGTTTTAAATCGAATATCAGTTTACCGGCTTCTTTATCAAAACTCACCATCACTACATTGCCAGGTTTAATGGTCATGTTTAATATCTCCTCAGCAAGGGGATCTTCCAAATACTTTTGAATGGCTCTATGCAATGGGCGGGCACCAAACTGTTGATCGTAACCTTTATCGGCTATAAATTCTTTTGCTTCTAAAGTAAGCTCCATGCTAAAACCTAAATTTTGCAAACGCTTCATTACACCTTTCATCAGTATATCAATGATCTCAAAAATATCTTCCTTGCTAAGCGAATTGAAAATTACCACATCATCTATACGGTTCAAAAATTCAGGAGAGAAGGTTCGTTTCAATGCTTTTTCTATTACTGCCTTATTCGCTTCATCAGCATTTTCAATACGTGATGCAGTAGCAAATCCAACGCCTTCGCCAAAGTCTTTCAATTGGCGCACTCCAATATTTGAAGTCATGATGATCATGGTGTTTTTAAAATCAACCTTCCGGCCAAGACCGTCAGTTAACTGACCGTCATCCAACACCTGCAACAAAATATTATAAATATCAGGATGTGCTTTTTCTATTTCATCTAAAAGAATAACACTGTATGGTTTACGACGCACACGCTCTGTTAACTGACCGCCTTCTTCATAACCGACATAACCAGGAGGCGCACCTATCAAACGGCTCACAGTAAACTTTTCCATGTATTCACTCATGTCAATGCGAATCAACGAATCTTCTGAGTCAAACATATAACGTGCTAATGCTCTTGCCAACTCTGTTTTACCGACACCAGTAGGCCCAAGGAATATAAAAGTACCAATAGGTTTCTTAGGATCTTTTAACCCAACACGGTTACGCTGTATTGCTTTAACTACTTTGCCAATGGCTTCACTTTGCCCTACCACCATGTTCTTCATATCATCAGCCATCTTCCGCAACTTTTCTGTTTCGGCCTGCACCATGCGTTTTACAGGTATTCCTGTCATCATGCTTATTACTTCTGCTATTTCTTCTTCACCAATAGGATAACGCTTGTGCTTACTTTCCTCTTCCCATTGTGCCTTCGCTTTTTCTAATTCTTCACCAAGCCTTTTTTCAGTATCACGTAAAGCAGCAGCCTCTTCAAATTTTTGGCTCTTTACAACCCTGTTCTTTTCTACTTTTATATCTTCAATCTTCTTTTCAAGATCAAGAATGTTTTGAGGAACATTGATATTTTTTAAATGCACTCTTGCACCCACTTCATCCATAACATCAATGGCTTTATCGGGCAATAAACGATCTGTTATATAACGATCACTTAATTTAACGCAAGCATCAATTGCTTCATCGTTGTAAATAACATTGTGAAACTCCTCGTATTTAGATTTGATGTTGTTCAAAATAAGCAATGTGTCTTCTACACTTGGAGGATCTACCATTACTTTTTGGAAACGACGGTCTAATGCACCATCCTTCTCAATATACATACGGTACTCATCTAAAGTAGAAGCACCAATGCATTGAAGTTCACCACGAGCAAGGGCGGGCTTAAATATATTTGATGCATCCAATGAACCTGAAGCACCGCCGGCGCCAACAATGGTATGAATTTCATCAATAAAAAGAATCACATCACGGTTCTTTTCAAGCTCATTCATAATCGCCTTCATGCGCTCTTCAAACTGTCCACGATATTTAGTGCCTGCAACAAGCGCAGCAAGATCAAGGGAGATCACTCTTTTATCAAATAATACACGAGACACTTTGCGTTGCACAATACGCAAGGCGAGGCCTTCAACAATTGCGGTTTTACCCACACCAGGTTCACCTATCAAGATCGGGTTGTTCTTTTTACGGCGGGAAAGAATTTGAGATACTCTTTCAATTTCTTTTTCACGTCCTACGATAGGATCCAAAGTTCCAGTTTCAGCCAGCTTGGTAATGTCGCGGCCAAAATTATCTAAAACGGGGGTTTTGCTTTTAGTAGCACTCCCTTGTTTTGATTTTTGCTGGGCGTACTTTTTTTCTTCATCAAAGTCATCGTCATTTTCTTCCTGGTATTCGGCACGTACATCATTTGATTTTACCATGCCTAATTCCTGTCTGAATAAATCGTAGTCCACGTCAAATTGATTTAAGATTTGAGTTGCAATATTTTCTTTGTTTTTAAGAATAGAAAGCATCAGGTGTTCTGTTTCAACGGTAGGGCTTTTTAAAGCCTTAGCTTCCAAAACAGTTACCCTGATAACTTTTTCAGCTTGCTTGGTTAATGGTAAGCTATTGATGTTAGCAATGTTCTTACCTGTTTTATCTTTTACAGCTAATTCCACTTCTTTTCTTAACTCGTACAGGTCAACATTAAAGCTCTTCAAAATTCTAACCGCTGTATTGTCGCCCTCACGGATCAAGCCTAGAAGCAAATGTTCTGTACCTATGAAATCATTGCCCAAACGCAACGCTTCTTCCCTGCTGAACGAAATGATCTCTTTTACTTGGGAGGAAAAATTATTATCCATTTTAAACTCATCTAATTGCTGTGATACAATAATAACGAATATTTTTAACCAAAGGTTTTAGCAGATGTGTTAACCTTTGCTTTAGAACATTATGAAAGTCAAAACTGATACCAAAGAAAAGTTTCATGCCATTAGCGTTGAAACCGAATACTTTTCTGCTAATATGGCAGCAGACTTAAGAAGTCAATTAATTCCACTCCTGCAAGCTACAAACAAGAATATAGTTCTAAGGTTAAAAGATATAAAAGGCATGGATGAAGATGCTGCTGAAAATCTTGTAAAACTGCAGCAGTTATTCTATGAACAACAAGCATCCTTTGTTATTTGCGAACTTAATAGTGATGTAGAGAACTTCCTTGACTCCATTAGTTTATTAGAGGTAATGAATATAACTCAAACTGAAAGTGAAGCTTGGGATATAGTTCAAATGGAAGAGATAGAAAGAGAACTTTTAGATGAAGGTGCAGACAACGTATAATTTTATTCTTATGAATTAATTGTGTTGACCTGTTTATATTATGCCTTTATCAATTCCTATACAAAACCTGCTGAAACAAAAGCTGAACGCAAGGCATATCAATATAAAACCTGCAGGCGGCGGATGCATTAATGAAAGCTATAAGGTTACCGTTAATAGCAGCAGGGCTTATTTTGTAAAAGTAAATTCTGCATCAAAATTTCCCCACTTATTTCGAAAAGAAAAGAACGGATTACAGCTAATAGCTGCCGCTCGTGTTATTGAGGTACCTGTTATTACAGATGTAATAGAAACAGAGGAACACCAACTCTTAATTTTAGAATGGATTGAACAAGGCAAACCATCAAAATTATTCTGGAAAAAGTTTGGCGAACAATTGGCCGCTCTGCATCACATCACTAATGTGCAATTTGGTTTGCCTGAAAACAACTTTATGGGAAGTGTACCTCAATCTAATGTGCCTTCTAAAAACTGGGTTTCATTCTTTATACAGCATCGCTTAACCCCATTGGTTGAGAAGAGCATCAATAGGAATCTTTTGCCAGGAAGCTATTCGGAAAAGGTTTTAGGCTTGTATCATTTTCTTCCACAAGTTTTTGACGAGGCAATACCTTCTTTAGTTCATGGAGATTTATGGAGCGGCAATTATTTATGTAACCAACATGCAGAACCTGTGCTTATTGATCCTGCTGCATATTTCGGGCATCGGTCTGTAGATTTAGGCATGACCACATTGTTTGGCGGATTTGATAAAGAATTTTACGAAGCATACAATTATCATTATACTTTTCCATACAACTATGCAGAACAATGGGAACTATGTAATTTGTATCCCTTGCTGATACATTTACTTCTGTTTGGAAAAGGATACTTACCCCGGCTAGAAGCGATAGTAGATAAATATGCAGGACACTATTAATCAAATACTAATTTTATCGCATGTTGACGGTAACGATCTTAGGAAATAATTCTGCTGTTCCGGCTTTCAACCGCCATCCTACCAGCCAGGTGGTAACGCAGGATGGAACAAATTACCTTGTTGATTGCGGCGAAGGCACACAGATACAAATGATCAAGTATAAAATCAGAAGAGGTAAAATTTCTCACATCTTTATATCACATCTTCATGGCGATCATTATTTTGGTCTTGTAGGATTATTGAACACATTTGGACTACTTTCCCACACACAGGAATTGCACATCTTTGGTCCGGAAGCTTTGCAGCGAATTATTGAAATGCAGATAAATGTTGCTGATACCCAACTGCCTTATCCTTTGTTCTTTCATGCTGTAACAGAAAATGCAGTGTTGGTTGATAATGACAAAATAAGGATCAAAGCTTTTAAAACCACTCACCGTATACAATGCTTTGGATTTTCGTTTGAAGAAAAGATGAGTAAAAGGAAAATATTGGTTGACAAAGCACGGCGGTATGATGTACCAGCTACATTTTATAGCAGTTTGCAAAATGGGCTTGATTATATAACTCCCCGCGGGGAGGTGATAAAAAATGATGTGATAACCGATCCTCCTGAAAAAGGAAAACGTTATGCTTTTTGCGCCGATACGAGATATGATGAATCAATCATAGAGCATATCTATGGATTTGATACGATTTATCATGAAACAACTTATCTCGAAAACTTTAGCGAAAAGGCTTTTGAACGTTTCCATTCTACCACAAGGCAGGCGGGCACCATTGCTCAAAAAGCAATGGTAAATAAATTAATGATCGGACACTTTAGTTCCAAATACAGCACTTTGGATGCGTTTTTACACGAAACAAAGGAGGTTTTTCCAAACACTGAATTGGCGATTGAAG
>JAYULK010000055.1:0-12041 GCA_043763635.1 Chitinophagaceae bacterium
TTCAGCATTCAGCATTCAGCATTCAGCATTCAGCATTCAGCATTCAGCATTCAGCATTCAGCATTCAGCATTCAGCATTCAGCATTCTTAATGCTTAAAATGTCTAAGTCCCGTAATTACCATTGCTAAATTCTTTCCCTTGCAATATTCAATGCTGTCTTTATCTCTTATAGAGCCTCCAGGTTGAATAAAGGCAGTAACACCGGCTTCATAACCTAGTTGAACACAATCATTAAAAGGGAAAAAGGCATCGCTTGCCATTACGGCGCCGGATAAATCAAACTTAAATTGTTTTGCTTTTTCTACTGCATGACGCAAAGCATCAATACGGCTGGTTTGTCCGCAGCCTTTGCCTATTAATTGTTTGTTCTTTACTAATGCAATAGCATTTGATTTTAAATGCTTGCAGACTATATTGGAAAAAATAAGGTCTTCTTTTTCTTCATCGGTTGATGGCCTGCCACCTGCTTCTTCCCATTTATCATAATTGCTTTCATCTTTTCCTTGTTGCAATGTGCCGTTAACTACATTCTTGTAGATATTTTTTGTTGTGTTTGTACTCTTTAATTGTAAAATGATGCGGTTCTTTTTTCCTTTCAATTTTTGTAAAGCATCTGGCGTAAATGATGGTGCAATTAATACTTCGAAAAATATTTCATTTATAGCCTCAGCCGTAGCAGCATCCACTTCTGCATTAGTAACTAATACTCCACCGAATGCACTTTCAGGGTCACCCGCAAGTGCATCTTTCCAGGCCTCCTCTATTGAATTTCTTGAAGATATGCCGCAAACATTTGTGTGTTTAATAATGGCAAAGGTGGCTGCCCATCCCGACCTTCCCGAAGGGAAGGCCATCAGCCCACCTGCCTCGCCTGATTGAGACTCATTAATTTCATCGAAAGTTTTTTGTAGAGACTGCCCTTGAGACTGGGTCTCTCCCCTATCAGAGGAGGCCACATTAAATTCTTTTATTAATTCAATCGCAGCATCTATATCCACCAAATTATTATACGAAATTTCTTTTCCGTGTAATTGATCAAAGCATTCATTTAAATTACCTGAGAAGATGGCTTTCTGGTGCGGGTTCTCGCCATAACGTAAAACTGTTTGATGGCCCTGGCCTAAAACTGTTATTGCAGATTCCGGATTAAAATAATTATTAATAGCAATGTCGTAATCTGCTACTATTTTAAAAGCCTTTGCCGCAAATGCACGACGCTGCTCTAAGTTTAACCCGCCATTTTGCTGCTCCAATAAATCTAAGAGTTTGCTATAATCTTCTTTGGAAGCAATTACCGTTAAATCAACAAAATTCTTAGCTGCTGCACGAATCATTGAAGGCCCTCCGATGTCAATTTTTTCTATAATCGCTTTTTCTTCAGTGGTTTGGGCTACTGTTTCCTGAAAGGGATACAGATCAACAATTACTAAATCAATCTCAGGAATACTATACTCCTTCATTTCCTGCATGTCTGTTTCATTGTTCCTTCTTCCAAGTATACCGCCAAACACAGCAGGATGTAGCGTTTTTACCCTTCCTCCCAAAATAGATGGAAAAGAGGTAAGGCTTTCAACAGGCACTACCTTTATACCAAGTGCTTCAATAAATTTTTGAGTACCGCCGGTTGTATATATAGTAGCGCCCTGAGCTTCCAGTTGTTGCAATAATGGCTCCAAACCATCTTTATAAAAAACTGAAATTAAAGCAGAAGAAATTTTTTTGTTCATGAATATAGTTGTTGGAAATTTTAGGAAGCGGCAAAGGTAGGTTACCGCATCTTCATCACAAAAGCGCCTTTTTCACTTACATCATAATAAGGAAGGTGAAGTGAATCGCAATCTTTTTTCCATAATTTTTTCTTTCGGTCAGGCACACAGCCATCCATAACTATTTGCTTAATAAGAAAGGCTTGGTTAACATCTTTTATATATAGTTTTGGATTTTTAGATAAGATCAACACATCCAGTAAAGGTTTATGGGCAGTTGGTACAAAGCTTATAGTTGTATCAATGATCAGAACCCAGCAATTCGAAAATATAAAACTCTTCTCCTGCAATACACCCAGTGAAGAAATCCGGTGTTGAATCCTGGAAGGTTGCAAATGAAAATTTCGAAGAAAGCTATCTTCACTTAAGCTGCTATCTCCTATAAAAAAATAATGTCTTCCTTTGATAATGTCAATTGCCTGGTGTTTCGGCACATTATAAACTATGAGTTTATTTTGCTTATTAGCCTTAATAAAAGAATAAGTACGAATACTTACAAAACCCATTAAACAAAAAAGACAAAACCACATAGCTTGTCTTTGCCTTTCCATTAGCCAGTAAACTGTGCTGATTATAAACCCAAATAAGAGAACAACCTGAAAGATAGAAATGGAAAAGCCATTCCAAACAGCAAATTGAATACCATCTAACCGCTCTATATAAAGGTTCATTGCCTTTATCAGATTTTCAACTATCATTCCTACAAATTTTGCTACTGGTGTTATAAAATAAACAAGCAACAGCAGTAATTCTCCGTATAAAATGAGACTGGACAGTGGTACTGCAATAAGGTTTGCAATCAAAAACAAAAGCGGAAATTGATGAAAGTGATACAGTATAATAGGAAGTGTAAGTATTTGAGCAGCCAGGGTAGCCGAGGTATATTGCCATAGCTTATCAATAGCCTTATTGGGCGTTGTGCCCAAAATATAAATGGGCCGATAAAAGATCATGATGCTTAATACAGCGGAATAGGATAATTGAAAGCCTACATCCCATAACCAAAAAGGATTATAGCAAAGAAGCAGAAAGGCAGAACAAGCCAACAAATTGTAATTCGACTTTCTTTTGTTTATTAATTCGCTTAGAGCGAGAAAAGAAAACATAATTGAAGAACGAAGCACAGAAGGCTGGGCGCCGGCAATTAAACTAAATCCCCACAGGCCTATGATGATAATAATAAAACGTAACCAGCTTGCCCCCTTCTTTCTTTTTAGCGGTCTTGTTAATAGTACAAGCAGTCCATAAATTAAACCTAAATGCAAACCGGATATTGCGATAATATGCACTACGCCGGTGTTAGAGTAAGATTGTACAAGAGTTTTATCTAAATCGCCTTTATAACCTATTAGCAATGCTTCCGCTAAACCTTGTTCTTTGCTACCGGTAATAAATTTTTTCAGCGTTTTGATTACAGCCCCCTTAGTGCTTAATAAAAAGGTTCCTAAATAGGTTGTTTTAGTTGTTGGCAATTGTTGAAAATCTCCTGCTTTTAAATACACCTGGTGCGTAATGCCTCCAAACAAAGCATAGCGTTTATAATCAAAGGTGCCAGGGTTACCAGAATTTTTTATTTCCTGCAAAGCAGTATTAAAAATTACTTGTGAGCCATACCTCAAAATCTTAAAAGAACTGTCTTTTTGAAAATAGATGATGATCTTTCCCTTTACTTTATAAGCAGAATCATTCCTGATTACTGATTCTATAGTTGCCCGGGCTTCATAAGAATTTTCTTTTTCAATTAAATCTTCTATAAGTGTTACAACAGTATAGCTGTTTTCTTTTAGCTGATGCCCTGCCCATTTTTTATCGTTGCGAACGTCATTTGCATACACTAACAAAGCTCCTGCACTAACAATTAGCAGTAAAATAGATAAGCCATTAAGGCGGGCAAGGTGAAACTGTTTAATATCTGGTAAAAAAAAGTAGGAAATTATTGTAAGGCTTAAAAAGGCTGCTGCGCTATATAATACATAAACCTGCAAAGGGAAATTCCATTGAATGATAATTCCTACGCTTAGAGAAAGAAGCAACCTGGTAAAAGGAGCTTCCTGCCAGATGTAAGTTTTGGTGGAAGGCACATCATAAGGTAATGATCATTTTTAAAAAATAAAAGGCGATGAAAAAATCATCGCCTTTTTGGGTGTTCATCATACGTTAGCAAAATAGATTCAATCCGCATCCGCCACACTAACAAACCTGTTCAACCGGATCGAAAAATGTAAGGCTCTACGTTGACGGGTGTGATACAAAAGCACTTTCCTTTTCTCAACTAATCTTTCCTTCCTGCATCATCACCATATTTTGAGTTGGAGTATCTGAATATATTTTTTACGATTACCATGCCAAACATTACACGCTTTCTTTGTTTGTTCAAATATTAATAAGGGATGTAATAAGGTATGGAAACATAATAGATCGGTAATAAATACCAATACTATTGTTGAACCCATTCTACAGATTTCTGAACTAAATACGTACCAACTTACAGTCATTGCAGAACATAATTGACCTGGAAAAATTAAAATCAACATCATAAAATAAAAAAACCCCAAAGCAAAAACGCAATAATAGCAATTAGCTTATTAAAACGCTTCACCAATATTACTAGCGGGAAACCCGTATTGTTTTTACTTTGCCAATTCGAATTATTTACAGCAACTTTGCGCATAACCTTCAAATCCTAAAATCCGATACAGTAGCATGGGACTTTTCAACTGGTTCACTCAAGAGATTGCAATAGACTTAGGCACTGCTAATACGCTTATAATACATAACGATGATGTGGTTGTTAATGAACCTTCCATTGTAGCCTTAAACAGAAATAATCCAAAAGAGGTTTTAGCTGTGGGTAAACGTGCGTTAATGATGCATGAAAAAACACACGAAAGCATACGTACCGTTCGCCCATTAAAAGACGGTGTAATAGCCGATTTTAATGCTGCTGAACTTATGATCAGGGAAATGATTAAAATGATCTATCCCAAAAAGCCCCTTTTTCCTCCAAGCTGGCGAATGATGATTTGTATACCTTCTTCTATTACAGAAGTTGAAAAACGTGCGGTGCGGGATAGCGCAGAACAAGCAGGGGCAAAAGAAGTTTACCTTATTCACGAACCGATGGCGGCGGCCTTAGGTATTGGTATAGATGTGGAAGAACCGGTAGGTAATATGATTATTGATATTGGTGGTGGCACGACCGGTATAACCGTAATTGCTTTGGCAGGTATTGTTTGCGACCAGTCTATCCGAATTGCAGGAGATGAGTTTACAGCAGATATTATGGAGGCGTTACGCCGTTATCATAGCTTATTGATTGGAGAACGTACGGCAGAACAAATAAAAATACAAATTGGTGCTGCCATGAAGGATCTTGAAAATCCTCCGGATGATATTCCTGTAAATGGCCGTGATCTTGTAACAGGTATTCCAAAACAGATTTATGTTAGTTACCAGGAAATTGCAGAGGCACTTGACAAAAGCATTTTTAAAATTGAAGAGGCCATTTTAAAGGCTTTGGAACAAACGCCTCCGGAACTTGCTGCAGATATTTACCGCAGAGGTTTATACCTTACAGGTGGTGGCGCTCTTTTAAAAGGTTTGGACAAACGCCTGAGCCAGAAGATTAAGCTACCTGTTCACGTGGCTGATGATCCGTTAAAAAGTGTAGTACGTGGCACTGGACTGGCTTTGAAAAATTACGAACGCTATCCTTTTGTTATGAGGTAGGCCCACCAACCTCCCAAAGGGAGGCTTGCAAAACTCATTTAATGTACTGTCAGTTTAATTTAAAAACTCTTCAAAAATCCTTCCCCTTCAGGAAAGATTTAGAATGGGCTTATGCGTAACATTTTCCTTTTCATTCGTCGCTATTTTGTATTCATCTGTTTTTTGGTGATGCAAGGTTTTTCCTTGTGGATGATATTCAAGTTCAACCGCTTTCACAGGGCAGCTTTTCTTGGCGTTTCAAACGAAATCACAGGCCGCGTAAATACCCAGGTTGATAAAGTAGATGATTATTTTCATTTACGGGAGGAAAATAGCAGGGTACATAGGATGAACGATTCTTTAATGAACCTTCTCCAAACAAATTATTCCATTCCTGATACATCCGTGACACAGATTGTTGATTCAATTCAGATAAATGATTCTACTAAAGGAGTTCGCCGTTATTTATGGAGAGCAGCAAAAGTGGTGTTCAACTCTGTAAGCTCCGAGCAAAATTACCTACAGGTCAACCGGGGAATTAACCAGGGTATAAGAGATAATATGGCTGTTTTAAATTCTGACGGGTCTTTAGTTGGGCTTGTAGTAAACGTTAGCAATAACTTTAGCCAGGTGATGAGTTTGCTTCATAAAAAGAGCAGGGTACCTGCATCTTTAAAAAGATCAAATGTATTTGGAACGTTGGAATGGGATGGAGTAGATCCCCGCTTTGTTTTCTTACAAGGTATTTCGAAAGATGTAGCAGTTAAAAAAGGAGATTCTGTAGTAACCAGTATTTATTCTTATAATTTTCCTCCTGGGTATTTAATTGGAAGAGTGGCGGCCATTAATATTAATAAGGCTTCCGGCTTCTATGTATTGAAGGTTAGAACAACCGTCAATTTTAATGCTGTGCAGCAGGTTTTTATAGTAGATAATCTTCAAAAGGTAGAGCAGGAAAAACTGGAAGAAGACACGAAAAGAAAAATAGAAGAACAAAAAAAAATCACTCCTTGAGCGACTTGTTAAGAAATATTATCCGTTTCATACTTTTTATACTGATACAGGTTTATGTATTAGACAAGATTCCGCACCTGCATCGCTTTATCGTACCATACATTTATTTTCTTTTTATTTTATGGCTGCCTCATTCTACACCTCGCCTGATGCTGATGGTAATAGCCTTAGTTACAGGCCTTTCTCTGGATTATTTTAAAATGACACCTGGCTTGCATGCTGCAGCCTGTGTGCTGATCGCCTACCTGCGGCCATTTGTAATTACTATTCTCAGTCCTAAGGATAGTACTGAATTTAGCCACAAGGAACCTTCTCCAAGGGGTATGAGCTGGTCGCCTTACCTGGTGTATGCTTTTATTTTAACGCTTCTTCATCACACCTATCTCGTTTTACTTGAATGGCTGCAATTTGGTAACATTTTATTTTTTTTAGTGAAGGTGCTTGCTACAACGGCTATCAGCATGCTGTTGATTATTACAACAGAGCTGCTTTTCCCAAGGAGAATGAAATTCCGAACCAATACAGCTTAACGATGTTTCGAGGCAATTGACGTTGTGCAACTATATTTTGCAGATATAAGGTGCATTATTAAATTTTGCCCACGATTTACATTTTCTTTATACTTCGCTTTATTTACTTCGTTCTAAATCTATGTCGGTGTTTAATCAATCGAGGAGTTATATTATCAGGCTGATCTTTGTGGCCATATTTATTATTATCATTGCTCAGTTAGTCAACCTTCAATTGGTATCCAGTAAATACCAGCAGCTTGCCCAGGATAATGCGGTGTTCCCTAAAGTAATGTATCCGCCCCGTGGAATTGTATATGATAGAAATAATAAAGCAATTGTAAACAATACGCTGGCATTCGATTTAATGATTACACCCTCTGAATTAAAAAATGTTGATACTGCTTACTTATGCCAACTATTAAGTATTGATACTGCACAATTTAAACAAAGGGTTCTTACCGCAATTTTAAAAAATGGAAGATATCGTCCTTCAGCTTTTGAAAACCTTTTGACTCCCGAAAAATATGCCCGTTTGCAGGAAAACATCTGGCGCTTTGGAAGTGGTTTTTATTTGCAGGAAAGGCCCGTAAGAACTTATCCGTTTAACGCCGGTGCTCATTTTATGGGATATATTGGCGAAGCTGATTCGGGTATTATTGCACGTTCTAATGGCTTTTACCGGCCTGGTGACTATGTGGGACGAAGCGGGCTGGAAGCTTATTATGAACGAATACTAATGGGGCAGCGTGGTGTGCAATTTCTAATTAAAGACAATAAAAACCGCCTGGTTGGTAATTATGAAAATGGTGTGTTGGATACAGCAGCCATTGCGGGGCGGGGTCTTCATACTTATGTTGATATAGAATTGCAACAATTGGTTGAAAAACTAATGGCTAATAAAATGGGTGGTGTGGTAGCCATTGAACCTAAAACCGGCGGTATTATATCAATGGTCTCAGGGCCTAACTTTAGCCCGGACGATTTATCAGGTTCAAATTTTAAAAAAACATACAGCAAATTTGTTCTTGATGTTTCAGGTCCTTTATTAAACAGGGCGATAAAAGGCCGGTATCCACCCGGGTCAACGTATAAGCCACTGGAAGCTTTGATTGGATTAGATGAAGGAGTGATCAGTAAAAATAGTGGTATAGGGTGCAGTGGCACATATTATGGTTGTAACCGCCCTGTAAATTGTACAGAAAAATGGGGAGGTCATGCTACGACTCTTCGCCTGGCAATTGCACATTCGTGCAATTCTTTTTTTTCCAATACATATCGTTTAATTGTAGACAATCGTAAATATGCCAATGTAAAAGAAGGATATGCTAAGTGGCAAAACTATATGAATGCTTTTGGGTATGGCTTAAGACTGGGAGTTGATTTACCAAGCGAGGACAAAGGCAATATTCCTGACACTGCTGAATACGACAAGGTTTACAGAGGCTCCTGGAATTCCTGTACCAATGTCACACTTGGAATTGGACAGGATAAAATGTTGGCTACCCCTTTGCAGATTGCCAACGCTATATCAATTGTAGCAAATAAAGGTTATTACTATGTTCCTCACTTTGTAAAGAGCATTGATGGCGAATCAAAAGCCGACACCTTGCTAAACCGCTATCGTAAAAAGCACGAAGTGCTCACGCATATTTCAGATGAAGATTATGAAACAGTGATCAGCGGCATGCAGGATGTGGTTGAAATAGGAACTGCGAGAGGCGCCATGATTCCCGGTATTAATATTTGTGCAAAAACTGGTACCGCCGAAAACTATAAAATAATAGATGGTGTACGAACAAAATTAAAAGACAACTCAGTATTTGTTTGTTTTGCGCCACGTGAAAATCCAAAAATTGTTATTGCGGTTGTTGTGGAAAATGCAGGTTTTGGCTCAACATGGGCCGCTCCCATTGCATCGCTTATGATAGAAAAATACCTTAGTGATACTTTAAGACAAGAAAGCAAAAAGAGAATTGAATACATAGCAGGATCGAACCTAATGCCCGGCTGGTTAACCCGTGAACAGTACAAAGCAGATTCTGTGAGGGCCCGTTATTATTTTGGACTTACGAAGGACAGTACTTACATAAAAAAATACCTGCGCCGGTCCGGGTCGCAGCCAATAAAAAAAGATTCTACCTCCTCCCAACCTAAGCCCGGCATTGCCCTTCAAAAATTCGATGCTATTGGCCCGGAAAAACAATATTCTTTTAAAAAGAAAATACTGATTGGATCATGAACAGGAACAGTCCGGGTATCTCAAAAGGTGTGGATGCAATAATGATATGGCTATACTTGTTGCTGGTCGGCGTGGGAATTCTTGCCATTTTTGCCGTAACTTATAGAGAAGGCGATCCTATAGTTTCCAGTTTCTTTGGATTTAAAACAGACTACAGCAAGCAGTTTTATTTTTTTGTACTTGCTATTATACTAGGCACTTTTATTTTAGTTACTGATAGTAAGTTTTTTACAGCTACAGCTAATATATGGTATGCCGCAGGTGTATTCTTTCTGCTTCTTGTTTTTCCTTTTCACTCTAATGTAAAAGGCACGGAATCTATCATTCGTTTAGGAGCTTTTAATTTTCAACCTGCAGAATTTTGCAAGGTATCGGTCTGTCTTGCTTTATCAAAATACTTATCACGCCCTGATACAAATTTTGGAAAAGGACGATCACAAATGATCGCCGCAGCTATTGCGCTAACGCCGGCTATCCTAAGCATACTTCAAAAGGAGACAGGTTTGGCATTGGTTTACTTTTCTTTCTTTCTTGTGATGTATCGCGAAGGCCTATCCCCAATGGTTTTGGTTATTGGCTTTTCTGTTGCGGTGCTGGTTATAGCCACCATTGTAGTGGAGCCTAATACCCTTGCTATAACCTTAACCGTTCTATTTGGCCTGGTAGCATTTTTAATGCGCCGGCAAATAAAAAAACGGAAGTCTGTACTCTTTAGCATTGTTTTTCTTTGGCTCCTTTGTGTAGGAGTACAGCGGTTTGCAGTTCCTTTTATTTTTCAACACGTGTTGCAAAAACACCAGATTGACCGCATCTTCTCTTTGTTTGGAAAAGACAATCCTTATTCCAATGTTCCGGCTGCAATAGCCAATGCCTCAATTAAAAAAGATAAGGAAGGTGTAAACGATTACAATGTAAAGCAATCAAAAATAGCTATTGGAAGTGGTGGGTTATTAGGAAAAGGATTATTAAGTGGCACACAAACCCGTTACGATTTTGTTCCTGAGCAACGTACAGATTTTATTTTCTGCACAATTGGTGAGGGCTTTGGATTTATAGGCACTACTACGCTTCTGCTCATTTACCTTCTCTTTCTTTTTAGAATTGTTATGATAGCCGAACGGCAACGAAGTGTGTTTAGCCGTTGTTATGCTTATGGTGTAGCAGCCGTAATCTTTTTTCATATAACAATCAACGTTTGTATGACTATTGGCCTTGCTCCGGTAATTGGCATTCCTTTGCCTTTTGTTAGTTATGGAGGTACAGCCCTGCTTACATTTACCATTCTCGTTTTTATCCTTATCAGGCTGGACGCAGACCGGCAAATGGTATTGCGATAGTAGCCCAAAGCTTCGATTGTTTATTTCAAATTAATTCGTGTAATGAAAATTATTCCACTTTCAGAAGGTTCCTTTACCATAGATAAAACGAAAATTTTTATTCCTTTTGATGAACAAAAAGATGAATTACAGGAGCGGCCGCCTGGTAGTTTACTTGTAGAAATTCAACCTTTTCTTGTTGTAACGTCCAGGGATGTTTTGTTGCTTGATGCAGGCCTTGGGTTTAATGATACTGATGGGCACATGCAATTATATACAAACCTTCAAAAAGCAGGCATACAAAAAGAACAGATTACTAAGGTGCTCATGTCCCATCTGCATAAGGACCATGCAGGCGGTGTTTGTCTGAACAACGATCTTCAGCAGTTAAGTTTTCCGAACGCTATATATTATGTACAGAAAAGAGAATTGGACTTCGCCCTGGAGAAAGGCTTTCCATCTTTTATACCTGAAGAATTAAATGCTTTAAAAAATTCTTCGCAGGTATGTTTCCTTGATGAAGATGAAGGAACTATTGACGATTATATTTCTTACCAGCATACAGGAGCTCATTGTCCCCATCACCAGGTGTTCTGGATAAAAGAAAATAATGAAACTATATTTTTTGGAGGCGACGATGCGCCACAGTTGCAGCAAATGAAAATAAAGTATAAAACGAAGTACGATTTTGATCCTGAAAAAGCTATGCAATTAAGGCAGCAATGGTGGGAGAAAGGAAATAAAGAAGGCTGGACTTTTTTATTTTATCATGATATCAAAACACCCACTTTTAAAAGGATCATGTAGTCAAAAATTATTTCACCGAACCAGGGCAACAGGAAGGAGGTTTACACAATGTCACCAACATAACTGTACATCATAAAATAGATCTGCTTAAATAAGACCTATAAGGTTTTCAAAACCTTATAGGTCTGAATAAAATCCAACTCCAAGGTCGTTTCTTACAAACCAAATGTTTTTGGGCTGTATTGCCTGCTGCATTCTCCATTTATTAATTATCCAAGTCTTCATTCACTTTATATAAACTCAAACCCGATATCTCTTCTATAATACATGTCTTCAAACTTAACCTGCTGTAAGCGTTCTTTACTTTTATTAATTGCCTCGTACAAGGTTGGTGCGAGAGCCGTTGCACACAATACTCTTCCGCCGCTGCTTACAATTTTTCCGTCCTCTTTTTTGGTGCCTGATTGAAACAAAAGGGTATCATCAACGGTTTTCTCCAGGCCGGTTATTTCATATCCTTTTTCAAAATGATTAGGATAACCTCCGCTGACTGCTACAATGGTAGAAGCAAAACGGTTATCTGTTTCTACTTTAATATCATCTAACTTTTCTTCTGCTGCAGCTACCAGTAAACTTACAAGGTCTGTCTTCAACCGTGGCATTACTACTTCTGTTTCAGGATCACCCATGCGGCAATTGTATTCAATAACAAAGGGTTCATCACCTACTTTAATAACC
>JAYULK010000056.1:0-47521 GCA_043763635.1 Chitinophagaceae bacterium
TTGCAGGCAAAAATCATTTGCTCAATTAAAGTGCTTCTGTTATTTTCGCGCCGGAGAGTTGGCAGAGTGGTCGATTGCGGCAGTCTTGAAAACTGTTGAGGGTTACACCTCCTGGGGTTCGAATCCCTAACTCTCCGCAAGTAGAATATTGAAACGCTGGACTGGTAACGGTTTCAGCGTTTTTCTTTGGATAGGGGAGCAAAAAGGGGAGCTATTCAATAACTTATCTGAGAACTTCAAAAACAGTTCAAATGAATGCAATATTTGCTATTTATGGCAGCTTCATTACCCTTGCGCTGCCTGAAGTGAAGCAAGCAATTGTGGAATTGAATATTTATTTTTATGAAGCACATTTGTTGGCCTTTGAAAAAGTGTATGATTCTTTGTCTGAAATCAACAGGATTGTTTCACGACGAAGATCCTGCCAGGTCTATTGACAAAAGCCATAGGTTTTGGTGAAGGATGCTGCTTTTAAAAATAACGCAATCCATTTAAAGGAGATTGGGATAACACTTAGAAAGATGTTTGATTCAGGCACCTAAAATAAATACAATTTCAAAAATGTTTCACTGATACACCTTACCCGTAAATAAAATGAAGTCTGGCAACAAGAAAATATTTTAATTTTCTAGCAATTTTTCTCAGCCCATTAATATAGATCTTCCATTGTGCAGCCTATACTTTTGCAGTCCCCTTTTAAATGCATTGCAGGTATCTGTTTGGCATTTCCCCAAACCGGTATAGTCCTACGGCCCTTTTTTACCCATTGGTCATGGCTGCCTTTTGTTCTAGCATTGGTATAGCCTTTTGATGTTAAGAATGATTCAAAACACTTTGTATCAAGTCAAGTGGTCTAAAATTGAACATTAATTAAGCAGTAGTAAGAGAAAGTCTTTCCACAGAGTTTTCTTCAGCATTAAATTCCTGGAGTTTACCGTCTAAGTCCACATACGCATTTGAAAACTCTCTTCCACGGAACGGGTCTTTTTTCCACCCAAGTTTCATTAATTCTTTTTGAAGATTTGAGTATGAAAGGTTGGTTAGATATTTTGAATGTTCGTCTAGGTTAAATCTAATAATATCAAAGGCTTGTTTTTCAGTATCTCCATACCCAGACAATTGAAGTGAAGGATTATAAAGAACTACCTGCTTTGTATCTTTATCAATTAATTTATAGATAGTTAATTGTGCTGAGACTAAGTTTTTAGACATGTTAATGCGAATCGTATCCGTTCAAACTGAGTTTTACTCAACTTCAAAGTGCCCATTAAGTTCTTAGATTATATTTCAAATATAGCTAGGGAAAGTATATTAGAATACGTAATTATACCCTTCTGCCAATATTTAGCATAGTTTAAGGGTAGCAGTAAAAAGCCTTAAGAGGCTTTTTTAGCCGGGGTTTTTAAACTGGCTTTTAATTGAGCCATTAAATCAATGGTAGTAGATGATGCAACGGCTTTCATTTGTTTTACTGTGGCTGGCTTTCCTTTCGCTTTAGCTTCAATTGATGGCCGAAAACTAGTATGCCACTTTTGAACTGCTCATGAAGGAGCAACTACTTTTAATTCATTACATTCAGCAGTTTCTTTGCAAGAACTTCCTGTTGTTGATGATGTCATGGACAGCTACTGGCATTTTATGGTTACATGGAGCTTATGTAGAACAATACCTTAAAACAAATTGCTGGGATCATAAAGCCTATATTCGAATGAATGGGAGACATACATCAAATTTAATTGGATTTAAATTTGAGAATACCTCTTATTTAGGCTAAAAAAACCATAACATACCTTCGAGGCTGTATCTAATCAAAACATTAAAAAGGCAATGAAAGTTTTACGTGGAAGTAATAAAAAAGATTTTCTGGAATTATTGCCACAAGCAATTAACAGGCTGAAGAAAAATATAATAGATCCTTTTTTTGGAGAAGACAACACCGACAGATATGATAATGAAAGGCCTCCCCTAAGGGCTGAAATATTTACTCATGGCAAGCTGGCGCAACATGCTGTAACACTCGCCAAAAGGCATGTTTTGGTCTATAATCAAAAATCAGAGCACCTCTTAAAACGCCTTGCAGAAAATGAAAAAATTTTACTTGAGGTTTATACTTTGTTATCGGATACTTTGAAAGAAAATAAAAGAGTTCCTCCGGCCGCAGAATGGCTACTGGATAATTTTTATCTTATCGAAGAACAGATATACACAGGTAAAAAACATTTACCCAAGGGTTATAGCGAAATATTGCCCCGCTTGCTAAAAGGGGAATCGGCTGATCTGCCAAGAGTTTACGATATGGCTGTTGAAATTATTTCACACAGTGACGGCCATGTTGATCTCAGCAACTTAACCGGTTTTATAAACTCTTATCAAAGTGTAAGCTCTCTAAACCTTGGAGAATTGTGGGCAATCCCAATTATGCTCCGGCTTGGACTCATAGAAAATTTAAGACGACTTTCTATCCTTATAGCAGAAGAGATCACCAATAAATCGCTGGCCAACAAATGGGCGGATGAAATGATAGAGGTTTCTGAAAAAGATCCCAAAAACCTTGTGTTGGTGATTGCTGATATGGCCCGCTCTGAGCCGCCAATGGAAAGCACTTTTGTTGCCGAGTTAAACCGAAGGCTGTTAGAAAAAGGAAATTCATTATCGCTCCCTTTAAACTGGATCGAACAAAGACTTTCGGAAATTGGAGTTACTACCAATGAGTTTATCCAGCTCGATAATCAAAACCAGGCAGCAACACAGGTTTCGATTAGCAATTGTATCAATAGTTTTCGATTTTTAACTACCACTAACTGGCGGGATTTTGTAGAAGATACCAGCATCGTGGAAGCTACTCTTCGCCAGGACATAAACGGCGTGTATTCCAAAATGGATTTTCATACACGTGACCAATACAGGCATGCCATTGAAAAGATTGCGTTGTATAGCAAACTGTCTGAACAACAAGTAGCTGAGAACGTTATTGAAGCAGCGAAAAAAAGTGATGCTGTGCAGGCAGATCCCAAACGTTCTCATGTAGGTTATTACCTTACCGGCAAAGGTTATATAGCCACAGCAAAGTCAGCCAATGCAAGAACCACAGCCTATGAAAAAGGCAGGAGAATAACCAACACGTATCCTGTACTCATTTACCTTGGCGGCATTTTTATTCTAACTTTTCTTATCTGTTGGTTACTTATTGCACAGGCCGCAAAAGAAGTGATGCCGAATACAGTCTTCATAGCAGTCTGTTTCGTTGCCTTACTAGCAACAACCAGGCTTGCCATTTCGCTTGTAAACTGGCTAAGCACGATTCTAATAAAGCCTTCACTTTTACCCAGGATGGATCACTCTAAAGGGATTCCTGCGGAAGCAAAGTCAATGGTGGTAATTCCCACGTTAATCACCGGTTTGAATTCCATTGATGAAATAGTAGAGGGATTAGAAGTGCGTTTTTTGGCTAACCGCGATGTCAATCTCTCTTTTGCGTTACTCACCGATTTTAAAGATGCGGCTAGTGAGCGTTTACCTGAAGACGATGCACTGCTCGATGCAGTTAAAAACAGGATCATTGACTTAAACAAAAAGTATTTAAGAGCCACCAATGATACTTTTTTTCTTTTTCACCGGCCCCGGAAGTGGAATAACTATGATAAAATATGGATGGGGTATGAAAGAAAGCGTGGAAAGCTGGGTGAGCTAAATGCTTTTTTAAGAGGAAAAGGCAATGATTTTTTTACAGAGGTTATCGGGGATCAATCTTGTTTTCACAATATCAAATACATTATCACACTTGATACTGATACGCAGCTACCAAGGGACACTGCCTGGAAGCTAATTGGCACTATGGCACACCCCTTAAATCATCCTGTTTATAACCAAAAAAAGAAAAGAATAACAGAAGGCTACACCATTCTCCAGCCAAGAGTATCCAATAGTTTACCAGCCACCGATAGCTCATTATATGCCCGTTTATTTGGCAACGATCCTGGTACGGACCCATATACAAAAGCTACCTCCGACGTATACCAGGATTTATTTTTAGAAGGCTCTTTTATAGGTAAAGGAATCTACGATCTTGATGCGTTCGAGTTGGCTTTAAAGGATAAGTTTCCTGAGAACCGGATATTAAGTCATGATCTGTTGGAAGGTTGTTATGCCCGCTCGGGATTGATCACCGATGTGCAATTGTATGAGGAGTATCCCCTGCGATATGATACGGACATGCAACGCCGGCATCGTTGGATAAGGGGCGACTGGCAAATAGTAAAATGGGTATTACCCTACGTGCGGGGCTTTGATAAAAAACTATATAAGAACCCTCTTTCTTTATTATCAAAATGGAAAATATTTGATAATGCACGGCGCAGCCTGGTACCGTTATGCCAACTGCTATTATTATTATTTGGATGGGTAATTTCTTCAGTTGCCTGGTTCTGGACTTTAGCAGTAACCCTTATTATCGTTTTACCTTCCCTGGTTAATTTTTTCTGGCAGCTTTACCGCAAACCTGCTGATGTAATTTTTATACAGCATTTATTTTATACCGGCCGTTCTGCACTGGATAGTTTTATTCAGCAGTTGTTGGATATTGCTTTCCTTCCTCATGAAGTATTTGTGAATCTTGATGCCATTGCACGAACTACCTGGAGAGTGTTTATCTCACACAGGAACCTGCTACAGTGGAACCCATATAGCCGCAATCCAAACAGGCCAAATAGTATTTTAAAATCGTTCAGTACTATGTGGTTTGAGCCTGTATTTGCCGTACTGGTTTATGTTTATCTATCCATCAATAATCCGGAGGTAGTCCTTATTGCCATCCCTTTTATCATTTCCTGGATGGTTGCGCCCCTTATTGCTTATGGCATCAACAGGCGCCTGTCTCCCGATAAACTGGAGCTTTCTGAAAAACAATCTATTTACCTGCGTATGCTGGCCCGGAAAATTTGGGGCTTTTTTGAAAAATTTGTAGCAGCAGAAGATAACTGGCTTCCCCCTGATAACTACCAGGAAGAACCCGTGGAAAGGATTGCACATCGTACATCACCTACTAATATTGGCTTATCCTTATTATCCAATTTAACGGCATACGATTTTGGTTATATAACGATCCTTCAATTTATAGAACGTACCAGCAATACCATCCAAACCATGCAACGCATGGAGCGTTATCGTGGGCATTTATTCAATTGGTATGATACTATTTCTTTAGTTCCCCTAATGCCGAAATACATATCGTCGGTAGATAGTGGAAACATGGCAGGCCATCTTATTACTTTAAAGCAGGGGCTTTTTTCTATACCCGATAATAAAATTGTAGATGAAAGTTTTTTTAAAGGCTTATCCGATACTATAAGTGTATTAATTGAACATTGTTCGGACAAGCAATCATTGATAAAATTTCGCGATGATCTGGACGAAAATTTTGGAGATAAACTTTATTCCTTGCGGGAAATTAAAGTGTTTATTGATCATCTTGAAATATCCCTTACTACGCTGGCTGCAGAGCGAGGTCAAACGACAAATGAACAGGAAATTACCTGGTTTCAGAAAGTAGTGCAACAAATAACGGAACAAAAAAAGAGTATCAATGCACTGGCTCCGTGGTTGCTGTTTTCTGCAGTGCCACCCAAGTTTGACGGGATTTTTTCGGCTTTGACTTCAGTTCCCACATTAAGAGAATTAGCGTTTACTGAACAACGCTTCCTTGAAGCAGCTGGTAATTCCGGAACTGACAATACCAGTGCGGAAAATGAGTGGCTTATTAAGTTTAGGGCAGCCACTACAGAATCTTCAAGGCGTGCGAAAGAGCTGATTCATACTATGTCTCAACTTGCTGAACAATGTATGAGCCTGGCCGATATGGATTATGACTTCCTATTCGACAGATCCCAAAATCTTTTAGCAATTGGTTACCATGTAGAAGAACGCAGAAGAGATAACGGGTACTATGATTTGCTTGCTTCTGAAGCAAGACTTACTACTATAGTTGGTATTGCCCAGGGCAAATTGCCACAGGAAAGTTGGTTTGCTTTAGGCCGTCAACTAACCAGCCAGGGAGCTACGCCGGTGTTGCTATCGTGGGGCGGTTCTATGTTTGAGTACCTAATGCCCCTTTTGGTAATGCCCACTTATGAAAATACCTTATTAGATCAGACCAATAAGGCCGTGGTACATAAGCAAATTGATTACGGCAAAAAGCATTCTGTGCCCTGGGGCATATCAGAATCCGGTTATAATTTGCTTGATGCACATCTTAATTACCAATACAAATCGTTTGGTGTACCAGGTATAGGTTTTAAGCGGGGTTTAGGTGAAGACCTCGTGATATCGCCTTACTCAACTATCATGGCATTAATGGTAGCTCCAAAAGAAGCCTATAGAAATCTACAGGTTCTTAAGGAAGAAGGTTACGAAGCCAGCTATGGCTTTTATGAAGCGATAGATTATACAAGTTCCCGTTTGCAGAGAAAACAGAAAAGTGTGGCTGTCAAATCGTTTATGTCGCATCACCAGGGGATGGCATTTCTTTCCATTTCTTACCTGCTTCATAACAGGCCTATGCAAAAACGATTTGAATCAGAGGTACACTTAAAATCAACCTTACTATTATTACAGGAAAGAATACCAAGAGTCACTACTTTTTACTCTCCAAGTGTCCATGCAGGCGATGCCAGTATTGTATCTGGTAGCGATCCTTCTATAAGGGTAGTAAACACCCCCCATACTATTGTGCCGGAAATCCAGCTATTGTCGAATGGCAGGTATCACATAATGGTCACCAATGCAGGCGGTGGCTATAGCCGTTGGAAAAACCTGGCGGTTACCCGTTGGCGTGAGGATATCACCTGCGACAACTGGGGGAGCTTTTGTTATATACGTGATATAGAAACAAATATTTTTTGGTCATCTGCTTTTCAACCTTCGCTGCAACAAGGTGAAAATTATGAGGCTGTATTCTCTGAAGGAAGGGCTGAGTTCCGTCGCCTCGATTATTCACTTGAAACACATACGGAGATTGTAGTGTCTCCTGAAGATGATATTGAATTGCGGCGGGTGCATATCACTAATCGTTCCCGGAAAAAAAGAACAATTGAAATTACCAGCTATGCAGAAGTGGTACTGGCTACACCAGCGGCAGATGAAGCACACCCGGCATTTAGTAATTTGTTCGTACAGACTGAAATTAATGAACAGCGCAACGCCATTTTATGCACCCGCCGGCCACGTTCTGTAGATGAAAAAATACCCTGGATGTTTCATTTAATGAAGGTGCATGATGCAGAAGTAATAAACATCTCCTACGAAACTGACAGGGATGAATTTATCGGGCGTGGAAATAGTATTCATCAGCCTAAGGTGATGAAACGAACTGAGGCTTTAGGCGGTAATAGTGGCTCTGTTCTTGACCCTATCGTTTCTATTCAATACCGGATTGTTTTGGAAGCAAATGAATCAGTAACCCTTGATATTATTTCCGGTGTGGCCGAAACAAAAGAAGCAGCTAATGATTTGATTGATAAATACCAGTCGCAGCATTTGTTTAACCGGGTTTTGGAACTAGCCTGGACGCATAGCCAGGTGATTTTACGACAGATTAACGCAGTAGAGGCCGACGCTCAAATGTACTCAAGACTTGCTGGCTCTATTCTGTTTTCCAATCAATTATTTAGGGCCGACCCTGCAACTATTATAAAAAATAAAAGAGGCCAATCTGCCTTATGGCGCTACGCCATATCCGGCGATACGCCCATAGTTTTAGTACAAATAGAGGATGCTTCCAATATTGACCTGATAAAGAAAATGGTGCAGGCTCATTTGTATTGGCGGCTTAAAGGTTTAACTGTAGACCTTGTAATAATAAATGATGATCATGGCGGTTACCGCCAGGAGTTGCAAAATCAAATACAGAGTCTTGTTGCACCTGATATGATTAATGACATAAAGGATAAGCCAGGGGGTATCTATACTATCTCAGGCGAACAAATCTCCAATGAAGACCGTATTTTATTTGAGTCTGTTGCGCATGTGGTGATTGCTGACCGCTACGGTAATTTGGAGGAACAGATGAACCGTCGTTCTAAAAGCAAAACAGCTATTCCGTATTTCAGCGCCACTAAAATTTTACCAACTAACGTAACATCCGTTCAACCGAGAAATGACCTTCAATTCTTTAACGGTTATGGAGGATTTACAAATGATGGAAAAGAATACGTAATTACAACAACACCAGAAAAAAGAACACCTGCTCCATGGATCAATGTTTTGGCCAATCCTGGTTTCGGAACAATTATTAGTGAAAGTGGCCAATCTTACACTTGGGTAGAAAATGCGCATGAAATTCGTTTAACTCCCTGGAATAACGATCCTGTTGGCGATCTAAAAGGGGAAGCTTTCTACCTAAAAGATGAGGAGAGCGGAATCTTCTGGTCGCCTGCGCCCCTTCCATGCCGGGGCAGTTCGCCATACATTGCACGCCACGGATTTGGCTATAGTGTATTTGAACATAGTGAAGATGGTATTTATACAGAGATGAGTGTGTTTGCAGATATCGAAGCGCCATTGAAATATATCGTGATCAAATTCCGCAATAATTCGGGGCGGCAAAGAAAGATTTCTGTAACAGGTTTTGTTGAATGGGTTTTAGGAGATCTGCGAAGCAAATATTTAAAACATACTATTACCGAGTTGGACGAACGAAGTGGTGCGATCCTCGCAAGTAACGCCTACAGTTCAGAATTTACGGACCGCGTTGCTTTTTTTGACGCAGATGGAGTGAATAAAGCAATAACAACAGATAGGACAGAGTTTTTAGGTCGTAATGGAACTATGAGCAATCCTGATGGGTTAAACAGGGCAAGGCTGTCTGGTAAAACAGGAGCTGCTCTTGACCCCTGTGCAGTGATACAGGTTGTTTTTGATCTTGCAGAAGAAGAACAGCATGAAGTGATCTTTCGGTTGGGTGCAGGTAAAAATGCCAGTCATGCAGCAGAATTAATTCAAGCTCATGAGGGTTCAGAAGCAGCGCAGCAGGCGCTGGATAAAGTACATACTTACTGGCGTCAGGCTTTAGGAGTAATCCAAATTAAAACACCTGACCCCGCCTTGAATATACTTTCAAACGGCTGGTTAAATTACCAAACTCTTGCCAGTCGGATATGGGCCCGTAGCGGCTTTTATCAATCAGGTGGTGCTTTTGGTTTTAGAGATCAATTACAGGATGTATTATCGTTGATGCATTCGCAACCGGAATTGGTAAAGTCGCAAATTCTTTTATGTGCTTCCCGTCAATTTAAAGAAGGCGATGTGCAACATTGGTGGCATCCACCTACAGGAAGAGGAGTACGCACCACATGTTCAGATGATTATTTATGGCTGCCATTTGTAACCTCCGCTTATGTAAAAGCAACTGGTGATAAGGACATACTGGATGTTCCCATTCACTTTTTAGAAAGCAGGCAGCTAGCTAGCGGCGAGGATTCTTATTATGATCTTTCCATAAGGTCCGATACAATGGCAACACTTTATGAACATTGTGTTTTAGCCATCGGGCATGCACTAAAATTCGGAGTGCATGGCTTGCCTTTTATTGGCTCCGGGGATTGGAACGATGGAATGGATAGGGTAGGTAATCATGGCAAAGGTGAGAGCGTTTGGCTGGCCTTTTTCCTCTATGATAACTTAACCAAATTTGCAGAAATAGCAGAATTAAAAAGTGATCACAATTTTATAAACAAGTGTAAGGAAGAAGCTGAAAAATTGCGGGTTAATATCCGGCAGGAGGCGTGGGATGGCGAATGGTACCGGCGGGCATATTTCGATGATGGTACACCACTTGGTTCTACAAAAAATGACGAGTGCAAAATAGATTCCATTGCACAAAGCTGGTCGGTGTTGTCAAAAGCCGGAGATGCTGATCGTGTGGGCATTGCCATGCAATCGGCAGATAAACATCTGGTGCGCAAGGAGGATGGCCTGATACAATTGTTCAATCCTCCATTTGATAAATCAGATCTTAACCCCGGTTACATAAAAGGATATGTGCCTGGAGTAAGAGAAAATGGAGGGCAGTATACCCATGCTGCTATTTGGCTGGTTATGGCTTTTGCAGCCATTGGTAATAAGAAAAGAACCTGGGAATTGTTACAGATGATCAACCCGTTAAACAGGGGTAGTGATGAAGCAAAGATTGCTGTGTACAAAACTGAGCCTTACGTGATAGCAGCGGATGTTTATGCAGAACCATTGCATAAAGGAAGAGGTGGGTGGACATGGTACACAGGCTCTGCGGGCTGGATGTATCAGCTTATCATCGGTTCTTTTATTGGGTTAAAGCGAGAAGGCAATATTCTAAGTTTCACGCCTTGCCTTCCTTTTGAATGGAAAACGTTTGCAATAGACTATCGTTTTGGGGAAAGTATTTATAAAATACAATTCATCCAATCTGAAGCAGAAATGGAACAAAGCATAAAAGTTTTCATTGGGGGGAAAGAGCAAGATGGAGGAGTAATTCATTTATACAATGATGGGAAAGAATATGAAGTGAAAATTGAATTGTTTGTCGGCTTAAGTTTTGCAGCTCCGGCAGTTTTGAGTAAATAGTCACAGAAGAGTGCTTGTTGAATAAATCAACACAACTTAGTTTTATGCTTCCCTTGTTGACCCGATATTAAGCAGCAAATGATATTGACGAATATAATTGTTTGGATGAGATGATTAGGTGTAGCACAACCTGATAGGCAGAAAATATCAAGGTATTCTTTAGGTGAAGCAGAATGCTTGCGGGCTATTGTTCTATGCCAGCATCTCATTTTAAAAAGCATCATACCATAATTAAAGCAGCATATTAAAAAATACAACATTGTTGCAAATAGGGAAAATCTATTACATTTGCCCTCGTGAACGATAGAAAAGCCATATTGCTTCAAAGGGTGACTGCAGGATTTTTCCTTGCACTATTTCTTTTTGTTCATGCGGCAAAGGTCATGCACCAGCATGAGTCAGTGCAATTTTTTTCAAAAGGCATTTCTGACTGTGCAGAAGTTTCACAAACTTCGGACTGTTCTATTTGCGAGTACCAGATAACCAAAGACAGTTTTCACTTCAACGAGTTTCCTCAAGTAAATGAGAGGGAACAAACGATACCTTCTTACTCATTTTACGGCACTCTGTTTCTCACTTCTATCGGTTCTATTTCTTCGGGCCGTGGACCCCCTGCTCTTAGCTGATTCTTACCTCCTGCATGGTTCTTAGCCATGTTATTTTCATTATTCAGCTAAATACATACACATGCTACAGGCTACAAACCTCACCAAAAAATATGGTGAGCACACAGCCCTTAATAGTTTAGACTTAAGGGTTGAGCGGGGCGAAATCTTTTGCTTACTCGGACAAAACGGTGCTGGTAAAACCACAACTATCAATCTTTTTTTAGGCTTCACCGGGGCTTCTTCGGGCATGGCTTCCATTAATGGCATTGAAGTAAAACCTAACGATGCAGCTACAAAAAAACACATCGCCTACATACCCGAAGTGGTGATGCTATACGGCAATCTATCCGGTGTAGAAAACCTGGATTTCTTCAGCCGTTTAGCCGGGTTCAAATACAGCAAGGATTTGCTGGAAGGCTTTCTAAGCAATGCTGGTTTAGGCAAACAAGCTCACGCAAAAAGAGTAGGCACATATTCTAAAGGAATGCGGCAGAAAGTAGGGATTGCCATTGCGCTTGCCAAAAATGCTGATGCCATTTTAATGGATGAACCCACTTCAGGGCTTGACCCGAAAGCCACGGCGGAGTTCACGGCAATTTGCAAGAAGCTCGCAGCAGAAGGCAAGACAATCTTCATGGCAACCCATGACATTTTTGGCGCCGTAAATGTAGGAACCCGTATTGGTATTATGAAGGAAGGAAGTCTGGTGCATACGGTGGACACAGATAACATCACCGCTGTTGAACTGCAAAACCTTTACCTCGAAACAATTTAGCCTCCTTTTTCTGTGTGTGATTTCATGGAAAGGCAGTCAATCTATGTGCTTTTTCAGCCATCGCAGAAAGCAGCCTTTTTATAACGTTTTCCATACAACATAATTCGCTGATTACAATTTGCATTAGCCTATTAAGATGAAGTCAAATCAAACCCATACACAAACACTTTTGAAGAATAGAAACCTTTTTATACCAATTCTTAAACTCCTTACTGCGTTCTCGGTCATTCTCTTTCAAGGTCTGGCTTTGTCTGCTCAAAAAGATACAACAAGCTACCCAAAGAATGACTCGGCAAAATTGCTTACCACCATAGCAGTTGTAAGCACTGTTAGCAGTAAAGTATTGCGTCAGCAACCTGGCAATGTATCGGTAATAGAAGCAAAGCCTTTCTATAATACTAATGTTACCGGGCTTGATCTTTTACGGCAGCCATCAGGCATCAAAGTAAAGCAGGATGGCGGCTATGGTTCCCGCACTTCTTTTTTAATTAACGGAAGTACAGGCAAACAGGTTAAATTTTTTATTGACGGCTTGCCTCAGGACAACCTTGGCGAAACAAGAGGACTGAATATATTTCCGGTGGAGCAACTGGAAAGGCTTGAAGTGTATAAAGGAGTGTTGCCTGTTGATTTAGGGGCAGATGCATTAGGTGCCGCCATTAACCTCGTAACCCGGAAAGAGCGGGAAGATTATATAGATGCATCATTTGCGTATGGCTCATTCGGTACCCACCGCATTAATCTTTTAGGGAAAAAATACCTTTCAAATCATTTGTTTGTTGCCCTTCAGTCAAGTATAAATTTTGCAAAAAATAATTATAGCGTTGAGGTAGAAATTCCTGATTCATTAGGCAATCCTAAAGCCGTAAGTGTGCGTCGTTTTCATGATGATTACAGGAATTATAATGTAAAAGCTGACATTGGTTTTACATCACTGCGCTGGGCAGATCAGCTAACATTTTCAATAGTCAAAGCTTCTCTGTTTGATGAACTGCAGCATACCCTTGTAATGCAGCAACCGTATGGCAAAGCAACCTATGATGAACATCTGTACAGCGGTATTTTGAAATACACCAAAGCAGAACTTTTAAAAAAATTTTAGTCTGACCGCATTTGCTTCTTATAATCGCATCAATGGTTTATTCAACGATACTTCCAGAAATGTTTATACCTGGGATGGGACCGTATACGGCCGCCGCGTTAGCGGAGGCGAAATTTCGTCTTCTGCTAACCGGCTGCACTTGTTTAGCGATGTGGTTAATGCAAAACTTACCGCCTCATATAGGTTAGGTAGCCACCACCGGGTTATTTTCAGCAATACGTTTCAGCACTACAAACGCACAGGTAGAGATACCGTTGCACAAAAGTTTTATGGCGGCAGAGATTACTTCGGCAATCCTTCTGCATTGCAAAAAAATATTAGTGGTATTGGTTTAGAAGGCAGCTATGCTGGTGGCAGGTTGAAGCTTTCTACAGCCATTAAACATTACTACGCCAAAGTAAAAGGTTACACCATTGATTGGACAACGCTGTTTCCCAGCGACCAATCCCTAAGTGCCGTAGCCTACAATATTGCATTTGCTTACAAGCTAAAAGAAAATCTTCTTTTAAAAACTTCTTACGAACATGCGGCCCGCTTACCTGAAGCCGAGGAAGCCTTTGGAGATTTAATGCTGATTAGACCCAACCCTTCGATTACAACTGAAAAGAGCGATAACATTAATGCAGGACTTTTATACAATACACAAAAATGGGATGTAGAACTCTCCGGTTTTTTCCGTGCCGTAGATAATGTTATTTATCTGCGCAGCACTCAGTTTTACAGCACCTATGAAAACCTGTTAAGTGCTAACGTCACTGGCGTGGAAGGAGCCATTCGCTTTTATCCAACAGCGCAACTCTCCATTAATGCCAATGCCACTTATCAGGATCTGCGCAATCGTTCCATTATAGACAATAGCACCATTAATAATGAACGCTATAAAAATGCAAGAATACCTAATGTGCCTTACCTGTTTATCAATGGCGGCATCGCTTATACAAAAGAAAATTTATTAAAAAAGAATACTGCGTTGCAAATCTGGTGGAATACAGCCTACACCCACGAATATTTTTTGTATTGGGAAGTGGATGGTGCCCGTGATTTAAAGAATCGTATTCCCACGCAATGGCTTCAGTATGCAGGCGCCTCTTATAGTCTGAAGGATAAAGGCATTTCAATAAGTCTTGAGGCGAATAACCTGCTGGACAGGAAAACCTACGACAACTTCAAAGTGCAACTGCCGGGCAGAAGCTACAGTATTAAACTTCGTTTCTATCAATCTAAAAAACATAAAATATAAAACAACAAACATGAAAATGAATTATCTGTTCGCAATGACTTTTTTAATAGCCGGAGTGATGTCTTGCGATAAAGACGACAAGACACCTGAGAATCCAAACAAAGTCAATTATGCCATGACGGTAACCGGCGGAACTCATCCAAGCCAGACTACTTACCTGTTTGGTACAAACGGCTTTCCAACAGGCAGCGTGGGCACATCTAATGCTGCTGAACTTCCAAGTTCCGGCATTATGCAACGCTATGGGAGTAACGTGTACTTAACCACATTTGGGGCGCCAGCCACTTTACGCAAATATGAATTTGATGCGGCAGGCAAGCCTGTAATGTTGAATAGCTTTTCCGTACCGGGATTAAAAACATTTGGTGCTGTGCTTTTTATTAGTTCAACCGAAGCTTACGCTGCCGCTAACGGTTTTGGTGGTATTCCTAAGCTGGTCAAGTTTAATCCCGCCACCATGGCCATCACAGGTACTATTGATTTAAGTTCTCTTATGAAAGCCGGCGCCACCGAGATCTATTATCAAGGAATGGTAGAAAGGGATGGTAATTTATTTATGGGCGTTAATTATCAAAATGCTTCTTTTAGAAATCTTGCAGATTCTGTGTTTATCGCTGTTATCAACCGCTCGTAGGGCACGGTAACCAAACTACTGGCCGATGGACGCAGTAACGAGATGTGGACAGGCGGAACAGAAAACAGTTTTTCGCCCAATAACATTGTAAAAGATGCCGCCGGAAATATTTATGTAACGGGATTTGCGGGTAATGGAAAGCCGAGCGGTCTGCTCCGAATAAATGCAGGCGCTACGGAGTTTGACCCATCATACTTTTTTAATACAAGTGTTGTTACCGGCGGCCCTTGTCTTGGGTTATATTATTTTGGCGATGGCAATGTATTTACCGTGCGTTATGCTGATGCGACAGGGTACCCTTTTGATTCCGGCGGACCCAAAGCGGAATACTATAAAATAAATCTCGCGGCAAAAACCACTTCCGGAAACATAGCATCTAGTCTGCCAAAATTATTCGGGGTAAGCACGTTTATGACGAAGTGGGATAACGATAAAATGTATTTCAATGTATCCACTACAGGGGCCAATTCTATTTATTCCTATAAGCTGGCTGATGGTAGCGTAGCTAAAGAATTTGATCTGGCTTCCGGTGTTTGTAAAGGCTTCACCAAACTATAATTTTTTAAATGCGGCAATGACCTTTTATTCATTGCCGCTAATTTCTTTTATGCTGATATACATAGTAAAAAACGAATGGCGGCAGTGGCGGCGTGACAAACGCACTGTATGGCTGATGAGCAGCATTACTTTCATAAGCCTGTTGGCATTGGCACTGCAAATAAGCGATGCCAAACATAAAATAGAGGAACGTCAACTGGCACAGGAAGCATCCCGGAAAACCTGGCTTTTGCAAGGCGAAAAACATCCACACATGGCGGCGCATTTTGGCAACTATGCCTACAAGCACCCAACAGTGCTGGGTGTATTCGATCCGGGCATTACTCTTTACACTGGTACTTCAGTTTATTTAGAACCGCACCGCCAAAATGATTTTTTATTCAGCGAAAGCGCTGAGAGAGATACGGGTGCCCGGTTCGGTGGCTTCACACCTTCTTTTATCTGTCAGTTTATTATTCCGCTCCTGATTATTCTGCTCACATTCAATTTAGTAGTGTCAGAAAAAAGTGGGGGTACTTATTCGCTCTTTCTTGCACAGGGAGTGCGGGCCAAAACATTGATCTTCGGCAAAGCGATTGCTGCATTTTTGCCATTCGCTCTTTTCATTACCGGCTATATTTTGATTGTTGCAATTACATCGTCCGTTTTTATTCCGTCATCCTCTTTTTCAGCCTCGTCCTTCATTTATCTGTGGCTTGCTTACCTCTTATATTATGCCATTTGGTGTTTAAGCGGTGTAGCGGTTTCTGCCCGTGTAAAATCAGCAGGAGCATCTATTTCTCTGTTACTCCTCTTATGGATTATTACCTCTGTTATTTTGCCACGTATAGGGGCAAGCGCTGCCGAAAATGTGTATCCCTTAATTACCAATTATGCCTTCAAGAAAAAAGTGGCAGAAGACATTGCCAATGGATTAAATGGGCATGATGTGCAAAGCGATAGGGCAAAGCGGATGGAAGATTCCGTATTAAAAGCGGAAGGTGTGGACAGTGTGCAACACCTCAAATTTAATTTTGAAGGCTATGTTATGCAGCGTGGCGAAGACTATAGCAGCCAGGTATATGATACGCATTTCGGTTCCATCTATCAAACCTTACAAAACCAGCGAAAGCTCCAATCTTTTTTCTCCGTGGTTAGTCCGTTTATGATGCTGCACAATATGAGCATGGCAGCATCGGGAGCATCTCTTGAAACAGAAATACATTTTCAGCAGGAAGCCGAAGCCTATCGCCGAAGTTTTGTGCAAACAATGAATAAGGATATGATGATGAATTCTGCCTATGGCGATTGGGATAAGTACAAGGTAAAAAATAGTTTGTATGGAGCCATACCCGATTTTGAAGTAACCCAAAAGCCGCTTCGTTGGCGGTTAGGTTTTCTAGGATTAGAACAGGTTGCGATGCTTTTATGGTTGCTTCTATTACTCACCTACATCAACATAATTAGCCGAAAATATTATTTGTAATCCAAACAACAACTATGACAGAGAGCTTAAATAGAATTTCTTTTTTTGAATTAAACGGTTTGCTATTAAAGCAGTTTTTTAAGCGTGGTAGTAACTGGCTCCTCCTGTTTATTTTTTTGGGTGCCGGCTTCTATGGTCTTTACCAGGGTTATTCGGAAAAGCAAAAAAAATGGAATACAATACAAGCCTAAGGCTGAGAAGGACAGCATTCTGCAACAAATGAAAGGGGGCTTGTCAGCCGATACAACGAAGGCTGATGGTAAGGAAAAGTTCAGCAAGAGCAGCAGCTTATTTTCCGGCTTGTGGTACACCCGGTTGCCATCTTATAAAACGCCGGTGTAAACAGCCATTTTTAATATCGGTCAAAGCGATGTGTTTACATACTACTACCTGTTTGCTGTTGAAAATTTTGAAATGCAGTTGTTCAAGCAAACCGAAATCACCAATCAGTTGCGTGCCTTAGCCGGCCATTTTGATGTGAGCTTTTGGATTGTGTATTTGTTGCCCTTACTTGTATTACTATGCACGTTTAACGCCCTTTCTTCTGAAAGAGAAAATGGCAACTGGAGGTTGATTGCCAGCCAGGGCATCAGTGAAAAATGCTGGCTGCAAAGCAAATTATTTATAATAGCAGCATTAGTCATAACCATGCTTTTTGCGATTGGCATTACAGGCATCGTCATAAATTGGATTCAGTTCAAAGATTCTCCTGCTCTCAGTGATTTGTTGTTTATAGGCGCAGCAGTGATGTACATTTTCTTCTGGCTCTCGCTTTTCTATTTTATTGTTAGTTTACGAAGGCCGACAACCTATAATGCATTGGTTAGCGGCATTGCCTGGATAGGCATTTGCCTGGTACTGCCTATAGGTTTTAGTAAAGCCGCAGAGATGATCGTGCCCCTAAATAATACGCAAATCAGTACCTACTCACGACGTCCGCAAATGCCGCAGATTGAAGACAGCAAAGCTTATGCTGCTGATATGATTCAAAAATTTGCAGCGCAGCATTCGCCGCTTAAAAATATTAATACAGATAGCACAAAGCCCGCCTTTATGTTACGCACCTATCATGCCTATCATTGGCTGCTCACTAAAGACAGATGGTTGCAAGTGCAGCAATACTTCAGCGGAGTAGAAAGACGACAAAAAGCAACTAATTGGAGCACGTTATTAATCCTGCAAGTAGCACGGATGGTTTTTTTACGGCACTCGCAGATAATGATGCTGCTTCTTATCATCATTTTATTGAGCGAACCAGAAAACTGCATCAGGATTTGCAAGGTGCATTTTATCCGGCACTGTTTACTAGTGATGTTTTGATAAAAGAGAATTACGAGGCGATTCCAACTTTTGACTACCAGCGGAATAAATTACCTCTTTCACTATTTTTTTATGGTCTTATTATGCTTTTAGTAAGTGGCTTATTAATAAAGGCAGGTAAGAGGAATTCAGAGAATGTAGTTGCTTAAATAAAGGTGAGGAAACAACAATCTTTTAGCTATGGCTCGTTAAGGAGGGAGCTTATCCAATGGTTGCTTTACTTTCTTGCCCGGCTTTACGTTTACGCCTAACACCCATTTCATACTTTACAAATTCGTTTGCCATTGTTAATCCCAAATCAGGGTCGTTCATCATTTTTGTTTTTGCCCAAACACCCAATTTCAAGATGATCTGTATTTCTTCCGGTGAATAATGCCAGCGATAATTGTTACAAGTAGGACAGGAGGGTAGGTAGTTATTTTCAGCATTTTCTCCTCCCATGCAATGTGACTTAACATGGTCGGCTTGAAAGGCATCAACAGTAAGTTGTATGCCACATATATGGCAATGAGCATTCGTCTTTGCCAATACAAGTTCACGTTGCTTTTTAGTAAGTGCATATCGTTTTACTCCTTGTATTTTATCCCGTCGCCGAATCAGCTTCAGGTTATTGAGCAACTTGATTAATCCCTTACCTGTTTTTATAGTGCGAAGAAGTTTTAATCCGTCAATAATAACCATAAGGTTGGTTTGTTATTTCAATTTCAACTGCGCTATTATCTCCCTAAAGCTCCACAACGCACTTTCCAAATTCTCTGCTATCTCTTCGGCCAATACATCCGGGTCGGGAAGGTTATCTAAATCTGCAAGAGATTTATCTTTTAGCCAGGTGATGTCTAAAGAAGTTTTATCCCGTGCAATGATCTCTTCGTACGTAAACTTCCTCCAACGCCCTTCAGGGCCCGTGGGATTGTCACCCTGAGCTGAGCTTGCCCTGAGCTTGTCGAAGGGAAGGGTCGTAGCGTCGCCACTCCAAGTCTCTTTTCGTTTATGCCTGTTGCCCGCATTATAACAGGTTATAAAATCCTGCAGATCACTAAGCTTCAGCGGGTTTTTCTTCAGCGTATGATGCACATTGGTGCGGTAGTCATAAAACCAGATCTCCTTTGTCCACGGGTCTTTGCTGGAAGGTTTGTTATCAAAGAACACCACGTTGGCCTTTACACCATTGGCATAAAAAATACCGGTGGGCAGGCGAAGAATGGTGTGCACATCGGTTGTTTCCAGCAGCTTCTTACGCACTGTTTCTCCTGCTCCGCCTTCGAACAAAACATTATCCGGGATAACAACAGCCGCCATGCCTGATGGCTTTAGCATGGAGCGGATATGCTGCACAAAATTCAACTGCTTGTTAGAAGTAGTGGCCCAGAAATCCTGGCGGTTATAGGTGAGGTCTTCTTTCTCTTGTTCGCCTTCTTCGTTGGTAAACGTCTGGCTGCTTTTTTTGCCAAAGGGTGGATTAGCAAGCACATAATCGTACCGCTCAGGCGAGGGGGCAATCAGCGCATCCGCTGGTGAAATGGAGTTGTCGCTGTCAATATCGCCAATGTTGTGAAGGAAAAGGTTCATGAGGGCCAGCCGCCTTGTACCGGCTACAATCTCGTTGCCCCAAAAAGTACCAAACTTTAAAAAGCGCTTTTGCTCTTTATCTAAATCTGTATGGGTGACGACAATAAAATCATAAGCCGCTAAAAAGAAACCCCCTGTACCACAGGCCGGGTCGGCAATGGTTTTCATTGGTTCGGGACGAACACATTCTACCATGGCCCTGATGAGGGCACGGGGCGTAAAGTACTGGCCGGCGCCGCTCTTGGTATCTTCTGCATTCTTCTCCAGCAGGCCTTCGTAAATATCTCCCTTTACATCCGCCCCCATCATTACCCAGTTCTCTTTATCAATCAGGTCAACCAGTTTATACAGCTTAGCCGGGTCCTGAATCTTGTTCTGGCTCTTGGTAAATATCTGTCCCAGGATGCCTTTCTCCCTTCCCAGTTCCCGAAGTACAAGGGTGTAATGCCCTTCCAGTTCCGCACCACGCAGCGGCGTTAAGCTTTGCCAGTTGTAGGCAGTTGGAATAGGCATAGTACGGTTGTACGGTGGCCGGGTATATTCATCGGCCATTTTTAAAAACAGCAGGTAGGTTAACTGTTCAAGGTAGTCGCCATAGCCTACGCCGTCGTCTCGTAACGTGTTACAAAAACTCCAGACTTTAGATATAATTTGATTGCTGCTCATTGTTGTGTTTTTGTCTTAAACTGTGATTAGGATGATTGTCTTGAACTGTGATTTTTTTGATTAAATGAATGCTATGATTTTTGTACGCTAATCATAGCCCATCAACTAATCAGCTTAATCACAGTTCAAGACTTCTTTTTCATTACTCTTTTAAATTCCAGACTCTTAGCCCCGAAATTAATCAGCAGTCCTATTTCCATTCCATAAGCTTCAAGATAGTTGATAGCCTGTGCCAAATGCACATCTTCCAAATGGATGATCGCTTTCAATTCCAGCATCACCTTTCCTTCAACAAAAAAGTCAACACGCCTTGTTCCGATATTTTCACCCTTATAAAAGATTTCCATTTCATGCTCACGGCTAAAGGCAATGTTTTGCCTTTTAAACTCTATTGCCAATGCCCTTTGATAAATGACTTCCTGAAAACCGTTGCCCAGTGTACGGTGTACTTCCATACAGCAACCAATGATCTTTGATGTTAAAGCGCTTTCGGGATACTTTTCGTTGACCATTTTTGTTTTTGACTATGATTATAATGATTTTCTGATGGACTAGTGGCTGTCTTGAACTGTGATTTGAATGATTAGTTGATGGCCATGATTTTTTCTTTCATAGTATTCATTAAATCAAAAAAATCACAGTTCAGATAATGGCAGACTTTGGATACAATTTGATGGGTGGACATGAAATGATTTTTATTTGGGTACTAAGCTGAAGTGCTACTATAAAACTTTTGTTGCGTCGCACTTTTGTACGTTTGGAACGCTATGCAGCTAGGTTTGGAAATTAACGCATAGACCATGAACCGAAAGAATATTCTTTGCTAAAAACTCCATTTTTCTTTTCGGAAGAACTCAAACAATGGAATTTCTTCTACTCCGAAACTTTTACAAACGTTTGGGATTTTATGTGCGTTAGGTTTGAACTTCTCACTATGTACCAAAATACAATTATGAACTTTGGCTTGTGCAATTACAAAAGGATCAGCATAAGGTTTACCAAGTAGTATTGCTTCCTCCCTCACCAAGTCAGGATGCTTGGCAAGAATTTGGCGAACCAGCTGCTGTTCATCAAGACTGGGCTTTATAAAAATTTGTTGTTTGCTCTTTGCCCATGATGCTATTTCATCATCATAATCTTCTAACTCTCTCAACACTTCACTTGAAGAAATAATCTCTGCATCTTTTATCATTCTTTCAAAGTTGCTCCAAAGCGACGAGAAAACATCCTGCGGGTAGTTTTTTAAATAGATGAATGGGCCACTATCAAAAATATATTTTGGGTGATAAAGCTCCATTGATTAAAAAACTTTTTGTTCGTATTCAGGAATCTTGCTAATCCTTATACCCAAAAAATCGGCAACCTGTGTTTCCGAAATTTTACCCGAATGGTAAGTGGTAAGAACCTGTGTGACAAAATTTTTTCCGAGATGGCTTAAGTTAACAACATGAAAACTGGGAACACCTTCTTGATTACCCCTTGCTTCTCTATCTTTTTGGTATTGTTCTTTCCAACGACTTCTTGTCTTGAAATAAAAGGACTGCGTGGTTCTTCCAGCCTGCAGCAATTTTCTAAGAACAACTTCCTTCGAAACCTTATGCGTATTTGCAATAGACTTCAGTTGTTCTTCCGACCACTCCTTATTGCTTCCGTTTTCAAGCACAGTAATATGCTCTAATAATTCATCCGTTGGAAGTAGAAAGTCGGAAGCAAATTGATTGCAGAAAATTTCAATCTTATCAGGTTTTTGTTTTAACTCCTCTGTATAAAAATCCCTAAATACACCGCCTGTATTAAAAAGGATGTGGCATAGCTCATGGAACAAACTAAATATTTTTCCGTTAGGCTTATCGCTACTGTTTAAGACGATCACAGGAAACTCCTTGTCCATCAATGAGAAGCCTCTTGACTCTGGCAATGGATACTGGAAAACATAAATTCCATTTTTCTCAATCAAGTTTCTATAATACGAAAATGCAGCCTCTGAATTTTTAAAGTCTTGTTGCAGTCTTTTCGTGATACCTAAATGTTCTCTCAGTTTATTAGCTGTGTTTGTAGGGTTGTTAGTAACCCGAAGGCCAAACGCTTTGTGAAGTGGATTTTGCAATGGATTAATCCCATCATTCAGTTGCTTTAATACGAGTTGATTATACTTTGCCTTTCTAATAAATAACCGTAACTCAGGACTAAGATTTTTAATTTCCTTATCTGGCAGGGTTCTGAAATCTTGTTTTGGTGTAGTTTCTTTTGGTGGCTTTGGCAAGAAGAAAACAGCTAATGGCCTTTTATAGATTGTGTAGGCCAACTTTTCTAACTGCGATAAGGAAGGGAAAGATTTACCATCTTCCCATTGCTGCACCGTTGCTCTGTCCTTATCTAATTTGGTTGCCACTTCAGCTACCGTTAACCCAAGACTTTCCCTAGCCCATGTTAAGATGGAAGGTTCAATTCTTATTATTTGATTATTGGTAGCCATGTTGTGAAATGCTTTCAAATTTAGCCTTTAAATCGTAAGCTAAAACTCTAAATTCTTCGCTCAGCGATGGTGGTGATTAGTATTTCAATCTTCCCTTCAAACGCTTTCTTCAAAATGCTTTGCCGTAAAGCATCTGCCTGTTTTAAGCTGGGGTTATTATTTCTTCTATCTTATCACAAACACTAAGGGGGCATTCCTTTCCCGATGTGTCTCACCTTATAGCTTTTGTGCGATGGCCAGTGGACCCTTTGGTTCTTGGTTGCTACTTAATCATTTATTCAAGTAGTGCCTCGAGGAAGCCTATGCGTCCCTGCTCACCTACATAAGTCCAGTACCCGGAAGACACATCAGGGAAGAAAATTGAAAAAAGTACACTACAATATTCCTACACTTTGCAACCATTCATTCCAGATATGTTCTGCGATAGATTTAGCATCTAACTCTGTGCTATTTCTCGCCCCTGAATAGTAATGATTGTCTGTCCAGTACAAATGGTATTCATCCCATGCTAATTGAAAGGTTTTCTGAGATGGACGATTATTAGTGTCAATAGAATATGCTACCTGTTTCTCGTTTGACCTAGGATTAAACATAGAATTAGCGGCAGTAGTACTTACGGTAAGCTTTGATTCTGCACCGATTTTATTACGGTTCGAAAGCAAACTTTCAAAAGTATCGTTCGAATCAACAATCACTCTTGTTTTAGTATTATCCAATTGCTCCAGCTCAACCATAAACCGTTTCAATAACTCCTTTATCTCCCTAAGAGTTGTTTCTATGAATTCTATTTTAGCAATTGAGTCAAAATCCTTTTGTACTCGATAATTTCTCGAAAGAGGAACAATGGATTGTTTTGCCTCCTTGCTAGGTTCAGTAATGTCTCCATATTCAATCAACTTTCTGAGACCTTGTACAACATCAAGAAAGGCAGTGTTCTTGTTTTCCCAAGTGGTAATGGCTTTGCCATCCTTTGGAAGTGCTTTAAAGTTTTTGAATGGGGTGTTCAGCCAATCACAGGGTTCAACTATTATGGGCACGATGATAATTTTCCCTTGCTGCTCCATCTCTTGCGCTTTTTCAAACTCAGTCTCATAACAGTAGCGGGAAGCAATATATTCATGACTTAGCAACGCAATAAATAAGTTAGAAGTGCTTAAAGAGGAAGAGATAGCTTGGTTGAGTCTCTTACCTGCTGTGATTTCTTGGTCCGTCCAAGTGTTGATAATATTGTCTCTCTTGAGCTGTGCCAAATGCTTGTGCAAGATGTCTAGCATCGCTGCATCCTGATGACTATAGGAAATAAATGCTTTCATTATCTGAAACGGTTAAATTAGTATTCAATCTAGTTTATAATTTATTCAATGTATGTGTGAATGCTCAAATCCAAACTTAATTCAAGCATTACGGTTTCTTCAGAGTTAGTTCCATCGGCGAGTCTATGTGATAGTAGTATGTAATGGCCAAAGTTTTGAATTAAATTGTATTGTTTTAAAATAAAATAGACGGTCAATTCAAGATTTTCAGGATCATTAAGTTCTGCTTTTGACACTTCAACTTCGTAACTCTCATATTGTAATTGATGCCTTTCAAGAAGAGAAGCAATTTTTGGCTTATATGACTTAAAATAGAAAGCAGCCATTTCAGTGATTTCTAAGTTTAGAATTTTTAGCTGTTGATGATAAGTGTTTTTTATCTCTTCCCAAGAATGGGTCGGATAGCTAGACCATATCCTGAAAATAACTCCTTGTTGATGAGGTTTGGCATTAGCGAAAAGTTGCATTGCATTCTTATTTCTGGAAGCAATTTATAATCATTTTATTTCTAAGTGTTATTAGGGGCATGACCATTTATTTTAATTTCTAAACCCAATACCAATATTTCATTTTTGAAACCATTAGACTGCTTTATTGCCTTTATTGCAACAATTTACCTTCAAACCCTTTCTTCAAAATACTTTGCCGTAAAGCCTCTGCCTGTTTTAAGCTGGCTGTTATTGATTCTTCTATTTTATCACAAACACTAAGGCGGCTTTCTATTTCCTGAACGATTTGTTGTTGTTCTTCAGGGGTTGTAATTGGAATAGCAATCTGTTTAATTTTTTCCTGACCAATGTTTCTCATTGATTCCTGATTGCCTGTAGACAATCTTTCTATTTCGCGTCTGCCTTTTCGTGAACGTAAATAATAAAGCACATACTTTTTCAAAACATCTTTATGAAATGTGAACCTTAAAATTTTATCACTTAACATCAAAGTCTTCGTTACAGCTTTTACAATTACACATGCACCTATTAATTCTAACGTATTAGCCCTACTAAATAAAAAGTCACCTTCTTTGACAAGGTAATTTTCATTAAACAAGTCTGTCGATAAACAGGTCTTACTTTCCTCTTCATCAAAAAAACCCCAAGTGACAGCACTGACTTTTATTATTCCCACTTCATTTACTTTAGGAGGTCGCTCATCACACCTAAAACTTTTACCTGAACCAATGTGCATTATGAATTCACCCAAATTTGTTTGCCTCCATCCTTCCGGTAACTCACCATCCTTTACATCTTCATTTGTCAGCTTTCCCTCAAATGCCCATTTTAATACAGCTTGCCTGTAAACTTTTAATTGCTTTTGCGCTGTTTTTAATTCTTCAATGCCTTTATCTAATTCGCTAAAGAGTTCTTCTATTTTGGAAACAATTCGTTGTTGGGTTTCTTTCGGTGGAAGCGGAAGCTCCAAGTTCTTTAAAATCGTTTGGCTAATGTTTGGTTGTGCTCCGCCAATTCCCTGATCTACTAGCTTTTGCTTTTTGTGAAGCAAGTAATTAAATAAGAAATCTGAATTGATATTTTCATTTTGATAGATTCCACAAATGGCTTGGTTCGTTGCTGCATCAACTCCTAAGAAAGAAAGTTTTCCAATGGTAGCTCCATACAAGGCAATAAGTAAGGTACCCTTTGGAAATATTTTCGCACTTGAATTTTTGACTGCTTCTTCTGAAATCTTTTCCTCCGTGTCAATAATAAGTCCTTTACTTAATTCACCAGATTTTACCCAAGGAATATTTCCCTGATAATATTTAGGTTCTCTTCTGCTTGGTGTTCCTCCGCTCGTTGTATGGCACACCTCTCCCAGCTTCACCCACTTCCAATCTTTCGGCAATCCATTTATCGTTTGTTCCTCCTTCATTGTTCAATAGTTGTCTGAACTGTGATTTTTATGATTAAATGATGACAATGATTTTTTTACGGAACTAAAATCAAGCAACTCAAAAAATCAATTAATCATAGTTCAGATTTTTTCTTCGGTTTCGCCACGTTCTTTCCGTCACTTTCAATTCTTCTGCTTACTTTCTTTACATCCTCCGCCGGTGGCAATGCTTCGGGTTGTACGCCCCGCTCTTTCAATATTTTCCGCACAGCCAGGTTATTATCAATATGCTCTTTCGTGATATTGCTTTCGCCACGCAAATCTTTCTCTACCACATTATGGTTAGTTAGCTCATTAGCAAAATCTTTTGCTTTTATGGTAAGTGTAGGTAGGAAATCAGCTAACGGCCTTGCATCGGGCACGCCTAATTTACGCTTCATATCGCCGGTGCTGAAACCGCCAAACAAAGCCTGATCGCCTTTCGATTTTATAATGGCAAAACCGGCGCTGTCCACACCTCTTTCAAACAAAACGCCTGATAGTTTCTTTTCGCTTTTCGATAGCTTATCCCGTGCCGATACCCGGTCAATATCCAACAAGCGTTGCTCAATGATTTCCTGCTTACGGGTTTGCACGGCAAAATAGGTTTGGGCAAACGCTACGGACGGTTTTGAGGGATCACCGTTTTGTGCAATCAGGTAACAGCCGTAGCGAGTTAGAGCCATATCTTCCAATTCCCGCTGAGCACCACTTCCAACAGTAACCATTTTCCCGACGTCGGCAAAATGGTCTGTAATTTTTGCACCGGCATTTTCACAGGCGGCTTTTGCTTTAGCAATGACATTTAGGAAATTATCCCATTTGCTGTAGCCAAGAATTTCCTGCAACTCTCGTGCACTCCAGCATTCTATGTTCTTGTATTCATACGCAGCCTGCTCAAACTGAATGAACAATTCTGCAATTAGTTCTTTTTTTATCATGCGTTCAATTTTTCATTAGTTCATTAATCCGTGCGTCGGTTATGTGCGGATGAGTGATACATTTTGGCAATCCATTTATTGTTTGTTCATCCTTCATTTTTTAATCGTGTTGTTCATAAAAGAGCGGCCTCGATACGGAGTTAATACGGACTTGGGCCGTCTTTCTTTTCAAAACCTCAATACCGTAAAAAGCTCCAGTTTGGACTTCCCCGGTAGGTGTTGGTACGTTTTAAAATCTTGGACATACTTGGTCATTCTTAGACATTTACTTTTAACTCATTGATATTCATTAGAACTTCTTTGAAGCCTTTAATATTTTTTCCACTTCCGCTTGGAACCTTTTGGTACTTCTTAATACTTCTTAATACTTCTTGATACTTCTTGATACTTCCTGTCACCATTTGGAACGTCTTGGAACGTCTTGGAACGTCTTGGAACATTTTATCCAATCGTCCGAGGCATCAATTGTTCATTTGCCTGTTCAGTAAGGCGATAAGCCCGGTTGCTGGTAGTTCCGGTACTTTTTATCCAACCTTTTTCCTGAAGCAGTAAAAGGTCTTTTCGCACTACCTTTTCTCCCACGTAAAACTTATCCGCTGCGCCAACAATATCTAATCCTTTTTCAGTAGCCAACTCCCGCAGCAGGTACATCATTCTCTCTACCCGTTTCGCACTTACATTCAACGATAAGGAAATAGCCTTCTCCGGTGTATGCACCCGTGGCAGCGTGATGGTAAAAAAGCCGGTAAAGTGGAACTGTGGTTCAGGTAAACCGGCGGCGGCCATCTCCTGCCTCATCCGCAATATGCCGGTGCCTAACTTTTCAATATAGCCTGCCCGGTGAAGCAAGGCTGTTATTAAAGGATTACGGGACAGCGTTCGTTTGCCAAAGTCTTCGGGCTTTAACCCAGCCGGCAGGCCCCCAGGATTACTTATCTCTACCCGGTTGTCAAATATTTCAATCATGGCCGTGGCGCCTTTTTCAAAATAGTCGCGGTGTGCTACGGCATTCACCACGGCCTCCCGCAGCACCACTTCGGGTATTTCTAAAATTTCTTTTCGTTGCGTTTCTTTTATTTCGTACGAAAGGTTTAGATGCCTTTTTAAAAAGAGGATGGTTTCGTCAATATTGGAGATGATGCCGCCGTCGAATGTTTTCCTGTCGAGGACAGTAACTTTTGTTGTGCCCTTGTACACCACCGCCGTCACCGTGATTTGCGGAATGAGCAGTGATGGGGTTTGCATAAAAAATAAAACGCCGGTGTTGTTTATAACAGGTATGGCCTCATCGTGATATACCAAACCAAGGTTGGTTAATAATTCATCGTTGGTTAAAGAAGCAGTTATCCCGGACAGCTTTTTATACCTCTCTATGCCGGCAGTATCCAGGTTTGCAGGATAGGCGGCGGACCTGCTGCGTAACTCATCCCATTTTACCCTGCCTTCCGTTTGTATAAAGCCAATGATTTCGGCGGTGCCAAGCTTACTGCTGCTGGCTCCATTGCGTATATAAAAACCAGCCGTGCAACGGTAAGGTTTGTTAGCACCTTCAGGAACATGCACAACCAAAATGTTTTTGAATGATTCCAGTTCAACCGATATGGAAGGATCGCATTCATACGCCATCATAGCTATTTTCGACCGGAGCGTGTTATCAATTACAACACCGCTAACGGCTCCGTTATCCTCAACCCCTAAAAGTATTTTACCTCCCGAAGAATTGGCAAAAGCCGATAACTCTTTTGAAAAATCGGTGTTCAGGCTGCGCTTGAATTCGGTTTTGTAACCTTCGCCGCTTTGTATAATTGTATCGAGTTCGTGTTGGGTCATTCCAATAAAATTATGCTACCAGGCTTTCATTTAATTCGTTAATCAGGGCATCTGATTCCTCGCCAAATAACTGCCACATCTTTCCAAGGCCACCCTGCTTGTTAAACGGGTCGAGCTCAAAATCTTCCCTGTCTACATGAAAGGAGGTGGCTATATAATCTTTTATCATGCGCAGCCACTGCACCTGTTCTTCGGTGTACTTGAGGGTGCCGGCCTGCTTGCGAAATATCCAGTCCTGGAAATTCTTGTCCACGGTTTTATCAAAGGCCGTAAGGGTAGCATCCATCCCACTTACCCGGCGCACCAGGGCTACAAGAGCCATCAATTCATTCTTCGGCCTTCCGGCTACCTTCTCCAACTGCTCGTAAGCCTGCCATACGGAAAGTGGCGCCAGCATAGGCTTTCCTATCTTTATCGTTTCAACCAGTTCTTTAAGCATAGCGTAGGAAAGCTCCCTACGGCGGTAAGGCTGCGCATAAAATATTTGGAGGGCAGTGATCTCAGTTTTATGTTCTTCAATCCACTGCGTAAAATCGTGTACAATGTTTTCGGCAGCGGCCTTGCTGTCCTTCACCCAACCCATGGCTGATATTTCATCGGGATTGATATGGTCAATAAACTGGTCGTATTTTTTACGAACGTCAATGATGAAATTTCTTAGGTCGTAGTTGTTTATTACGGCGGTTGCTTCTTCAATTAATGCTGAATGCTGAACGCTAAATGCTAAACGCAGGTCTTCCTCAGTTGCGTTTGGCGTTTCGCTTTCAGCCTTCAGCCTCAAGGCTTCCACTGTATCAGCATCATAAGCATTGAGCAAATCTTTTACTACGCTGTTGATGGTTTTGCCTCCGGCTTTTTCTGCAAAGGCGGCCCGTTCTTTATCAGTTATTTGTTTGTCTAATCGTATAAGGCGGTTGGCTAAAGTGGAAAGCATCTCTTCATCTTTTTGTCCCATCGAAATCCTTTCAATGACTTCTTTCAAACTCATGCCTGGCTTCTTTTCCAGCGGACGGCTGTCGGTCTTCTGGCTTTTCTCTACACCAATGGCATCAATAATTACAAAATGGTCTTTGGTGAATTTAGCTGCCGGTGTGCCGGTGCTACGCAGTTCATCAAGGCTACAGGTGCGGGTGCCACGGCCTTTCATCTGCTCGTAATAAGAACGGCTTTTTACATCACGCATAAAAAGCAATACTTCCAGCGGACGAATATCAGTGCCGGTTGCAATCATATCTACCGTTACAGCAATGCGTGGATAATAGCTGTTGCGGAACTGCTGCAACACTGTTTTCGGGTCTTCTTTGTCAGGCCCTTCAGCCGTGCGGTACGTGATCTTTTTACAAAACTTGTTTTCTTCAGCAAACTCACGGCGAACAATATTGATGATGTCATCAGCATGCGAATCGCTCTTGGCAAAGATTAAAGTTTTGGGCACTTCGAAGACCCCACCCCCCGGCCCCCTCCCCAGCAGAGCTGTAGAGGGGGAGAGCTGGGCGTCGCTTCGCGGCTCGCTTTGCGACGAGTCTATATGATTTGCAGAGTCGTTGACAGGCAAGGGCTGTGCGTTGGGTCTCCCCTCTCCAACTTGTTGGAGAGGGGCCGGGGGTGAGGTGTATCTATCAGGAAACATAGCTGGCAACGCATCACGGAATGCCTGTATGATTAAGGTAATCTGGTTTACGTTAACCGCTTTATCATCGAGTTGTTTGTTGCTGTATTCTACATCTTCATCTAACTGGTTCCAGAACTTTTTGCGGGTGAGTTTTTCACGGCGGTCAATGTATTCACCAATCGAAATCTTTGCTCCTTCTTTGGTGATCTTTGTTTCTATTTCGAAAACATTATAGGGAACCAGGACGCCATCTTCCACCGCTTTTTTATAGCCGTAATCTGATACAATGTTCTTATCGAAATAACCAAAGGTGCGGTTATCGGGTGTGGCGGTGAGGCCAATTTGAAAGGCATCAAAATAATCAAGCACCTGTTTCCATAAATTGTAAATGCTCTGGTGGCATTCATCAATCACAATAAAGTCAAAGAACTCCATTGGTGTCCTTTCATTGTACACAACTGGCATGGGTTCTTTTTTCTTCCATGTTTTTGATGCAGGGTCTTCTTCTTCATCGCGTTCATCAAGTTCACTTCCTTTTAAAATGGAATACAAACGTTGAATGGTGCTGATGTACACCTGGCTATCATGCGGTATAAATGAACTGCTTAAACGGGTTACACCATAGAGTTCAGGAAAAAGGCGGTTATCATCCTGCGGTTCAAACTTTTTAAATTCCTGTTCGGCCTGTTCGCCAAGGTTGCGGGTGTTGACGAGGAATAAAATTCGTTTTGCTTTAGCAAACTTTAGAAGTCGGTAAATAGAAGTAATGGCAGTAAATGTTTTACCGGAACCCGTTGCCATTTGCACCAGGGCTTTGGGTCTGTTCTCACGAAACGACTTTTCTAAGTTGGTGATGGCAGTTACCTGGCAATCTCTAAGTCCGGCAGGGCCTAAGGGAGTAATGTCATGCACTCTTGCCCTTAATGTTCTTTCTTCCTTCAGCCAATTTTGAAATGTTTGCGGACGATGAAAAGTAAAGACCGGTCGTGAACGGGGCTTCGGATCACGGTAGTCGGTAAAGCGTGTTAGTTCACCTGTACTTTCATATACAAAGGGTAGGGGATCGTTGGCTATGTATTTTAGTTTTGCCGTAGCGTATTCAATGGACTGCTCTTCGTGCATCGTAAGCCGTACGCCTTCCTCTTCGCGTTTGGCTTCTATTAAACCAACAGGCTTTGCATCAACAAAAAGTACATAATCTGCAGGGCCCACATTTGTGCCATATTCGCAAACAGCAATACCCAAACCTGCACGCAGGTTGATCTTATTTTTCTTTTGCACGATCCAGCCACTCCACAGAAGTGCGGCATCAATTTCATCACGTGCAAGTTGTTCCGGGTTTTGGTTCATGAATAGAAGATAAATATAATGGGATAGGGTGAAAAATTAGGAATCTTTTTCATGGGCTATATGTGTGTTGAAGATTTTATGCAAGCCTGGGATGTGCTCCTGACCCTACGAGGAACGAGTAGCCTATACCTTCTTACTATGTTTAACCATGACGCTGCTAACTATAGGATCATGTATGGCTCTTTTTCCAGATTGAAGTGCATGGTTATAAAAGAAACCCATCCCAATAGTATTTTAATACAAACGAAAAAACATTTGCGAAAGGTTCGGTAATTGTATTTTGTAAATTATTGCCAGTAATTCGTTACCATGTCAAAGTCTTACATAGCGCTCAAATTGGCCATTCATTCATATCGGTAATATTTAGTTTATTTACATCTTAAAAAAAATAAATGGCAAAAGAATTAGTGTTAATAGCAGCAGTAATTAGTTGGATGTTTTTAATCATCATTTCACTTAACAAACTTGTAAACTTGCATAATGCTGGCAGAATTACTCCGGCAGTAAAGGATCGGATGACGTACCTTCTTTTGTTTATTCCACTCGTTGGATTTATATGGACTTATAATCTGGCAAGGGTTTCTAATAAATAGCTTCCGGAGGTACAACAAACCATTAGTCCAAACTACCTCTTCATTATAGAAATCCGTATCTCACAATAACCGTCTTTGCAAAAGCTGCATCTTCGAATGGAAAGTATGTCTCTTAGTAATTACTTTACCGTGAGGAACAACTTTCACTTCAACCAAAGAATTGTTTTCTTACCTGCAAGATCGAAGTCTTCAACCCAGGAACCTGGTAAAGTCTGGTAAGTGTGCAAAGTATTAGAGGTTGTGTCATAAATGGTTGGCTGGTTTCGTGAATAGTTTTAATCGGTAGTCAATAAAGCTGATTCACTCACCATTCACCACTGACCATTCACACAAAAGATCGGTGAGATGGCTGCGGGTAAAATACACTATAACCTATAAAAATTAATAGATTCAGATGCCTTTACAATTCAAAAAATCTCTCTTCGTTTTTTTATTCTTTACCGGTTTGTTTCATAAATCCTTTTCCCAAGACTGGAAGGCTAACTGGATAACTGCTTTCGAAAGCCAAAGTGTTACCAATAGCTGGCATGCCTTTAGAAAAACAGTTTCTTTAGAAACGAAGCCTTCAACAGCCGTAGTTAAAATTGCAGTTGACTCCAAATACTGGTTATGGATCAACGGGAAAATAGTGGTGTTTGAAGGTGGTTTAAAAAGAGGTCCCAATCCTAAGGACACTTATTATGATGAGATAGACATTGCCCCTTTTTTGGAAAAAGGCCAAAATGTTATTGCAATACTATCGTGGTATTTCGGCAAGGATGGATTCTCTCATAACAGCAGTGGAAAGGCAGGATTAATATTTGATTGCACAAGCCCCGGAGTAGAAATCATATCAGATAAATCATGGAAAGCTTCTGTGCTTTCTGCATACCAAACGTGCCCATATCCGGTTGTTAATTTTCGGTTGCCTGAATCAAGCATTTTATACGATGCAAGAGAAGAAATGGGTAATTGGCAACATATAAATTTTAAAGATGGAAGCATGCCTTCTGCGAAAGTATTAGGAGAAGCCGGCGATGCTCCCTGGAATGTTTTGATAAAGCGTCCTATTCCTTTCTGGAAAGATTCCGGTTTGAAAAATTATGTACATCAAAATAGAAAGGGTGATACAATCATTTGCGATTTACCCTATAATGCGCAGGTAACGCCTTATTTAAAAGTTGAAGGAGAAGCCGGAAAAAATATAATGATTTGCACAGATAATTATCTCGTCTATAATGGCGGAACAGTAAATGTTCGTGCTGAGTATATTACTAAAAAAGGGCAACAGGAATATGAAAATTTAGGTTGGATGAACGGGCACAAGGTTTATTATATTATTCCGGAAGGCGTTAAAGCAGTTGAACTAAAATATCGCGAAACAGGCTATGATACGGAGTTCGCCGGAAGTTTTAAAAGCTCAGATTCTTTCTTAAATAAGTTGTGGGAGAAGTCTGCACGAACACTGTATATAACCATGAGGGACAATTACATGGATTGTCCGGATCGGGAAAGAGCACAGTGGACAGCCGACGCTGTGAACGAATCAGGTGAAACATTTTATATTCTCTCCCGGTCAAGTGATCTATTAACTAAAAAGTGGCTTCACGAAATTTTAGATTGGCAACGCAAAGATGGCAGCTTGTTTTCACCTGCACCTGCCGGAAATTGGGATAGTGAATTAGTTGCACAAAATCTGGCTACGATAGGGTACTACGGCATCTGGAATTATTATCTTAATTCAGGCGATAAAGAAACGATTAAGAAACTATACCCTGGAGTAAAACGTTACCTGGATTTGTGGGAAGGAGATGGCAGGGGCACAGTAAAATTAAGACAAGGAGGTTGGAACTGGGGCGATTGGGGAGATAACATTGATATGCTCTCCTTGTATAATTTATGGTATTACCTGGCGCTGAAAAGCCAGTACAATATTGCTTTAGAATTAGGATATAGAGAAGATGCGGACATGTATAAAGCTTCTTTAGAAAGTTTTAAGGAAGCATTCAATCGTACCTTTTGGGATGATAAGACTAAGGCTTATCGTGATCCACTCTATAGCGGTAAAACAGATGACAGGACACAGGCTTTGGCTATTATTTCAGGCATGGCAGAAAAGGGAAAATATCCAGCCTTATTAAAAATATTTAAGGAAGAAGAACATGCAAGTCCGTATATGGAAAAATATATTTTTGAGGCGATGATGGTAATGGGGTTTGAAGAAGATGCCCTGGCGCGGCATAAAAAGCGTTTCAGTAAAATGGTAAACGATGAAAGGTTTACCACCTTATTTGAAGGCTGGGGGATAGGTGTGGAAGGATTTGGCGGAGGAACAGTAAACCATGCCTGGAGTGGCGGCGGCGCTACTATAGCAAGCCAATACATTGCCGGCATAAGTCCGCTTGAACCTGGGTATAAAAGATTTCAAATAAAACCGCAGCCCGGAAATATTAAAGAGGCAAAGACACTTGTTCCTTCAGTAAAAGGAGAAATTATTTCCGAATTTAAAAATGGAGATAAGGAGTTTAAGCTCAGTGTTTCCATACCTAACGAAACTGAAGCCGTTATTACACTCCCCGGAAACAATTATTCCATAATTACAATCAACGGCACGAAGGTTTGGCAAAAAGGAAAGTTTATCAAAAGCAAAACTATTATGCCTTACGAAGGCAGCAGGGGCATAAGTTTTATAGTTCGTCCGGGGAAATTTGATGTTAAGGCAGCGTACAGGAAATAACTACTTTTAAACTCTTCAACAAAGCCCGGTAAGGTGCCTCAACGCCATGGTTCGTGTCCTCACGAACCACACTTAAGCCAACTGCTCATTTACCTTTGCGTAAATGGACAAAAGCTTAGTAGAATATAATCGCAAATCATTTATTCAGATAGGTGAAATATATTTTTGGACAGCGACCATTAACAACTGGCATAGATTGTTGTTACAAGACAAATACAAAGATGTAATTATTGAATCCTTACAGTATTTAAGCAGCAACAATAAAATCGATGTCTTTGCATTTGTGCTTATGCCTAATCACATTCATTTAATATGGCGAATAAAAGAATTGAATGGAAAAGAAACAGCGCAAGGATCTTTTTTAAAATACACAGCGCATGAATTCAAAAAGCTACTAAAGAAAGAAGCACCCGTATCTCTATTGCCATACAAAGTATCTGCAAACAATAAAAGTTACGAATTCTGGCAAAGAGATTCTTTGGCAATCAGGCTTTATAGCAAAGAGGTAGCAATGCAAAAACTAAAGTATATTCATAATAATCCATTGGCGGAACACTGGAGCTTAGTCAAAGACCCATCTGATTATAAATATTCATCGGCACGATACTATGAAATGAATGAAAAGAATTTTGCTTTTTTAAAAGATTTGTTGTGTGAGTTTTAGATTTGGTTCGTGAGGACACGAACCATGGCCGTGGGGCTTGCTTTTTTTCTCTATTCTTCTGAAAACATCATCCAGCCCATAATGTTGCAAGACTTTGCCATACACTTGCTGATAACCATAATTGAACCTGCCCAATTCCTTTAACTCTCCTTGTAATAAGGTTTTTACTTCACCGCCTCCCAACTCAAATAACCTGATGCCTATTTTGCGCAATTGTTCCGGAGTATAATCTTCCACCTTGCCCAAAGAGTATAAAATACGGTTGGTTGATTTGCCCTCGCTATTGCGATAGCTTTCCAGTATACGCAGGTAAGTACCGGAACTCTTTTTCTCAACCCTTATAAATGGCATACCACAAAACTATAAGCCAACAAACTAAAAATACAGCGTGTGCATAAATGGTGGCTCACTACATTTTTTACAAAAACCAACAGCACCCCACGCCAATACTCAGTTGTAGAAGAATTTAGAAAATTAAGTGTCAAACTCAAGAGACACACTCAAACTGATAGACTAAGGCGAACGCACCACATCGGTTTGCTACTATGCTGGCTGAACCGACGCAGCCAGCTTTTTTTTCCCTTATCAGCAGTAGTTCCAGCGTGACCGAACGCATAATGAGCAGTAGAATATATTTGCACTATGGTTTTGCAATCGGCTTAAGTTGCCAGGCTGACGGTTATAAAAGTCAGTACATCATCAAGCACACCAGCAACCGGTTATTAAAAAGCCGTTAAACACAGAATTTACACTCATTTACATTCTTTTTACAATTGATTTACAAGGATCAGCAACACAGGTGCGTACGTTTGAATAAGTGGAGCTAACAGAATTTTGCTTTTGATATGAACGTATAGAGAACTATATCCAAACGCATATAATCAACTACCGGGTGCGCTAAAAAATTTTGAAGCCAAAACTTATTACGTTATCAGAAAAAATTAAATGAATGATGGGTAAATCTAAAAGAACAATTATCAAGACTGTTTTCCTTAACGTCTGTATCGTTACAGGCATCTTTAATGTCTCTTATGGACAAGCAAAAGTGGATAAACTGGATAAGCTAATAAACGCATATACTGCAGATGGAAAATTTAACGGATCTGTTCTGGTAGCTGAAAAAGGAAAAGTTATTTACAAAAAGGGGTTTGGATTGGCTGATATGGAATGGAATCTTCCCAACGGGCCCGACACGAAACATAGGTTGGGTTCCATCACTAAGCAATTTACGGCCATGGCTATTATGCAATTGGTTGAAAAAGGTAAATTGAAATTAGATGTGCCCATCTCTGCCTATCTTCCTGACTATCCTAAAAAATATGGCGAGGTAATTACCATTCATCACCTGCTCACACATAGTTCCGGCATTCCGAATGTGACTTCGTTTCCGGGGTTCATGAAAAACATCGAGCCTAATTCATACAGTCCGGCAGCGCTTGTGAATCTGTTCTCTGATTCAGCACTGCAATTCAAGCCCGGAGAAAAAAATTCCTACAGCAATTCAGGCTATATGCTACTGGGTTATATCATTGAGAAAGTAACAGGTAAATCATACGGGCAGGTATTACAAGAGAACATTTTTACTCCTCTTAAGATGATGAATACGGGCTACGATCATTCCAGGCCTTTATTAAAGAAGAGGGCCCGCGGCTATGAACGATACGGATGGCATTATGTTAATTCAAATTTTATTGACATGTCAGTGCCGTACGCCGCGGGAGCATTGTATTCAACAGTAGAAGATATGTATCTCTGGGATCAGGCATTGTACGGAAATCAACTGCTGCAAAAGAAAAATATGGATCTGTTATTTACCAAACATATTGCGTCAGGTGGAGGTCATTACGGTTATGGTTGGGGCATTGGCGAAACTCCCTTAGGCAACACGCAGGAACGAATAGAAACGATCGGTCACGGAGGCGGGATAGCCGGTTTCAACACACAGCTCACCAGAAGGCTTTCGGATAAATTATTCATCGTTTTATTGAATAATACAGGACGAGCTCCTCTTAATGAAATGACAGTAGCCATTGCTGCCATTCTTTATGATAAATCTTACAACCTTCCAAAAAGATCCCTTGCTCGTGCATTTTCAAACCGGATAGAGAAAGACGGAGTTGCCGCTGCACTTGAATATTATAAACGCATTAAAGACTCCGCAGGGTACTACCTCACTGAAAACGAAATGAACATGACGGGATACCAATTCCTGGAGCCTGGGAAAGTGAAAGAAGCAGTTGCAATTTTTAAACTCAATACACAAGTGTTTCCTAAATCATCAAATGTTTATGATAGCTATGGAGAAGCACTCATGGCACTAGGAAATAAAACAGAGGCTATCGAAAATTATAGGAAATCTGTAAAACTAAATCCGGGTAACGAAAACGCTATCAAAATCTTAAAAGACAATGGTATAAAAACAGATGACTTAATTAAAAAAGTTCCTGTTGAATACTTGAAACTTTTGGAAGGTGAGTACGTGAACGTTGATAATAAAGAATGGAAGATCAAATTTGATGTTGCAGAAGGCATATTGTTTGGCAATGACAGGGGCTACAGATATAAAGTAGTTCCGGTTGGGGACGAAGGCCAGTTTGTGAATGCGGAGGATGGAGCTTCATTGGTTTTTGATACCAAAGACAAGAATGCAATAACGCTGGTATTTTTTGGAAAGGATAAATTCAGGAAGGTTTTATGAGAGAAAATAAAATGATTATGAAATATGCACACGTCTACACTTTGTTATTAATGTTTGTTTTTTACACTTCCTGTGGACAAAATCAAACAACCGCACCACAAGATAATACTAAGGGCAACAGAGCAGGTTACTCCGAGTCTCAACTTAAAGAGGCGGCCACATCCAGGGTGCCTATGAGTATGGTTCGGAATATAAAGCAAGCCAAAAACGGAGACATTTTGATTGCTTCTTACTTAGGCGTGTTTCGATACGATGGAACTTCTTTTACCAATCTAGCAAGTAAAATAATTTCGCCCCGCTACGCCAGCTTCTGGGATGTCTTGGAAGATCGAAAAGCAAATCTTTGGTTCGGTACCAAAGATTCGGGTGTTTATGTGTTTAATGGTAAATCCTTTCAGCATTTTACAACTAAGGATGGACTTGCCAGTGATATGGCGCTTCATATTTATGAAGATAGAGCCGGTAATATTTGGTTCGGTACTGCAAATGGAATAAGTCGTTATGATGGGAAATCCTTCCGGAATTTTACAACGAAAGACGGACTTCCTAATAACGATATTAATACAATCATGGAAGACAAAACCGGTAAAATATGGTTTGGAACAAGGGGCGATGCCTGTTATTATGATGGAAAAACATTTACAATCCTCAGAAACAAAGACGGTGAAGCCTTTTACAATGTTTGGGGTATAACCGAAGACAGAAAAGGCAATATCTGGCTCGGTGGATCGATAGTCAAGGATAGAAAAGGCAGTACGTTCTTCCTTGAAAATGGTCTTTGGCGCTATGACGGCAGCACCGTTACCAAGGTATCGCAGAGGGGGGCTTATGCTATTATCGAAGATAAAAAAGGAAACATCTGGACTACAGGTAGCACAAATCCTCCTGGTGCTCCTGGTGGGCAGGGCTGGGCACTTTCCCGTTATGATGCAAATTCCTTGTATAGTAAAAAGCCAACGGTAACCGAAATAAAGTCACAGTCACGTCCAGCAATGCTTTTGGGGATTTTAGAAGATGCGAAAGGAAATATTTGGTTTGGCTCTGGTGGTGGCGTGTATCGTTACGATGGAAAGACCATAACTGATTTTAAAGGTGAAGAGGATCAGAAATAATGTGTATCACCGGATTTCAAAATCATTTGAAATTATTATTAATCAAATTATTCTTTAGTATGAACAATAAGACATCAATCAATTACTTAATTATTATTATTGCTCCATTATTCTTCGGTTGCGGCGGACCGGTAACAGAGGGAAATAAAAACAATGCATTGGCAAGCTCTGTAAGCCAGAGACTCGTTGGCACTGATAAATATATCATAGATACAGGGAAAAGTGTTGTAGAATGGAAAGGGTCAATGCTATTGGGTAAACAGGAACATACAGGGTACGTTCAAATATCAAATGGTGAGTTGATGTTTGAAAAAGGTGAACTTTTGGGCGGTACTGTTGAAATGAACATGAATTCAATTGAGTATAAAGACAAGAAGCATAAAAACAGCCCGATCAAACACTTAAAGTCGCCCGACTACTTCGATGTTCAAAAATTCCCTATTTCTACATTCGCCATTACGCAGGTCACATCAACAAATGGTGAGGATAAGCAGATTACAGGGAACCTGACCATAAAAGGTATCACACACCCGGTTACTTTTCCAGTCAAAATAGAAGTTAATGGCGCTATTGTAAAAGCGTATGGCGAATTGGTCATTGATCGAACTGTTTGGGGGATCCTTTATAAATCAGGAATGTCCTTTAATAGTTTGGCTGATGAAATTGTTTCGGATGACATTGGATTCCGCATGAACCTCGTAGCAAAGAAATAAAAGTTTGAAACTATAAAAGACTTCATGCTCCGGAATTATTTCCACCTGCTTAGCCACAGTTTGTTTACTAAAAAAGAAAAAATCATGAAATACCTACACATCTATTCATTACGCTTAATGAAAAATGTCTTAATCATCTTTCTCTTTCCCTTATCATGCCTAGCACAACCAAAAGAGATTTGGATTAATCAACCGAAAGAGCAATGGCCCTTTATTGCACTTACCAACAATGTGGTATATAAAAATGGTGACAGTTATATTGATCCATCTTTCCAGTATGCAGGAACTGGGTTCCTCATCGATTATGGTAAAGACACCTTGGCCGCAACAGCAAAACATATTTTGTGGATTGCAAAAAATCGAAAGACAACGGGCGTAGAAATTAACGGTGACCTGAAATCGTGGATCATGAAGCCCAAAGGTAATAGGAATGATTCTGCTGTGATTGATAAGTTAATAAATGAAGAACCTTCTGAAAAGATAGAAGGTAATACTTCGTCAATAGTTGAGAGGGATTGGATTGTTTTCTCCGTAAAGAAAGCTTCCCGAAATATCTATCCGCTGAAGCCCAGAACCAGTGAAATAAAATCCGGCGAAAAAGTGTATATTCTAAGTGCAGCTTATGAGGATAGTACCACTCGTATCACCGAAGGGAAAATCTTAAGAAAATTAGGGATGGACATCCTTATTGAGCGGTTGTCCCAAGGCCCAACACCAGGCTCAAGCGGATCTCCTGTAATAGATGCAAACGGACATTTGATAGGGGTTATCTCATCCAGCTCCAGCGACACTGAAAGCGGAAAAGATGTTCAGGTGGCAATCTCGACCGAATACCTACATAAAGTGATCCGGAAGGAAAGCAATATAAATACTTCGAAAAAGGACTACGGTGAATTAATCTGGAAATTGGTTTTAACCGGAGGAACCAAGCTAGCCATCAAGCAATATAAACAGCTGATAGCTGACCCCAAAAACTACTATTTATATAACCTTAGGGGTGGCAATGGACTTGCTAAAATTGGAGAAAAGTTAATGGCAATGAACCGATTGAAAGAAGCCATAGAAATACTAGAATTCAATTTAAAAACCAACGGTAGCTTTTACCAATACCATAATTTATTAGCCAAAGCCTACCTGATTTCGGGAAATAAAAAAGAGGCTGTAAAGAATTATCAACTCTCCATGAAGCAGCTAAATGACAAGGAAGAAAATGAAGCTTTTAAGCAATTGCAGAAATTAAGAGAATTGAAATGAATCGTTAGGTGAAAGAACACTTTCGGGCATTAATAAAACATACTTATTATCCTTGATTTTCTTTTGTAGTAGAAAATAATTTATGAAATACGTACACATATATACTTTGTTCTTGATGGTTGTTGTTCACACTTCCTTTGGACAAAACAAAACAGACCTCCCCCAAAATAATATCAACTCTGAAACCAAAGACACAGTCACTTCCTACGGGCCTAATAGTATGGTTCGCAATGTAAAGCAAGCTAAAAATGGAGACATTTTGATTGCTGCCTTTAATGGGGTGTTTCGATACGATGGAAAATCATTTACCAATCTAACAAGTAAAATAAGTTCGCCCAGCTTCTGGGATGTTCTGGAAGATCGAAAAGGAAATCTTTGGTTCGCTTCCAGAGATTCAGGTGTTTATTATTACAATGCCCGCCTGAATAACGGAGTCGGGCAGGTGAAATCTTTTCAGCATTTTACAACAAAGGAGGGGCTTGCCAGTGATATGGTTTTTTCTATTTATGAAGATAAAAAAGGTAACATTTGGTTCGGCACTTCAGTTGGATCAAGCCGGTACGATGGGAAATCTTTTCAAAACTCGAAAGAAAAGCTTTTCCTTGAAGACAAAACAGGTAAATTATGGTTTAGCACAGATGGCGGAGTCCGCATTTATGATGGAAAAACATTTACCACTCTCACCAATAAAGACGGCAAAGCTTTTAAGAACGTTGGGTGCATAATCGAAGATAGAAAAGGAAATATTTTGTTCAGTAACTCTGATGGTCTTTGGCGCTATGACGGCAGTACCTTTACCAATTTTTCGCCGAGGCATGCTTTTGCAATAATCGAAGATAAAAAAGGAAACATCTGGACTACTGGTGGGGTAAATTCTCCTGGTAAGAATGTCTGGGCACTTACCCGGTATGATCAAAAGTCCTTGTACAATAAAAAGCCCAAGTTAACCGAAATATTGTCAGTAGAAGGACCAGGAGCGCTCTGTGGGATTTTGGAAGCTAAGGATGGAAGTATTTGGTTTGGTGCTTTAGGTTCTATTATAAGTGGCGTGTTTCGTTATGATGGAAAAACTATCACAGACTTCAAAAGGAAAGATGGTAAGCTATACTACAGAGGGATAGAGGGTAAGTTATACTTCAAAGGGAACGAGGTTAAGCTATAATGTGTATAGCCAATAATTTAAAATTAGCGGGTTTGAACAACTTTAGTTGCGAGCCGAATCTCATTTCCCAGCTTTTCTGCGAGAGCAGGGACCAGGTGATTGTCAGTTGATGGAGCTAGATAAATGAACATCTAATGCAAACTATTTTGGCAAGTGATGGTTATAAAGAAAATGCCATAATTATATTGGATGGTTTGCTTTACGGGCATGGCATTAAGATAGGCAGTGGTAAGATAGATACAAGGGAATGAACCAGTTTTTAAATGTGCGCCGGGTCCACGAATTCATTTGCACCGCATAGTTGGTACTTTTGCGCTAGCTCAATAACAAATGAAGGACATAAGAGAAAAACTTAGCGAGTTGTTCCACCGTATTCCGCGGCGGCATACTACAGACAATGTAAAGGAAATGTACAGCATATTGGATGCCTATGAAGATGTATTGAAAACCATGGAAACTGATGATCGCTACGAAAAGCAGGTGGGCAGTTTTTTTGAGGTGCTGGACCCGATAAGGGCAACCATTAAACGGTCGAATGATAATAAGGCTTCAAAAAAAACAAAAGATGTATTGTTTGACGAGGCATCTGGAGCTCTTAAAGACACCATGGAAGAAGCTATGCAACTGTAAGAGGGTGTGAACGAAGAACAGAAATTCGAGGAGGAACGGAAGACTCCTAAGAGACATAGATAAACTAATATCCCACATTTGCGACAAGGTACTGTCATAAAATTGATGAGTAGAATTTACGAACGATGCAGTGTGCGACGCAACAGAAGATCAATAGAATTGCTGCAGTTGGCTACAAAATAATTTTTTATTCTTTGGGTTCTTGCCATGTCTCAGTGACGCGTTTAGTGCAACTGCAGGACACGGCATACTAAATTAGCAAATGTATTATTTACACAACTCCGTTTCCCTCGATAAACGCAATCCGTAATACACATATTGAGAACCGAAGTTATAGAGTTACCCTGAAGGCAATATACTGAGTAGTTCTTTTTAGTCTCTTGTTTCCTTAAAAATTTCAGTGCAGTATATTTGTTGTTTACACACTTTTATTTCTTATCCTCAACATGAAGTATCGAAGGTTCCAATGCATCATTCTATTGTGTACCCTTTTATGCACCCAACATTTATTTGCACAAAATGCAGCAACTATAACAGGTAAGCTCATTGATTCTGTTTCTTCCATACCACTTGCCTTTGCTACAGTGCAGGTTTTTGACAGGAATAATAAGAAGCTGGTAGAAGGGAAGGTGGTTAGTGAAACCGGCGGGTTTTCAATCCTTCTTCCTTTTGGTGCTTATTATGCAGTGATGGAGTTTACAGGCTATTCTGCATTTACTACAAATGAATTTGTTCTTTCAATACAAAATTCGAAGCATGATTTGGGTATTGTGCGGCTTGCATCAAAAACAACTGTATTGCATGGTGTGGTGGTACAGGCAGAAAAGAGTTACATGCAGTTATCGCTTGATAAAAAAATATTTAATGTTGGTAAAGACCTTGCCAATGCAGGTGGTTCGGCCTCTGACATACTTACAAATATTCCGTCCGTTTCTGTTGACCCTGAAGGTACCGTTAAGCTTCGTGGCAGTGATAATGTGCGCATACTGATTGATGGAAAACCATCTGGCCTGGTAAGCATAAAAGGTGGTGGAGGGTTGCAGCAGTTACCTGCAAGTTTGATTGAGCGGGTAGAAATCATTACCAATCCATCAGCCCGCTACGAGGCCGAAGGCAATGCAGGCATCATCAATATTGTTTTAAAAAAAACTAACCAGCAAGGCTTTAATGGTTTAGTGGAATTAATAACCGGTAACCCTACCAATTTTGGCGCCGCTACTAATTTTAATTACAGGCATAAGAAAATTAATTTCTTCATTAATTATGGTATTGCTTACCGCAACCAACCAGGCATTGGCAGCTTATACCAGGAGGTATATGGCCCGGATACCACGTTTATTTTAAAACAAAACACAAAGAGCACAATAAAAGCATTAAACAATAATATCCGCGGAGGTCTTGATTATTATTTTACAGAGAAAAGTGTTCTAACAACCTCTTATCTTTTTCGTCGTAGTGATGCTACAAGAACAATGGATATACGTTACGAAGATTATTTCAATAACCTGTCTAAATTAAATAACATCATCACCCGCCGCCAGGATGAAAAAGAACAGGAACCAAATTCAGAATATAGTCTTAATTATAAAAAAACCTTTGGTGCCAGGGATCATGAGCTTACAGCAGCTGGCAAATACATTGATAATTGGGAAAGCTCGAACCAGCTTTTTACGCAAAATTATTTCGCTTCTAATGGAACACAGGATATTGCTAAATCCATCGTGCAACAATCGCCTAACGATGAATACGAAAAGCAGTGGTTAGTTCAGCTTGATTATGTAAAGCCTATAGGCAAGGATGGAAAGCTTGAAACAGGCATCCGGAGCAGCTTTCGTGATATGATTAACGATTTCGTGGTAACTGAAAAAAACACCTCTGGCCAGTTTGTTCCTTTGCCCAACCTTGAAAATGTTTTTGTGTACGATGAAAATATTCATGCTGCTTACGGCATACTGGGTAATAAAGTCAAAAGTTTTTCCTACCAGGCAGGGCTGCGTGCAGAGTGGACAGATGTAAAGACCACTTTAGAAAAAACAAAAGAAGTAAATCCAAGAACTTACTTTAACTTTTTTCCCAGTGCACATGTTACATTCGATCTGCAAAAAGAGAACGCACTACAGGTTAGCTACAGCCGCCGTGTACGAAGGCCATTTTATAACGACCTTAGTCCTTTCATGACCTTCGCCGATGCCCGCAATTTCTCCAGTGGTAATCCCGATCTTGATCCTGAGTTTAGTAATGTCGGAGAAATTGGCCACATCAAATCTTTTGATAAAGGCTCTGTATCATCCGGATTTTATTATCGCAGCACCAAAGGAAGAATTGATCGTATTCGCACAGTGGATAACGAAGGCAATTCTACAACAATGCCAGAGAACCTTCTATCTGAAATAGCATGGGGTGCTGAATTTACAGGAGCGCTGACGTTGAACCCCTGGTGGAAACTTGATGTGAATTTGAATTTGTTTCATGCGGATATTGATGGAAGCAATATTCTTGAAAGCTACAAGGCGTCTACCTATAGTTGGTTTGCAAGGCAAACATCACGATTCAATTTGCCGCATAATATAGAACTCCAGGCCCGTGGAAATTATGAAGCGCCACAAAAAACAGCACAAGGCAGGCGCAAATCTTTATACTATGCAGATTTCGCTGCAAGCAAAGATGTGTTTAAAGGAAAGGGAACTGCTAATATTAACGTGCTTGATGTGTTTAATACCCGCAAGTCAAGGTCAATTAGCCAGGGTGATAATTTTTATACCGAAAGCAATTCTCAATTCAGAAGACGTCAGATAAACTTTACCCTCAGTTACCGCATCAGGCAATCGAAACCAACACAAAAAAAAGAGGTGGAAGAAGGGCACTAAGCATTGGCTTACGAATGATCCAAGATTAGGGAAAGAAAGGAAAGGAAGGTGCCTGAAGGCATAACTATTTTACAACGCTTTTACTTTTTTTTTGGTAGATGAAAGCTTCGTATTAGTGTATTATAAAACCTTTCATTTGACATGGCTTTTATCGATAAAAGCCCGCCGGAATAATGCCGGAAATTATCCGCCTTCCCCAGGTTTCATTTCGATGAACAATTGTTTTAATAGTTGGATAATAGTTATCAATATAGCTACAAAACTTATTCAAATTTTCGTAAAAGGTAAAAATCGAAAATGAAACTTGATGTTCTGAGTGTTCCTTTATGTAGTCTATACCAGGGATCATTGTTATTGTTAGGATTACTTAGTACGTACATTGATTGTGCAGGCATAAATCCTTCTGCAAGTTTATAAAGTGTTTCTCCTTTGTCATTTTTAAGTTCATCAATTATAATGCAGGTGTGCCCGGGAAAGCCCGGCTGAATAATTACTGTACCAATAGCAAATCCGGTTGCTGGTTTTAATTCTTTAGATAAAGAAACCGTATTAGCATAAGTATATACAACATCTAAATAGCTGCGTAAAGAAGCATGGGTTTCGCCAGAAGGACTTATGGTTTTAAAACTTACATTATTTCCTTTAACAACCGGACGCAGGCCCTTGTTGTACATGGCCCACGTGTAGGAATGGCCGCTGGTGAAATGAAAGCCTATTTCTTTGAATCTTTTTTGTTGAAAGAGATACTCTGCACGTAAACGCATTAATACATCTGCACATTGCTGCAGGTCTTTTTTGCCAACATCATACTTTATCACAGCTACATGTTTAGCCTGATCCGCAATGGCTTCGCCTCTGTAGTTTAAAATGGGTTCGTTAGCTAATGGAAGATGCTGCAGAAAATATTCCCACGAATCTTCCTTATATTTTGTTTGAACCGTAGTAATGTCCTCATTTTTAGTGTACAAATCTGGTTCAGCAATAGACGAATTTGTGCAGGTAGTAACAAGGATTGCAAAGGAAAATAAGAGCTTTAGCATGATGGTTTTTATTCTAAGATGATGCTAAGAATATTTTCCATAAATTTTTGCTGAACCCAGATTTTGCAATTGAAAATTTTCTGTCAATTTGCCTTATTTATAAATTTGTGTATGAAGCATGAGTACACCGATAAACTGGTAACGCCCTGGG